>HF994080.1 GCA_000436915.1 Prevotella sp. CAG:1092 | reverse complement strand
ACGTGAATCCAATGTAATCAAAGATTTCTTTACAGCTTCTTTAATCACATTATGTAATTGCGATTCGGTTAGTTTGACTATACGTCTTCTTTGCTCATGAATCGTAAATTTAGCCAAATACATTTTTCTTTGCATTTCGCTTAAGAAACTTTCACAATCACTTGCCATTCCAACGTAATCACTTCCTTCTTTTTTCAACCTATCATAAAAAGAATTTGTGGTCTTAATTACATCATTTATAAACTTCTCCAAACTTGAAACCTTGTATGGTGTTCCTTTTAATTTGTTAAATGGAAGGTTTCCACTTATTGATTGCTCAACCTCAGACACTTGGTCTTGGAAATCTGATATTGTGTCAGCAATCTCGTCGCAAAGCTTATGTTGTGCAAGATTTTTTGCATTCCAATGCAATTGTTTTATTGCGGTCTTCCAACCTTCACAATCGTTAACGTATTTTAAAATAAACTGTTTCATAGCTATATCTTTTAGAAAAAAATTATTTGTCACTTAGCACTGAACCAACTTCGAGTAATTTGGCGGTGTCTTTCACTATAGTTTCCTTGCAATATTGCATAGATGTGATTTCTTCCTTAATTGCTAACAAACCATCTTTGTTTTCGTCTGAGCTTTCATTAATCATCTTGTTAAGTTTGCTGATGCACTTTTCTTTTAGACTGTCGAAGAATTTTCTTTGCCTTTGCTCAGCAATGGATGACTTCGAATTAATTATGTCCATAACCAATGACCGTTCGGCTTCAGTAAGCATACCCAATTTCTTGTCAAAATTTTCAGTCGTTTGCTTGATGATGTTAGTGTCTTCTTTTACAATATCCTTTTTGTGAGCGTTTATATAAGTTTCAACTATGTTCCTATTTGCTGAAATCTTTGACAAATTGTTGAGCTTTTTGCGATGCGTAAGGAGATAGGTTCCAGCTTCAAAGAATGCTTCCTTGTCCTCATCAATCACGTCATTAGGCTTGATGTTATGCTTAATAATTAACGAAGCCAATTTGTTGTTCGATTCTTTCAACGTGCTCATGTTTATCCCACGTGATGCCAAATCAATTGATTCTTTTATGTAATCCTTTGCATCTGAAAGTCCGTCGTAGTTTTTCATCGTTTCAAAAAACTGCAATTGTGACTTTATGTTGGAGTCTTCCTTAATCAGTTTTATTATTTCCCCTACGGCCCTTTTATTGTTAACAAATAATGTTGGCAAAACAGATTCGAACATAGTTCCCAATGCGCCAGCTGTCGCCTTGTAAGTACTATCCTTGTAATCCATTTCGCTTTTATACTTCTCGTAATCGTTCTTAATCCTATTGAACCAAGTGTCTGCTATTTCTATGTCGTTTTTCCTCAATGCAGACGATAAGCCCTTATAGTCTTTTTCCAAATCAGAGAGAATTTTTTTATTATTTTCCATTATAAAACGTTTTAATATTTATAAATATTTCTGTTTGTTAAAAAAATATAATATATTTAACACATAATTTAAACTACCCACAAGCTGAAGACTTGTGGGTTTTCTTGGCTTTGTATATAAAAAAAGCGGATTAAAACAAATCCGCTTTTCTCTTATCAATAAATCATTAATCGTTCTTTTCTTCGTTTAATTTCTTTTCTAAGCCTTCTATCATTTTGTTGAATTCTTCATTGATTAGCAAAGACTTGTCGTAAATGTCAGCTTTTTCTATTGAAATCTCTTGTTTTTTGCTTTCATTCAAGTCATTCAAATGCTTCAAATACTTGGAAAACAGCATATTGACTTTTATCTCAGAATCTCGTAATGATTTTTTGTAGCTGTTTCTTCTTAGCTCCGTAATAAGAGGTTTGTTGTTATTCACTGATTCCATTGGCGTACCTCCACCTTCTTGGCTTGGTTCTCCACCCATTTCTGATGTAGGTTCTGAACCTTCAAGTCCTGAAATGTCGCCTTCTTCGTCTCCTCCAGGCATGCCTAAATCATCTAACCCAGAGCCGAAGTCATCACCTCCGATAGGTCCTCCACCTCCCATAGGAGCACCGCCTCCTTCCATTGGGTTTCCTTGCTGTTGCATGTCATCTTGGTATTCAGCACCAGGTTCTCCGTACATTCTGTCAACTGTATCGAACAAGCCAGTGCGCTTGATAATTTGAGAAGTCTTTTCAAGTTCGGCAGAAATGCCCTTTTCGAGACGGATTTCTTCAAGATTGTCCTTTATTTCTTTTTCTGACCAACCCATTATCTGCTTCAAGGCACGTGTCTGAGACATTACAGGTATACCGTTACCAGGGTCTGAAATGGCGTCTCTTGCAGCACTAATCTTTTTCTGAATGTTGTCAATTTCGAGTTGTTCCGCTTGTGTGGACGGATTGTTCATCGTCAAATTGAAGTTTGTTAAGTCGTCCGTAAATCCCAACAAGTACAAATGTATGCTTGCTACTTTTGTGAGTTCCATCAAGAAAGCTTGCTGTATTCTATTTATCGTCCTTGTGAATCTAATATCTTCCAAAGCTAAGTTTTTCCCATCACCTTGCGCTTCGTCAAAATTCAAGAACGTTTTTGGTATTCTTAATGCCGTGCATACCTTATCTTGAACAAACTTGATGTCGTCCATTGCAGTCAAGTTTTGCGCACCTGACAATGTATCAATTGGGGTTGGTGCGTTTTGGTCTCTAACTGGTATGAAAATATCTTGGTCCACACTAAGAATGTTTTTCCTTAAGTCAATCTGTCCAGTCATTGGGTCGATGATTGGAGTGCGCTTGAAGTTGTTGGCTATGTTTTCGACATACGCTTGGACATCAGCGTCGTCAATTGCGCCAACATAAATCTTGTACACTCTTCTTTCTATCGACCGTTCCAAACGATAAATCAGCATCATATCTTCCATGAGCGAAAGCATCCTCCAATGCCTACGTGCTGCGTTAAGATATGAACACCCATAAGGAAGATATAACGAGTTTGTAAGCAGCCTAAAGTGTGCTATTTGCCAATTTCTGAAAGGAACTTGTGAATTATTCTCGTCAACCCAAACAAACTTTGTAGACGTGTCGACTTTTGATGTGTCTGTGTTTCTACCAACAACATTATACATGCTTTGTCCATAGGGATTGCCTACACCGTTTTCAACCCTTTCGACGCTGAAAACTGGCAATTGCTTCCAACCTTTCACTCCTAACTTGCTGTCAACGTCAAGAAGCATAAATTGATTTCCGTATTTGCACATTGCCCTAACTACCATTGGTGCAGTAACTTGAATGTTTAGTCTGTTAACAAACAAGTCCTCAAGAATAGACTTAATTCTATCAGATTTTGAATAAACATTTACAACCATTCCATTATCGGATGTTATAGTACTTTCCTCGGACACGATGTCAAGTGCCGCTCCTATCTCTGGAAAGGCATCCATCAAATCGCAATCACGATACATTAATTTTACATTGTTGAGTCCAGAAAAAGCCGTTACGGACAAATCAATGTTAGCCTTAATCCATCTGTCCTTCAAATATGCGTTTTGTTGAAGTTCAAGTTTTTTGTTTTCATAATCTTTCTTGTCTGTGGTTCGATACAAGACATTTTTGTCAACACTTGACATGTCATATGAATTGATGTGCGGTGCCGAAGCGTCTATGTTCCAATCTCCGCTAAAAGCCCTATCTATTCTTTGAAATATAGTGTATTTGTTAGCCATTATTGATTTTTTTTCTTAAAAAAAATAAAAAATAATTATTAATAATAAATATCACAACAAAAAAGACTAACCGATAAAAGGTTAG
>HF994079.1 GCA_000436915.1 Prevotella sp. CAG:1092 | reverse complement strand
CGTGTGCTCATAAGAAATACCCTTTCGGCACAATACTTCGAGTTACGAACCTTAGCAATAATAAATCTGTGGATGTTAAGGTTACCGACCGTGGACCATACGGTAGAGGTCGCGTTATAGACCTATCGTATGCGGCAGCTAAGGCAATAGGAATGCTTGCACAGGGCGTGGCTATGGTCGAGGTGAAACCAGTAACGGAGAAAATTGTGCCTTATCGTATGGAAGAGGACGATATGCCAGAATTCGAATTCGAATTTGTGAAACCCGACGAATATAAGGTTGCAGAAAGAGAAGAAATGAAATAGTTGAGGCTTTTTCTTTTTGGATGTATAAGCTATTGGTATTAGGATATTTGCTTGAGTCATTGGCTGATAAAAAAGGGCATTTTGTATTGTATAGGGAATTCCCTATGCTAATTTAGGAAAAAATCGATAGATGATAATAGAAAAATTATTATCTTTGCAGAAAATAAAAGCTGCAAAGATAGTTTTGTATGCCTATAAATATAAAGGAACAAATCAAGTAAAAGATATGAAGAAGATGATGGTTTGGGCTGTTGGAGCAACATTATTGCTTAGCAGCTGTAGCTCATATACTGGCGCTGGAGCATATACAGGTGCACAGTTTGGAAGCATACTCGGTTCGGCAATAGGAGGTATAAGTGGCGGACCTCGAGGCGCAGATATAGGAACCATTGTGGGTATGGCTGGTGGTGCTATGGCAGGTGCCACCATAGGCAATGTTGCCGACCAGAAAGCACATGGCGAGATGGAAGAACATCGCGAGGCGATGAAGCAACGCCGTGCACAGCGCAATCAGAGTATGCAGCAAGACGATGGATATAAATATGGCAACAGCGAATTTGACAATAGCGGCTATGATTCTACCAATAGTGGTGACGACCGTATCGATTTCGATGGTGGCGATGCTGCTACAGGCAACTACGAATATAAGCAACCATCATCACCAGCCGACAATGTGTATACCCATTCGGCACCAACTGTAGAGATAAGAAACGCACGCTTCATAGATGCCGATGGAGACGAAACGATATCGCGAGGCGAAATGTGTAAGGTAGTGTTTGAGGTCTACAACAATGGTTTGCAACCAATATATAATGTGGTGCCAACCGTGGCAGAGATGACCGGCAATAAGCATATATATATTTCGCAGCCAGTATGTGTAGAGAAGATAGGTGCATATAAAGGTGTGAGATATACCGCTATGGTGAAAGCCGACAACCGGCTGAAGTATGGCACAATAAAGCTATGCTGCTCTGTATTGCAGAATGGCGAAACTATATCAAAGGTTACAGAATTTAATGTGCAGACAAAAAAATAAGTGAAGAGCTATTGCCCTTCACTTACAAATGTTGTTATACTGCGAGGAGTTAATGTTGTTTTGTCGATGGCAGAGCCGATTGGCAGAAGGCTCTCAGCAGAGATATCCGAAGTGCGATACATATTCCAACGATGCGGCTTGCCATCTACGTTGAGAGTGATAGGACATAGACGGTCGGAATAGTTGATGGCTACCACAACCAGTTTACCGTCGACGTTTCTATATGCAGAAAGCATTGTGCCGTATGGGCGAGTGTCGCCCTCTTTCACTATGTCGCCCTCGTCGTTGTAGGCATCAATATCAAGTCGAACAGCGCCAGGACGAACAAAGCGACTATAGTTGCCCATAGCCCAAAGAAGTTTTGAGTCGACAGCATGCCCTGTTTTCATACCATCGTGAGTATATATACGCAAGAGCCCATCCTTATAGTTTTCGCCAGCAGCACGCCACCACGACCAGCTACAAGCATTGCCATATACAAGGTCGTAGTGCATCATACGAGCAACATAAAGAGCAGTCTTCATAGAGAAGTCGAAACCTCCACCACCACCAATCTCTTCATCATTACTCATTATGCACACCTCGCTCTGCCAATAGTCGAGTCCGTATTTCTTTAGTTTGTCGCGTAGAGCAAGACGTATGGAGCGCATGGTGTCGATAGGAGTGTTAGTCCAGTAGGTATGACCAAGCACCACGCTTGGTATGCCATACAACCCCTTGACACATGTTTTTACGCTATCTTTGCCAAAGAGAGTGGCAATGGTATAGCCACGTTGCCATCCTGCTTTATATTCTCCAAGCAAACAACGAAGGTCGGAACTCTCGCTTAACACAATCTTAGAGTCGAGCTTAAGTTTCTTGAAAGCTTTGCTTGTTTCCTTAGCCAAATGGCTTATCTCACGATTTGTTGCAGGTGAGCCCTCTTGTTTAGGTCCTTGCCAATTCCAGTGCCCATCAGGCTCGTTGACCGGACTGACATAATCAATCTTTACCCCGTCGTGTTCCTCAATGCCCTTTGTTGCATTAGCAAGAAAACGAGCAAAATCATCATAGCAATCATCTTTGAGATTGATGTCGCCACCACGACCTGTGTTGGTGGCAAGTCCATTCTTTGTGAACTGCACAGGAGCAGAATTGCAGAACAATAGCAGATAAGGCACACCACGCTCCTTAGCCATTTTGAGGAATTTGCGCTGTGGTAGTTGCTTATTCCAATTCCAAGTTCCGTCAGGTTGTAGTAGGCATTCTGTGCGAGTACCTCTATTTATATATGATGAGTCGCCCTGTTCCCAGCTGCCAGCTCCGAGATTCATTCTCCATAGCGATAGGCCGATACCCTTAGGTTTGCCAGTAGCATCATTTTCGGTACTGAATAGCCAGTCGGCAATCTGTTGCTGCTGTTGCTCAGGCCATGTACCAATAAAGAGCATACTCCAAGCATCTGAAGCACCAAAGTGCAGTACTGTTTGTTCTGGTTGTGAAGTCTTGACGTCGAAACTTACAGGTTTGAAAGTGTCGTTAGGAATAACCCAACGCTTAGCCCTTGGCTGTGCAAACGAGGTTGATACAGACAAGGCTAAAAGAACAATTGAAGAAATAATTGTTTTTGAATGGTTGATAGTCATAGTTTTGTGAGTTTTTGTATATATAGTGGCAAAGATACAGTTTTTAGCTTGTATTGACAAATAATGGAAAGAGTTTTTGAAAAGCCTATCAAGAATGAGAAAACTATGCGTAAGAAACAATTTTTAAGGAATTCTTCCGTTTAGTAATATATACTTTCCATTTATGGGAAGATATTATTCGATTAGAACAATAAAAAATATAGTTAATGAAAACAAATCGACCAACATTGACAGACAAGAAGTATCTCGTGCCCTTTGTCTTGATAACCTCGCTCTTCTTTTTGTGGGGATTTGCACGAGCCATCCTTGATGTATTGAACAAGCATTTCCAAAACTCGCTCGACATTTCCCTAACCCAGTCATCGTTGATACAGGTGACAACATATCTGGGATATTTCCTTATGGCAATACCAGCCGGCTGGTTTATCAATCGCCAAGGCTATAGACGAGGAGTGGTGTTTGGACTCGCCCTCTTTGCTTTTGGCGCATTGCTCTTTATACCAGGTGCAGAGATAGGAACCTTCTATGCCTATCTTGGTCCGCTATTTATAATAGGTTGCGGACTCGTATTCTTGGAGACAGCTGCCAACCCCTATGCAGCAGAACTTGGCGATAAGGAGACAGCATCGAGTCGACTAAACTTCTCGCAGTCGTTTAATGGTTTGGGCTGCTTGTTTGCCACCTATGCCGTAGGTCAGTTCTTGTTTAACGGCAGTTCAGATGGTGGCAATGTTGTTGTGCCATACGCAGTGCTTGGAGTATTGGTGATGTGTATAGCCGTGGTATTCTCAAGAGTAGACCTGCCAGAGATAAAGCACGAAGAAACAGAAGAAGATAGCATACAGGACACCCGAATAATGAAGCTCTTTAAGCGTCATCCTATGTTTGTATTCGGCCTCTTCGCCCTTTTGGCATACGAGATAGCCGAGATATCTATCAATAGCTATTTCATCAACTTTGTGACCGGTCAGGGATGGATGGACGATAATACAGCCTCGATAGTGTTGACCGTGGCGTTGGGCTTCTTTATGGTAGGACGATTCTTTGGTTCATGGATAATGCGTAAGGTGCGTGCCGAGCTGATGCTACTATACTGTGGTATCGGAAGTGTGGTATGTATAGGCTTGGTGTTGCTCGATTTGGGCAAATGTTCTATGATAGCCCTTGTTTGCAACTATCTATTTGAAGCCATTATGTTCCCAACCATCTTCACTTTAGCTTTGCAAGGCTTGGGCAATCTTACCAAGAGTGCATCATCGCTCTTGATGATGACACCTATCGGTGGCTGCTTCTTCTTACTGATGGGCTATGTGGCAGACCAAACCAATCTGGTATTGCCATTTATGATACCTTTTATAGGCTATTTCGTAGTGCTTTTGTTTGCTTCAGAGTTGACAAGAAAGCACAAACAGGGTGAAGAATAAGAGAAAAAGACCAAAAAACTGGTATATCTTAGGAAAATTGTAAAGCGGAATTTGCAAAACTGTGAACCGCCCCCGAAAAACAAGCGTGTTTTAGCATTTTATAAAATTTGGAACACTAATTAAACATGCAACATTTTGCAAGAAAAAATATAATTGCTAATTTTGCAGCGGATAAAAACCAAGAATATTAGTTTTTTTAAACATAAACAAACAATTATGGTAAATTACAAAGATTTGGGTCTCGTGAACACCCGTGAGATGTTCAAGAGAGCGGTATCAGGCGGTTATGCTATTCCTGCTTTCAACTTCAACACAATGGAGCAGATGCAGGCAATTGTACAGGCTGCAGTAGAGACAAAGTCTCCTGTTATCATGCAGGTTTCTAAGGGTGCACGTAACTATGCTAACGGTACTATCCTTCGCTACATGGCAGAGGGCGCTGTACAGTATGCTAAGGAACTCGGCTGCGAGCATCCAGAGATTGTTCTCCACCTCGACCACGGAGATTCATTCGAGCTTTGCAAGGATTGCATCGACAATGGTTTCTCTTCAGTAATGATCGACGGTTCTTCACTTCCATACGAGGAGAACATCGCCTTGACAAGAAAGGTTGTAGAATATGCACATCAGTTTGATGTAACTGTAGAGGCTGAGCTTGGCGTTCTCGCTGGTGTTGAGGACGAGGTTTGTGCAGCAGAGTCTCACTATACAAAGCCTGAGGAAGTTATCGACTTCGCTACACGCACAGGTTGTGACTCATTGGCTATCTCTATCGGTACATCACACGGTGCACACAAGTTTACTCCAGAGCAGTGCACATTGGTAAACGGTGTATTGGTTCCACCTCCATTGGCTTTCGATGTCCTTGCTGAGATCGAGAAGAAGCTTCCTGGATTCCCAATCGTACTCCATGGCTCTTCATCAGTTCCAATGGAAGAGGTTAACACTATCAACAAGTTCGGTGGTGACTTGAAGGCTGCTATCGGTATTCCTGAGGATCAGCTCCGTAAGGCTGCTAAGTCAGCAGTTTGCAAGATCAATATCGACTCAGACTCACGTCTTGCTATGACAGCAGCTATCCGTCAGCACTTCGCTGAGCATCCAGATCACTTCGACCCACGTCAGTATTTGAAGCCAGCTCGCGAGAACATGAAGAAGATGTACATCCACAAGATTGTGAACGTACTCGGTTCAGACGGTAAGCTCGCTCAGTGCTAATCTGATTAGTGCATAAAATATTAAAGGGTGATACCAAGCGGTATCACCCTTTTTAGTTATATGCTTTTTAGAATAAATCTCTTTGCAGTTTTCTTTTATTTCGCAATGTTTAGCGCTTCAATCTTAGAGATGGCACCAGTCTGCGGGTTTAGGATTAGTCGGCTACTCTGTTTCTTTCCGAATAGTTCACCGCTAAGATTCTCGAGCTTACCGAACTGTGGAGCTTGGAATTGCTCTTTAGCCAATGTGTTGCCTGTGCCATTGAATATGGTGATATCCATCTTAGCAGGGATGTTTACTCTAAGTCCGATGTCGTTTTTATCCTTCTTTTCCTTTTTATCCTTTTTGGCATCAGCTGCAGCAGGCTCATCGTCGAAAGTCTTCTTCTTGGCAACCTTAATATAATAAGGAGAGCCAGAGAGGTCGTCGTTGTCTACAATGCCATAATACTTAGAGAAGCGGAATAAAGGTTGCTTTTCGACCTCAGAGGTAGGGAGGTAGGTGATTGTTGTCATTGTAGTGTCTTTGGTTGTTACACCAGAGAATACCTGCATGAGAGCCTTCTCCTGAGTGTCGAGTTGCGACATCATAAGTTTTAGCTGTGTGCCATCCTTAGGCATGAAGTCAGCCTCGCCACGAGCAAGCTGAGTGCGACTATCTCTGATTTCGAATATCTCGTTGGCAGTAAGTTCTGCCATCTTAGCCGAGCTTGTTGCCGAGAGGATATCTTGCGACATGTAGTCCTTAGAGTTCAATATAGGTTGAGGCTTAGACGGAGTGAACGTAGGAATCACTGTGTTGTCTTTGCCCTCGCCATTGATAGCAAGCAAGAGCCCCTTTTCTGTCTTCGATACGTTATTGATGAAATGGTTTTTGTCGATTTCCAATGTGAAAAGCTTTGCTGTGTCAGGCTCAGCAGTAGTATACATATTTGTAGCGATGATTCTATACGTGGTATAAGCATCAAGACTTACATTGTCTAAGCGCATGTATCTCTGTGCATATTCAGCCAACAGACCAGGAGTATAATTGGTCTTCTCTATTATCAAATTTACATGAACTGCCGTTGTAGGCAAATAGTAAGATATTGCCTCGTTAGCCTGCTGAGCGTAGCCCGAAAGAGAAGCTGCAGCAGAAAGCAGTAGGGTGGAAATAATATTTTTCATGTTTATATTCTTGTGTTTAGGTTTTTACGATTTGTTATTCTTCCAGAAGCTTGAAAGCCTTTGGCAGATAATCGATGATATCAGATGCGATGAGGCTCTCTTTGCCAAGTTCGCGAACAGCAATATCGCCAGCAAGACCATGGAGATAAACACCGAGGATGCAAGCCTCTTGTTCTGAATATCCTCTACCCAGCAAACCTGTGATGATACCCGTTAGCACATCGCCGCTACCCGCTGTTGCCATGCCGCTGTTGCCTGTATTATTGAAGAAAACCCTTCCTTCAGGAGTGCAGATAGCAGTATGGTGACCTTTCAGAATAATATAAGCCTCATGGCGAGCAGCCATTTCGCAAGCCTTAGTCAAACGCTCATAGTCGCCATTGCAAGCATTGCCTATAAGGCGGTCCATCTCTTTAAGATGTGGAGTCATGATGATATGTCGTGGCAACTGTTGCATCCAAGCTTGATGCGACGACAAGATATTTAGAGCATCGGCATCGGCAACAATAGGACATTGTGTGCGCTTGAGCTGAGCCATCAAGGCAACAGCTGTGTTTTCAGCTTGACCAAGACCAGGACCAATGGCAACAGCCTCATAGTCGTTGGCATCAGTAGATTCAGAGAAAACCTTCTCGTCGTTGTCCATAACCAATACAGCCTCAGGAACGCTGATTTGCATTATCTGATAGTTGAGCATTGGAGTTCGTACGCACACCTTTCCGATACCACTACGCAGACAAGCCTTTGTAGACAATATCGCAGCGCCAGTCATGCCATAGCTGCCAGCTACGATGAGCGCAGTGCCCATGTTGCCCTTATGAGCAAAGTCGTAGCGAGGGCGCAACATGTTTCTTATATCCTTTTCTTCAGTGATATAATATTTAGAGTCGGTATTCTCAATATACTCATGGCTCAGCATTATATCCAATACCTTCAACTTGCCAATATACAGCTGGTTGTCAGGGAGCATCATAGCCAATTTCTTTTGCTGAAGAGTCAGCGTCATGTTGGCACGAATGATGTTAGCACGTATGTTGAAAGTATTGTCTTCGCACATCAATCCCGATGGCACATCGATACTAACCACCTTGCATGGCGACTGGTTGATATATTTAACCAGCGATGCGAAACCGCCAGAGAGAGGTTTGTTGATGCCTGAGCCGAAAAGACCATCAATGACCAATGTGTTCTCTGTGAGCTGAGGAGGGTCGAAGTTGACAGTAATCTCGGTGAAAGATTTTATTTTGCTGCATTCCTCAAGACGTTTTTTGTTGGTTTGGCAATCAACAGAAAGCTTGTTGTGGATATTGAACAGATATGTGTGGACTTCGTATCCACGTTCTGCCAATAGTCTTGACACAGCAAGTGCATCACCGCCATTATTGCCAGGACCAGCAAAAACTACTATTGGTGTATACTCGGTCCATTCGTCGATTATGGCTTTGGTAATGGCGTTAGCAGCCCTTTCCATCAAGTCGGTCGACGCGATGGGCTCATTATCTATGGTGTATTTGTCAAGCTCGTGAATCTGAGCAGAAGTGAAAATTTTCATATCGACAGCAAAAATACAAAATTAATACTAATAAAAGCCCAATAGTTAGCTTTTTTTTGTTTATTTCATACCTATTGTTGTGGAATATGCCAAAAATCAATTCTTTTCTTTTGTTATTCCGTCATTTTAGAGTAACTTTGCCCCAAATTATCCAAAATTCGACATACAATGAGCACAGTAACTATTAAGGATAAAACGTTCAGAACGTTTATCCCCGAGGAAGAGATACAGCAGCGTGTGAAGGCTGTTGCAGAAAAAATCAATAACGATATGGCAGACAAGAATCCACTTTTTATAGCCGTGCTCAATGGCTCTTTTGTTTTTGCTGCCGATTTGATTCGCAATATCACTATTCCATGTGAAATCTCTTTTGTGAAGCTTGCTTCTTATCAAGGTACCACCTCGACAGGTAAGATAAAAGAAGTTATTGGCTTGAACGAAGACATAGCAGGACGTACTGTTGTTATTTTGGAAGATATCGTAGATACAGGTTTCACTATGAAGCGTATGGTAGAACAGTTGGGAACACGCAACCCTGAGTCTATACATATCTGCACCCTGCTCCTTAAGCCAGGTAAGCTACAGGTGCCATTGAACATAGAGTATGCAGCAATGGAGATTCCTAACGACTTCATCGTGGGCTATGGTCTTGATTACGACCAGCAGGGCAGAAACCTGAAAGAAATTTACACAATCGTAGAATAATATAGACAACACAATAGATTTAGTCAAAAAAGTAAAAATGAAGAACATTGTTATTTTCGGTGCCCCAGGTTCAGGAAAGGGTACTCAGAGCGATCTGATGATTAAGAAGTATGGCTTCGGTCATATTTCTACAGGCGACGTGCTTCGCGCAGAAATCAAGAATGGTACAGAACTCGGCAAGACAGCCAAGGGATATATTGACAACGGTCAGCTTATCCCTGATGAGCTCATGATAGATATCCTTGCAAGTGTTTACGACAGCTTTGGCAAGGAGCACAAGGGCGTAATCTTTGATGGTTTCCCACGTACTATTCCACAAGCTGAGGCTTTGAAGAAAATGCTCGCAGAGCGTGGTCATAAGATTGCAGCTATGATAGAATTGGATGTTCCAGAGAATGTATTGATGGAACGTCTTATCAAGCGTGGTATCGAGAGCGGTCGTTCAGATGATAACGAGGAGACAATCAAGAAGCGTCTTGGCGTTTATCACAACCAGACAGCTCCTCTCATCGGCTGGTATGATGGCGAAGGCTTGCATCATCACGTAAAGGGTGATGGTCAGCTTGAGGTAATCTTTGCAGACATCTGCAAGGTTATCGACGGCATTGCCGAATAATTTAGGGAAGAGTGAAGAGTGAAGAACGAAGAATCCAATACCATTAAGGCTATATGATTCTTCACTCTTCACTCTTCACTCTTCACTTTTTTTTCTTCTTCACTTTTTTAATTCTTCACTTAAATGGCAGATTCCAATTTCGTAGACTATGTAAAGATATATTGCCGCTCAGGAAAGGGCGGTAAGGGCTCTATGCACCTTAGGCATGTGAAATACAATCCTAATGGTGGTCCTGATGGTGGTGACGGCGGTCGCGGCGGAAGCATTATCCTTCGTGGCAATCATAACTATTGGACCTTGTTGCACCTGAAATATCAGCGCCACGTGTTTGCTGAACATGGAGGCAACGGCGGACGCGACAAGTGTCATGGTACAGACGGTAAGGATATGTATATCGATGTGCCATGCGGAACAGTTGTATATGATGCTGAGACCGGAAAATATATCTGCGACGTAACCTACGATGGTCAGGAAGTGATGCTATTGAAAGGTGGACGAGGCGGTTTGGGTAATTTCCAATTCCGTACTGCTACCAATCAGGCTCCACGTTTTGCACAGCCAGGCGAGCCTATGCAGGAGCGTACGGTGATAATGGAGTTGAAGTTGCTTGCCGATGTTGGTTTGGTAGGATTCCCTAATGCAGGAAAGTCTACATTGCTTTCCGCCTTGTCGAGCGCACGTCCGAAGATTGCCAACTATCCTTTTACAACCCTTGAGCCAAGTCTTGGTATCGTAGAATATAGAGACCATAAGTCGTTTGTGATGGCTGATATCCCTGGTATCATCGAGGGAGCCAGCGAGGGTAAAGGTTTAGGACTTCGCTTCTTGCGTCATATTGAGCGCAACTCGTTGTTGCTCTTTATGGTTCCTGGCGATACCGACGATATTAAGCGCGAATATGAAGTGTTATTGAATGAGCTTGAGCAGTTTAATCCAGAAATGCTCAGCAAGCACAGAGTGTTGGCGGTTACCAAGAGCGACCTCTTGGACGAGGAATTGATGGATATGCTTCGTGAGCATCTGCCAGAAGATTTACCTGTAGTATTCATCTCTTCAGTAACAGGCTACGGACTCTCAGATTTGAAGGATGTGCTATGGAAAGAACTCAATAGCGAGAGCAATAAGTTGCAAGATATCACAGCCGAGGACACCCTTGTGCATAGGGATAAAGACATGTCGCGCTTTGCTATGGAGCTTGCTCAAGAAGGCGAAGACGAAGATATTGAATATATAGACGAAGACGACGTTGAGGATGTTGATGACCTCGACGACTTTGAATATGAGTATGATGAAGAATAGTCCACAGCTTCTATCATACGATATAGCCCCAGGTGTGCGTGCTTTCTCTACCATGCGTCATGGTGGAGTAGGCGAGGGCGCATATTGCAGCTTTAATATCAATAGCTATTGTGGCGATTCGCAAGAGAATATCGAAGCCAATAAAGCATCACTTGCCGAGACATTAGGCATAGAGCCAACAAAGATATTGTTGCCACATCAGGTGCATGGAGCAGACTTCTGCATTATAGCTCCCGACTTTATGGCATTGTCTGAGGAAGAGAGAGCTATGGTGATAGAAGGAGTGGACGGTATATTCACATCGATGAGTGGAGTATGCATAGGCGTTTCTACTGCCGACTGCATACCTATTATAATATACGATCCTGAGCATCATGCAGCCTGCGCTATACATGCCGGCTGGCGTGGAACTGTAAAGCGCATAGCTTCGAAGGCAGTAGCTGAGATGCAAACAACCTACCATTCTAATGCCGATAAGTTGAAGGCTGTGATAGGTCCAGGCATATCATTAGAGAGCTTTGAGGTTGGACAGGAAGTCTACGACCAGTTTGCCTCTGCAGGCTTCGATATGAATGGCATAGCGAAGCAAATGGGTAAATGGCATATCGACCTACCAGAATGCAACCGCAGAGAGTTGGTTGCAGCAGGAATCCCAGCAGAAAACATAAAGGTATCAGGAGTTGATACCTATACTTCTAACGATTTTTTCTCTGCCCGTCGTCAAGGCATTAACTCGGGCAGAATATATACAGCAATAATTATGGAGGAAACCAAATGATTAAAAAGAATCTATCTAAGCTAACTATTTATGTTGTGGCATTGATGATGTCGCTGACGATAATGTCTGCCACAAGTGAGAAATTTACTGCCACCGAACAGCAGCAGATTAGTGTGCCAACACCAGGTATCTTTGCCAAGAGTAATATCATAAACATTGATTTTACTCAACTTCCAGATAAAGAATATTCGTTCCCGTTGCCAGTAGGTAAAGCTATATTGAAAGGCAACGACCTTGAGATTGAAACCAAGAAGGGCGATGCTGTGAAAGCTATGTTTGACGGAACCGTTCGCTTGTCTACCTATATCTCTGGTCATGGCAATGTGATTGTTGTTCGCCATCATAATGGTCTTGAAACCGTTTATGCTCATAATGCACAGAACCTTGTGAAAGTTGGGCAGGAAGTAAAGGCAGGACATACCATCGCTATTGTTGGTGGAGATTCAAATAGAGAATTCCTTGACTTCAATATCATGATAAATGGTTCGAAGATTAATCCAGAAACCATTATCTCTTTGTCGAGCCATAAGCTGAGAAAGCAGATGGTGCAATGCAAAAAAACGGGTGGCAGAATTAGCATAAATGTTGTTGCCGACGAAAAGTCGAAGAGGCTGATGGCAAATCTTGATGACGACCCATTTAAGAAGAATTCTACATTCAAGCTCGACCTCAGAAAGATAGAAAAGAAACATTGGTCGTATCCTCTACCAGGAGCAAAGGTTATCAGTCCTTACGGAGGCAGACGAGGTCATTCGGGAGTAGACCTAAAGACAAAGCCAAATGACGAGATACTTGCAGCTTTCGATGGCGTAGTAATATCCTCTGGTCCTTTTGCTGGCTATGGTAATTGCATACGCATAAAGCATGCCTATGGATTTGAGACATTGTATAGCCATCAGTCGAAGAACCTTGTTAAGGCAGGCGATAAAGTGAAAGCAGGCCAGGTGATAGGACTTACCGGTCGCACAGGTCGTGCAACAACAGAGCACCTACATTTCGAAACTAAGTTTCGTGGCACTCGTTTCAATCCAGCCTTGATGTTCGACCATGGCAACCGCAAACTCCATGATGCCACCATAACGTTGACAAAGAGTGGAGGTATAAGGAAGTAAAAAGCTAACGTAAAGAAGAAATAAAAATAGCGGCAAGAGGATCTGCCTGTGTGCATTTCTCTTGCCGCTATTATTGTTTGTTTACATTAACGTGAGTTCGACGAATTAGAATAAG
>HF994078.1:43810-50298 GCA_000436915.1 Prevotella sp. CAG:1092 | reverse complement strand
ACCCAAATCTTCTACACTATAAATAATGTGGAAGTTTGCTCTTGTACTACTTCTCTGTCTATGTAAACCTTTCAAAGATCTCTATCTTATTTTGCCTACACCACACACTCAACTAACTCTTAACATTGTAGTTGTTAGGAGGTGAAAGCGTTTGCAAAGGTACAACTATTTTCGAAACCGCCAAAACTTTCTTAGCTTTTTTGTATCAAAAAGTATATTGTTTAACTTTCGTAAACAACCAAAACTACGTACACATTATTAAATATATACATATACGTACATTATATATTTGCAGAGGCCTATAAAAAGACATCTTCTATACATCATTTTTAGAAAAACTATATAAAACATTAAACCCAAATCAGTAAAAATACCGATTTGGGTTTAACATGTTCCTTATTTTATTCAAAAACATCTTCTATTTCTTCATTTCCATCCGAAGGATCCTCTTTTTGACAAGCATTAAAGTCTTCTGGTATATTAAAATCGGAAGGAGAATATCCGAGCGAAGTATCCCTATACACCTTCGTCATATAATACGCCCAGATAGGAAGAGCCATCGTGGCACCCTGTCCCATATTCATAGAGTCGAAATGGATATCACGATCTTCTCCACCAACCCAGCACCCACTAACGAGCTGAGGAGTAAATCCTATAAACCATGCGTCAGAGTTGCGGTTGGTAGTACCTGTCTTACCTCCGATTTGTCCCTGAAGATTATATTTGAATCTTACTCTTCTACCAGTACCCTCGTCAATAACCGCCATCAGTTCAACAAGCATCTTGTATGCACTTTCCGGACTAATAACCTCATTCATTCTAGGTTGGAACTTAGCTATAACATTACCTTCATTATCTTCGATGCGAGTAACGAAGAGCGGAGCACAACGAATACCATTATTTGCAAATGCAGTATATGCACTCACCATTTCAGCAACCGACACCTCACATGGTCCGAGACACAAAGCCAGAGAAGGATGAATCTCTGGGTTATTGATTCCAAAACCATGAAGCAATTCCACAAACTGGTTAGGATTGAGCTTACTCATCAGATAAGCAGATATCCAGTTATTAGAATTAGCAAGACCCCACTTCAGCGTAACCATTTCGCCATATCTCTTCCGACTACTATTTCTTGGAGTCCAAGGTTGTCCTGCCACCATATACGTAGTCTGCACATTAGGTGCCAAATCACATGGAGAGAATCCATTTTCCATAGCCAAAGAATATAGGAATGGTTTTATAGTAGAACCAACTTGACGTCTACCCCCCATAGCCATATCGTATTGGAAATGCGAGAAGTTGATACCACCAACATATGCCTTCACATATCCAGTTTGTGGCTCCATACTCATAAATCCTGTTCTGAGGAACGACTTATAATACCTAATAGAATCATAAGGAGTCATGATGGTATCTATATCACCATGATAAGTGAAGATTGTCATTTCCTTAGGCTTTCTGAATGAAGCAAAGATATCCTCGTCATCAAAACCTGCCGCCTTCATACCCCTATATCTATCGCTCTGCACCATAGAACGCTTCATAATCTGCGTCACCTGCTGCTTTGTTAGCTGTCCTGTAAATGGAGCATTTGGCTTACGCTTATTTTCCTTATCGAAAGCAGGCTGAAGGAATTTCGCTACATGCCCATAGACAGCTTCTTCGGCATACTTCTGCATACGCGAATCAACAGTTGTATACACCTTCAAGCCATCGGTGTATATATTATAAGGCTGTCCATTCTTCTTAAAGTTCTTATTACACCATCCATATAAAGGATCTGATACCCAAGAGATTGAGTCGAGCACAAACTGACGTTTATTCCACTCAGGATAGTCTTCCTTCTCAGGACGTTTAGCCATAAGATATTGGCGCAAGAATTCTCTGAAATAAACAGCAGAGCCATCCTTATGATCGGTACGATGGAAATCCAACTTCAACGAATCACCCTGCAATTTCTCACATTCACCAGAAGTCAAATATCCAGCCTTCTCCATCTGAGCAAGCACGACATTTCGTCTATCCTTACAACGATCAGGGAATCTTACAGGATTAAACAACGATGGATTCTTACACAAGCCAATAAGCGTTGCCGACTCAAGAATCGTCAAATCCTTAGGTTCCTTATTAAAATATGTCTGAGCAGCTGTTTTTATACCAACAGCTCCATGCAAGAAGTCGAAATAGTTAAGATACAGAGCAATAATCTCCTCTTTAGTGAAATATCGCTCAAGCTTTATTGCTATCACCCACTCTATAGGTTTTTGGAACAAGCGTTCGGCTGTTGACTTCACAGGATGCGAATACAACTGCTTAGCCAACTGCTGCGTGATTGTACTACCACCTCCAGCACTTGTCTGACCTAAAAGTCCTCTCTTCACCACGGCACGTCCAACAGCATAGAAATCAATACCAGAATGCTCATAGAAACGAGCATCCTCAGTAGCAACAAGTGCATGAACGAGATGTGGGGAAAGATTAGAGTAAGCAACAGGAATTCTGTTTGATTTGTTAATATTCCAAGTTCCCAGCACCTTGCCATCTGAAGAATAAATCTGCGTAGCAAACCTGCTAATAGGATTTTGGAGATCTTTCATATCTGGCATATAGCCTATTACTCCGTTCCATATCAAGCAAAAAACAACACCAACAACCACCACCGAAGTTGCCAATGCTATCCAAAGGAAGAGAATAAATTTCTTTCTCATAAATTCGTTTTATGGTTATTTCTTTGTTATTAGGTTTTGACAAATAATCATCATCACCATTCAATTTATGGGCAAAAATACAACTTTTTATTTGAAAAGACCTACACTTTGGAAAATAATATGTAACTTAGCACCGATTTTAAGTCAATCAACCAATATACAATATGGAAAAACATAATTTCGTGACTATTGCCGACCTTTCAAGAGAAGAAATCATGCATCTCATTGAAATGGCGCAAGAGTTTGAAAAGCATCCAAACAGAGAGTTATTAAAGGGTAAGGTAGTAGCTACTTTGTTTTTTGAGCCTTCTACCCGTACTCAGTTAAGTTTCCAAACAGCCGCCAACCGCCTTGGTGCAAGAGTCATCGGTTTCTCTGATGCCAAGACTTCGAGCACCACAAAAGGTGAAACCCTTAAGGACACCATCCTTATGGTGAGCAACTATGCTGATGTCATAGCAATGCGCCACTATATAGAAGGAGCAGCACAATACGCAAGCGAGGTTGCGCCAATACCTATTGTTAATGCTGGCGATGGAGCTCACGAGCATCCATCACAATGTCTCTTGGACCTCTACTCTATCTACAAGACCCAAGGTACACTTGATAACCTCAACATCTATCTTGTTGGCGACCTTAAATATGGTAGAACCGTTCACTCTCTGATTACGGCAATGCGTCACTTTAATCCAACATTCCATTTCGTGGCACCAAAAGAGCTTGCAATGCCTAACGAATATAAGCTCTATTGCAAGGAACACGACATCAACTTCCAGGAGCACACAGCTTTCAATGAGAAAGTAATTGCCGACGCCGACATTATATATATGACGCGCGTACAGAAAGAGCGTTTCAGCGACCTTATGGAATATGAACGTGTGAAGAATGTATATATTCTGAAGAATGATATGCTCGACAACGTGAAAGAGAACATGAAGATTCTCCATCCGCTGCCACGAGTAAATGAGATTGCCTACGATGTTGACGACAATCCACATGCCTACTACATCCAGCAAGCCCAAAACGGACTCTATGCTCGCGAGGCCATATTCTGCCGTTGCCTTGGCATAAGCCTCGAAGACATCAAGAATGATAAAACCATTATAGAATAAACCTTTCTAACACGTTTTTATAATAATATGAGCAAGAAAGAACGTTTGGTTGCCGCCATTAAGAACGGCACCGTTATCGACCATATACCTGCCGACAAAACATATCAGGTGGCAACACTCTTAGGATTAGACAAATTGGAAACACCAGTCACCATAGGAAACAACTTTGCTTCTAAGAAGGTTAAAAACAAAGGTATCATCAAGGTTAGCGACAAATTCTTTACCAAAGAAGAAATCAGCCGTCTGTCGGTAGTAGCCCCAAATGTTGTGCTAAACATCATTCAAGACTACGAAGTAGTAGAGAAGAAGATGGTTGAAACCCCTAACGAGCTCAAAGGCATCGTGAAGTGCAACAATCCAAAATGCATCACCAACAACGAGCCTATGTCTACAATATTCAACTTCGTAGACAAAGAAAAAGGTATCGTGAAATGCCACTACTGCGACAAGGAGCAAGACATCACAAAGGTAGAACTCTGCTAACACAGACCAATCTACACAGCGGGGGTTACTAACACTTTGCAACGAATAAGGACTATACAGATTACAAATTATCGCTTTTATTTTGTCAATCCATAGTTTTCTATTACCTTTGCATCCGCATTTCCACCCCAGCCCACTCATCAAGAGCGGACAAAGAAGTTAAATAAAACAATTAACCTCACTTAATAAAAATACAACCGCAACAATGAAAAGAGACCAAGAGATTTTCGATCTTATCGAAAGAGAACATCAGCGACAGCTCAAAGGTATGGAGCTTATTGCTTCAGAAAACTTTGTTAGTGATGAAGTGATGCAAGCCATGGGCAGCTATTTGACAAACAAATATGCTGAAGGTCTTCCTGGCAAACGTTATTATGGTGGTTGCCAAGTAGTAGACCAAGTAGAAGACCTTGCTCGCGAAAGAGTAAAGAAACTATTTGGTGCTGAATTTGCCAACGTGCAGCCACACTCTGGAGCCCAGGCCAACGCTGCAGTATTGCTCGCAGTACTCAAGCCAGGCGACACCTTCATGGGATTGAATCTTGATCACGGTGGCCACCTCTCTCATGGTAGCCTTGTCAACACATCAGGTATTCTCTACAAGCCAGTTGGCTACAACCTCAACAAAGAGACAGGTCGTGTAGACTACGACGAGATGGAGCGCCTGGCATTGGAACACAAGCCAAAACTCATCATTGGTGGCGGTTCAGCATATAGCCGTGAATGGGACTATAAGAGAATGCGTCAGATTGCCGACGAGGTAGGAGCATTGCTCATGATAGACATGGCTCACCCAGCAGGTCTTATCGCAGCAGGCTTGCTCGACAACCCTGTTAAATATGCACACATCGTAACTTCTACAACCCACAAGACTCTACGTGGTCCTCGTGGCGGTATCATCCTCATGGGTAAAGACTTCGAGAACCCTTGGGGTCTCACCACAAAGAAGGGTGAACCTAAGATGATGAGCATGTTGTTGAACTCAGCAGTATTCCCTGGCACACAGGGCGGTCCATTGGAGCATGTCATCGCAGCTAAGGCAGTAGGATTTGGTGAAAACCTCCAACCATCATGGAAAGAATATGCTACACAGGTTAAGAAGAATGCAGCCGTATTGGCACAGAACTTGGTAGACCGCGGTTTCTCTATCGTTAGTGGCGGTACCGATAACCACTCTATGCTCGTAGACCTCAGAAGCAAATATCCAGACCTCACAGGTAAGGTTGCAGAGAATGCACTTGTAGCTGCCGACATCACAGTAAACAAGAACATGGTGCCATTCGATTCGCGTAGCGCATTCCAGACCAGCGGTATCCGTCTCGGAACAGCAGCCATGACCACACGTGGTGCTAAGGAAGATATGATGGCATTGATAGCAGAACTCATCGAGGAAGTATTGAATGCTCCAGAAGACGAGAAGGTAATTGCCAACGTACGTGCTAAGGTCAACGAGACCATGAAGGATTATCCTTTGTTCGCATACTAAAACGCATTATTATATTTTCAACAGTCGTCTCCCGACAAGGCTTATGGATTATTCCATATCCCTTATCGGGGGATTTTTGTAGATAGCAACACCAATTATGACACAGACTAAAAACGATTCAGATATAGTTTATCACAACATCATCACCCGAACTTCCGTTCGCTCATATCAGGACAAGCCTGTAGAAGACAGCAAAATCGAGAAACTTCTACGAGCAGGCATGGCTGCTCCATCAGCTGTCAATATCCAGCCATGGCATTTCATTGTTGTGAAAAACAAGGCTACATTACAGAAAATAGCAGAAATCACACCTAACGCCAGAATGGCTAAAGAAGCGCCTTTAGCGATAGTTGTTTGTGGCGACATGCGCAACGAAAGCAACGACCTAGTTCGCGAATTCTGGGTGCAAGATGCATCTGCAGCAACCCAAAACATCCTATTAGCAGCCCACGCCATGGAATTAGGAGCTGTATGGACAGGCACCTACCCTGCCCAAAATCGTTGCGAAGCAATATCCCAACTTCTCAATCTTCCAAGTTCCATCATTCCATTCTCAACAATAGTCATTGGCTACCCAAAAGAAACGCAGCAGCCTAAAGACAAATGGAAAGAAGAGAACATATCTTACGAAGTATTCGGTGAGTAAATAAGGACGAAAGAGAATAACTAAATTTGGATAGCTACATTCCCCTTTCC
>HF994078.1:0-43788 GCA_000436915.1 Prevotella sp. CAG:1092 | reverse complement strand
CCCCTTTCGTTCAGCCTAGGCTGAACGGTAAACGAAACTATATTACTTTGCAAAGTAAGTTAACTTCTATTATCGTTCAGCACAGGCTGAACGATAATAGCATTAAGCTTATGTAAGTCATAGTATTATTTATATGCAGAGAATAAAACAGAATGTTTATCGATTGCAGTCTTATTTCAAGTAGTTTATATGCCTTATAAAATTAAGGATAATAGTTAAATAGCCTCGCGAAATATCAAATCTTATAAAAAATGTTGGGCAATTAGATTATTATATTTACATTTGCAGCATACAAAAATAGATTATAGACCATAGAATATGAGGACAGCAATAATAACAGCATTATTGGCTTGTGCACATTTGGTATGCCATGCACAAGCAGAGCAAACCTTTAAGGGAACTTTTGATAACAAGGAATACAACATATACTTGAAGATAAACCTTTACGACAAGAATATCATTGTGCCGCAGCAAGAGATTTTTGGCGAAGTAGATGGATTTGTTGGCGACTACAAGGATTCACGTAAATGGCTCATCACAGGTTCTAAACTCAACAAGAGTGGCAACGCTACGCTCAGCATCATCAACGACTATGGTAGCGAAGACCTTACGGCAACGCTTACGGTTGTAAACGATAGCACCTTGCAGCTTACTCAAGATGACGGTAGCACAATGAAGATAGCACGAAACCGCAAATGGCAGAAGTTGCCAGGCAAGCTGCTGTTTACGAAAAAGAAATAACAAGAAAACTTGGTTTATATGAAACTATAGCAGAAAACATCATCAACGGTTTCTTACAAAACAAAAACAACATTGGCGATACGATGAACTACCATATCACCAATGTTGTTTTTTTATTCTATCACCTTCCAAAAGCTTTTTGGAAGGCTGATGTTATTAATGGTCTTTGCCGATTCAAATAATGGAGCAATATCTTCAGGCTCGAAGCCTGCAATGCCACATCCTATTGGAGTAACCAAGAAATGCTTTTCCGGATTAGCTTTGGCAAAGGCTATAAAGTCGTTGACATAAGGTCGGATGGTTTCTACCCCACCCTGCATGGTTGGAATGGCATAGCTTTGCCCTTGCAAACCAACACCTTTGCCCAATACTGCACCAAAACGCAAATGAGCTACACGAGCAGCACCGCCTCCGTGCATACCTGCAAGATTGCTACCAAAAACAAATACTTCATTATCCATGAGAGTGTCTATCCACTCTGGGGTGATTCTTCCTTGTTTCATATTATCCATATTATTATACTCTGATGGTTCTGCGAAGTCGGCATCGATAGACATCTTTGCCATACAAGGCATGCAATTCTTAGCATCCATAGTAGCATATACAGAAGATTCGTATTCTGAAGCCACGAAATATCGCTTGAAATACGGTATTACCACATCGTGCATCATCCTGTTGTAACGCTGAGTTATGGCAGAAGGAGTCATACCCATTTGCTCTGCAACTTCTTTACTCTTGAAGCCTTCAATAAAAAGCATCCTCAGGATAATGGAATTCCTATTATCGCACCCATAGTATTCATGGCAAATCTCGTTGATAGTACTAATAAACTCATGCTTAAATTCATCATTAGCAACATCAATGTGCGATGATGGTTTCTCTTGATGAGCCTCGAAACTATCAAAGAGATGCTCTTTTTCAACACCCTTCAGTCTATCGAGCAACAAATAACGGAATCCGTTGACCATCCATGTTTTAAGCGACATCGAAGATTTGCGATCTTCTAAAGGCTTGAAATCATGCTCTATGAGATAAAGATAGTATTCATGAGCCAAAGTAAAGAAGTCCATGCCAGGCTTTGTGCGCAATCCATATCGCTTATCGTAGATGCAATACGCTATACGGCAATAGCCATAGAAATACTCTCTCACAATGTTTGAGTTAGCATCCTTGAAGCCTTGCAATATCTCGTTGTCTGACAAATGCAGCACATCAACATTCTGTGATGCTCTAAACATTTCTGCTAAATCTTTGTCTGTAGTCATACCATTATTATATTACTCCCTGCAAATATAAAACTTTTATTTGAATTATTGAAGAAATATTATATTTTCAGCATATTTTTATGAAGCACAATACTAATAGAATAATACTAAAAAGCACGATGCTGAATAGAATATACAGCATCGTGCTCTATGGTTTTTAACAAGAAATTTATTCGTTTATCATCAGATAGAATGCAAGAGCCCAGTCTTGGTCGTTGGCAAAAGCATCTGCGAAATGAGCTTGTTCGCCATTGATGCGCTTTGGATAGACAAAGGCACAACTGCCGGTGCCATCTTCGAAGACATTGCAGAGATTGTTGCGAACCACTTCCTTTGCCTTGTTCATATACTCCTCGCTACCTGTAGCCAACGCATAGTAGTAATAAACAGTACCATTAAGGCAGCTCCAATAATGAGGGAAGGTGTCACCAAACACTCGTCGTTTGCCAAACCAATAGCAGTCCCAATGGCGGATAGGAATCTCATTTAATCGGTAAGCAGGCTGATTGGCACTAAAGTTCTCGACAACCGGTAACATCTCTTTCGCAGCATTGAGGTATTTAGCATCCTTGGTTTGAAGATAAAGTTCGAGGAGGAACTGTGTGGCAGGAGCTACTATAGACTGCTCGAAAATTACCTCCGATTTAGGGAAGTTCAAACCATTCTTCATGAATACGTCAGCGGTGTGAGCAAAGTCGATTAGTAGGTCGTTGTATTCTGTCATAAGTCCTGCATCACGCAAAGCCTTCAGTCCACTTGTTACAGGGATGTCGATGCAATAGAATTTATATCCAGTATAGCGATATAGTGCTTGCATAGTTTGGTAACCATCAATAGCGTATTGCTTATCTTTGGTAACCTCGTACATATGGAAGTAGAAGTCGGCAACCCAAGCATAGTTGTAGCCACGATTCCAACCAGTTTTCGTTACGCGCGAATATGTGGTATAGTCGTCTTTCTGAAGTTTCTCACGAATAAACTTAGCATATCTAACGAGCGAAGTCTTAAGTGACTCGCTTGGATGCTTAAAATACCATTTAGCCATCATAACTCCCATACCCACACGCTCACGACCTTCGTCACAATCGTAGCTCTGACGATTGTCATCATTTTTATATATGGCTTGCTTCTCATTGTCGTAAACCATATATGCACCATAACGAGAATCTGTAGTATCGTTCATCTGCTGATGATCCAAGATGAACTTTATGCGGTTAGAGATGAGGTTATCGTAGCTACTAACAACCAATATTTCGGCATGTGTCTTCTCCACCTTATTATATATAAGGTCTATACGATGCTCTCCAAGTTGGTCGGCTGTGAATGTGGCATAATATCCATTGGCATCCTTTCCAGTCTTGACAGTTTTAGCAGGAGAAGTTACTTCTCCATTTTTGATTTTGATGCCTGTGATGGTAGCAGAAAGCGACTTTAGGTTGTTTTTCTTCAAATATACTTTCACCTGTTCACCCTTTTGATAAACATACTTATCGCTCTTGGCAATGGCTCCACCCATAGCTACAACCTTCTTATAGAAGTGAGCTGTGCCGCCGTGCTCAAACACTTTCCAAGCCACGGTATAAGATTTGCCAGGAGCCAATGTCATATCAGGCAAGTCCATAGCAAACACTCCGCGGAAGTTGGAGTTAGCATTTTCCGACTTTCTTTCCCAAACTTCGTAGTTAGGCAAAGAACCTTTGGTGAGCATCAAGCCAACATTTCCTTGTCCTTTTTCTATGTTTTTTCCATTATCACCCATACGTACGGCACAGGTGTAGGCAGCATTGTCGCCTGCCCAAATATGGGCATTACAGCGATTGGTCATACATGTAGCAGAGGCTGGATAGTTGTCGTTCCATGGTGTATAGATACCGCAATCGGTGATATTAGCAGGTTTCTTACCGGTATTTTTGAATGTATATTGCTCAAAGAGTTGACCATTCTTAATGGTTCTTACAACTGTAATTAGAATATCACCAGCCTTATAAGTAAGATTCTTGGCTGTTGATACAGGTTTCTCCCATGTCAACTTATTACCATTTACGGTAATGAAACCGAGTCCCCAACCATATTTACTCGTTACCCAAGCATATTGTTTACCATCGGGCGACAGCACCCAATTCATGTTGTTAGCATCATTATCGATAGCTATTTTAGAGATTGCTCCAGTTGTAGCATCTGTATCAATAACGACACCTTGAGCAAAAGACGTAGAAATACCCATTGCCAATAGGCAAGCAATTTTAGCTATTTTCTTGTTCATTTAGTTATAAAAAGAATATGTTATAGATTTGATTGAATATCAGGTACAAAGATAAATACAATAAAACTATCAAAGGTAGGAAAATCATTCATTTATCGGTAATTATCAATTATAATGCCACTCACGATAACCTTCATCACGTAAAACCAAGATAAAAACAAAAAAAAATCACTATTACTTTTAACTTATTTCATATTTTTGCATCTATATAAATGAAAGCTTTCAACAACAAGAGTATTCACAATTAAAAACAATGAAGAATATGAAAACCAAGAACATCACAAGATTGATTGGAACAGGATTGTTGAAGAGCATCATCGTGTGCATTATGTTGCTTATAGGTTCCTTCACACCATCAATGGCAAGAGGTAGACATAGTGTAAGTCGTCGTCCACACTATACACATCGCAATCATGTTTACAGAACATTTAGACCAACAAGAGGCACAGTATTCCTCACTCGTCCAAGAGGAGGCAGGTACCACTATATAGGCAAACATAGATATTGGATGGCAGACAATGTGTTGTACGATATAGTACCAATGGGAAAGAAAGGGATACAATACATTGTTATAAAGGTAGTAAAGTAAAAAAAGGAAAATTATAAAAGATAAAAAGTAAATAAAGAAGAATGGAAATAAACATCCTCGATAATCAACAACTGCTCCGAATGCTGTTTAACGAACAGCAAAAGGAGCAAGGCTTCAGACTATTGATGCAGAAATATGGCAATAAGATATATTGGCACATCAGACGCATCGTAGTTGGTAGAGAAGATGCAGAAGATGTACAACAACTTGGCGACGAAACCAAGTATGAGACCGTAGAAGGCGGGACACACGAAACTACATGTATACAAAGCTATAGCACAGAACGTTTAGATTGGGTGTTTGCTCATAGCAAGCAATCCGCAGACGGTATAGAAACAACAGTAAACGATATATATGGTAACAATGCTTGGTATACATTGCAAGGAATTAAAATAACGTAATCATTATCACATGGACTATATATACATAATGGTAAAAAGGTAATGGTAAAATAATCATAGCAGAACTAATAAAAACAATAAGGGTTCACATCTTGGATGATGTGAACCCTTATTATTTTGTTATTCATTCAATCAGCTTATTAGTACAAAGCTGCTGCATAAATCCATGTATATACGCCACTTACGATACCGAACAATACTACGCCAAGTGTACACAAAGCAAGAGCCAACTTAGTCTCTGGCTTAGAAACGAACTTAGCAATAGGCTTCTCACTTGGCTTGATATACATAGCCTTAACAATGAGAAGATAGTAGTAGAGGCTTATCACGGTATTTACCAATGCGATAAACACAACGACATAGGTAACGATACCCATTGTGGTGTCGATGGTATAATCGTTGAGGGATGCCATGAAGATGAAGAACTTCGAGAACATACCTGCAAATGGAGGAATACCACCAAGTGAGAACAAAGCCAATGTCATAAGGAATGACAAATGAGGATTTGTCTTGTAGAGTCCGTCGTAGTCGCTGATGTTAACAGCCTTAGCATCGTGGTTCTCGATAACTGCGATGATACCAAAAACAGCGAGGTTGGCTACGATGTAGATGAGTACATAGTAAGACAAAGCTGTGGTAGCATAAGCAGATGGTGAGAGCAGAGCCAACATGATGTATCCAGCCTGTGAGATAGAACTGAAAGCCATGAAGCGCTTGATGTTCTCCTGACGGATGGCAAAGAGGTTGGCTACTGTGATAGACAACACGATGATGATACAGAGCATTGGATGCCAGAATGTGATGATGTTGGCAAAAACCTTTGTGAGAATAGTAAGAGCAGCAAAAGCAGCTGCACCCTTAGAGATAACACTGAGGTAACCAGCAACAACAGAAGGAGCACCCTGATATGTATCGGCAGTCCAGAAGTGGAAAGGAACAAGCGAAAGTTTGAAAGCCAAACCGCTAAAGAAGAATACCAAGCCTGCGATGGTGAGAGGAGTTGCTGTGATGTTGTTGGCAACATTATCGAAATAGAGGTTGCCGAGAGCACCATAGAGCATACTCAAACCGTAGATCATTACACCGCTAGAGAAAGTAGCTGTGAGGATGAACTTTGCACCAGCCTCTGCACATTCATTCTTCCACTTGTCGAAAGCAACGAGGCATGCCATAGGCACACTTGCCATTTCCAAACCAAGGAAGAAGAGGAGGAAGTGGTTGGCACTAACCATCACATTCATACCAAGCAAGGTAGAAAGAACCAAGAGATAGAACTCACCCTGGAACTTACTACGATTTTCATCGTTGAGCCATTCCTTAGCCTGAAGGCAAACGATAAGTGTACCGAAAGCAAGGATAGACTTGATAATGCTGATGGAAGGAGTGGTATGATACATACCTCCGAACGCTGAGTCGCTAACACCAACGCTGATGGTGAATGCTACATGAGCAAGCAACAAAGCGCAGACAAGTGTGTTCAACCAACCACGATAACGCTTGTTTGCTGTTATGAAGTCAGCCACAAACACTATTACCATAAGAAGCACGAGGCTAACTTCTGGTATCATATTCAAAAATTGACTGTAATCTATTTGCATGATTTCTATAATGTTATAGCGTTAAAGTGATACGTAAGTTGAATAAAGACCTATGTGCTTGATGATAGGACCTACTGCATTGGTGATGATGTTCTGTGCCCACATTGGAGCAAGACCAAGACCAGCTACGCAAGCGATAAGTCCGATTACAGCAACACGCTCATCCCATGTAGCATCGTGAAGTTCGAGGAACTTAGGATTAGCAACCTTCTCAAACAATATCTTACCAACTACACGGAGAATGTAGACTGCAGTGACAACGATTGAAGTACAAGCAATGATGGTGCAAGTACGACGGAAGGTATCGCCATTCTCGAATGAACCTACGAAGATGTTCATCTCGGCTACGAAACCAGAGAAGCCTGGCAAACCAAGGTTAGCAAGACCTGCGATAACATAACCTACAGAGAGGAATGGGATAATCTGCATCAAACCACCGAGGTAGCGAACGTCGCGAGTACCAGCACGATGATAGATCATACCGATAACGGCGAAGAACAATGCTGTCATCAAACCGTGAGAAAGCATCTGAAGAACCGCACCTGTGATAGCAGTCTGGGTAGACATCAAGAGTGCGAACAATACCATACCACAGTGAGAAACTGAAGAGTAAGCATTGATGTACTTAAGGTCGGTCTGTACACATGCAGACAAAGCACCATATACTACAGAGATAGTAGTAAGTATGAGGAATACAGGAGCCCACATATCGAGAGCATCTGGCATGAGATACATAGCGATACGGAAGCAACCATAACCACCAAGCTTCATCAATACCCCTGCGTGGAGCATAGATACTGCTGTAGGCGCACTTGCGTGACCATCAGGAGACCATGTATGGAATGGGAACAAAGCACCAAGAACACCGAAACCGATGAAGATGAGTGGGAAGAACACATTCTGAACCTGTACAGGAATATTGTGCATAGCAGCAATCTCATTGATATCCATAGTGGTAGCACCGCTATAGAAATAGATTGCAAGGATACCGATGATAAGCAAAGCAGAACCTCCCATAAGCATCAAGGTAAGCTTCATTGCTGAGTATTCCTTAGCACCACTACCCCATACACCAATCAAGAGGTACATTGGTATAAGAGCAACCTCATAGAACATGAACATAGTGAACAAGTCCTTAGAGATAAAGAATCCGAACACACCAGTAGAAAGGAGTACGAACCAAAGGAAGTATTCCTTCTTCATAGGCTGCATCTGCCAAGAAGCAAAAGTACCTGTGAAGACGATGATGCCAGAAAGCAATATCATTACAACAGAGATACCATCAACGCCAGTAGCGAAGTTGATATGGAAAGGTTGGAACCAAGGGATGGTGTCGCCAAGAATCATTGGATACTGATCAGCAGGCATAACCTCTCTTGTGGCAACGAAATCGAATACGAGATAAATGGACAAGCCAAGCAAAGCTGTAGCACCTGCCACCATCACGCCACGCACCTGATTATCGTTCTTGGCCACCCAAAGGCCGAAGAGCATCAGTACGGGAATTACTACAAATAATGTTAGATATGTCATTGTTGTCTATTCTTTTAAATCAAACAAAGTAGTATTAACGTTAGGGCTACAGTGCCAGTAAGGAACCAAACAGCATACGATCTTACATCGCCACTCTGCCATGGACGTAGAGATTCACCAGCCTCGTTAGCACCCCAAGCCATGAAGTTGAATGTGCCGTCAACACAATGACGGTCGAACCATGCGATAGGAGTAGACAAGCAACGGAAGATGAACTTATGTGTGATGAACATATAAACCTCGTCCATATAGAAACGCTTGTAAGCAGCACGATGCAAACGTGGCATCAGGCTATAAAGCTTGTCGGCGATAGGCTGCTTTTCACCTTTATATATATAGGTAGCCAAGCAGATGCTGATGATAGCGATGATAGTGCTGGTGAGAGCCACCTGTGTATCGAAGTGGATTGTGTAGTCGGTACCAGTAGCGGTAACAAAGCTACCGAAGCTACCACCCCATCCAAGGAATCCACCAAGTGTGGTGTAGATACCAACACCAACGGTGATAACACAGAGTACTATCAAAGGAATAGTCATTGTCAATGGAGCCTCATGAGGAGTGTGTGCAGCATGAAGTTCCTTGTTCTCTGTACCCCAGAAGATACCGTAGTACAAACGGAACATATAGAAAGCTGTCATTGCAGCAACACCTGTCATAATCCATCCTACTACTGGGCTATAAGCGAAGCAAGCTGTGATAATCTCATCCTTAGAGCTGAAGCCTGAGAAGAATGGGATACCAGCGATGGCAAGACAAGAGATGAGGAATGTGGCATGTGTGATAGGCATATACTTGCGCAAGCCACCCATTGCAGACATCTCGTTAGAGTGAACGGCATGGATGATACAACCAGCACCGAGGAACAAACAAGCCTTGAACATGGCGTGTGTGAAGAGATGGAACATAGAAGCCATGTAGCCAAGTGAACCGTGGTTGTCGATAACAGCCTCGTGACCAGGCATACAAACTCCGAGTGCTACCATCATGAAAGCAATCTGAGAGATTGTAGAGAATGCCAACACACGCTTGATATCGCTCTGCGCACAAGCTACTGCAGCTGCATAGAAAGCGGTGAAGACACCAATATACACAACAATGCTCATCTGACCAGGAGCATACTCAATCCACAAAGGGAACAAGCGAGCAATCTGGAACACACCAGCTACAACCATGGTAGCAGCATGAATGAGGGCGCTGACAGGAGTAGGACCTTCCATAGCATCTGGCAACCAGATGTGCAATGGGAACATAGCACTCTTACCTGCACCACCAATGAACATCAATACCAAAGCGGTAGGGATGATGAAGCCACCTGCAGCAACAGCCTTAGCAGCATCTACTGTGATGAACGAAGCTGTACCTGCAGCCATCTGAAGGTTGTCTACGAATGAGAAGCTGAACGACTCTGTGTAGTAACCAAAGATGAGGATACCAATGAGGAAGAACAAGTCGGCAAAGCGGGTTACGATAAACGCCTTCTTAGAAGCTGCAACAGCTGCATGCAAAGGATAGTAGAAACCAATGAGCAGGTATGAGCTTACACCCACGAGCTCCCAGAAGAGATACATCTGGAAGATGTTGGTAGCGAGAACCAAACCGAGCATTGACATGGTGAAGAGAGAAAGGAAAGCATAGTAGCGCTGGAAGCCCTTCTCGCCGTGCATATATCCGAAAGAATATATGTGTACCATCAAGCTGACTGTAGAAATCACTATGAGCATCATTACCGAAATAGGATCGAGCATGATGCCAAGGTCGAAATGCAATGCGCCAAACTTCATCCATGTGAAGTTGTAAGGCACGATAGTAGCAAATGCCCCGTCGGCACAGCGGTCGGCAGTGAAATATCCGAATGCTGTAATATACGACAGGATAGTGACAATACCCAACGATGTAGTACCGATGAGACCAGCCACCTTATGTGACATCTTCATGCCTGCCAATCCCAAGATAAGGAATGAGAGCATAGGCAGAAGAAGTATCAGAAATGCATAACTGTAATCCATTGTCTATTAGAATTTCATGTTTTGGATACTGTCTACCTTATCGCTATGGAAGTGACGATAGACGTTGATGATAATGGCGATGGCAACAGCGGTCTCGGCTGCACTTACACCTATAGAGAATAAGGTGAAGAAGAAACCATCGAGCTCTCCTGGATAAAGGAAGCGGTTGAAGACGGCGAAGTTAAGGTCGGCAGCATTGAGTACCAACTCAACAGAGATGAGCATAGCAACCAAATTGCGACGTGTAACGAAACCGAACACACCGATAAAGAACAGCAGTGCGCTAAGCACCAACAAACAACTTACAGGAATCATTCGTTACCTCCTTTTCTAGCTATCATGATACCACCAATAATGCAAGCAAGCAAGAAGAGAGATATGAACTCGAAAGGCAATACATATCCGTCTACACCAGATGAGAGAAGCTGAGTACCAATAGCCTCAATCTTTACCTCACCATCGCTTGCATACTTTTCTACAAATACATTCTTCAAGAATATGCCTGCTATAGTAGCCAAACCTACTACTGAAAGTAGCAAGCCTGATACTATGCGAGAACCATTGATACGCTCAGTGATACCCTGCAAAGCATTCTTTGAAACGAGCTGGATGGCAAAGACATACATCATTGTGATTCCACCTGCATATACACTAATCTGAGCAGCACCCAAGAAGGTATAGTCGAGGAGGAAGTATATGCCAGCCACACCAAAGAGTACGAACAACAGGAATGTTGCCGCACGCATGATGCTCTTTGTCAATACGCACATCACGGCTGAACCAAGGATGATTACAGCCAAGATGCAAAACATTACTAAATTTGCCATAATCTGTTATTACTTGGTTTTAGTGTTAAACTTACCGATTGTTATTGGCGCACCACCCTCGATGAGGTTAGGAAGCGAACCACCCTTGTAAACCTCTTTGTCGAGATGCAGAACCAATTTACTGCGATCGAAGACAGCATTCTCGAAATCATTAACGAACTCAATGGCACCGAAGTTACATGCGTTGACACACAATTGGCAGAACATGCAGTCGCCAAGGTCGTACTGATAGTCGTCGAGTTTCTTCTTCTTACGTCCAGTCTCTGGATCTTCCTCCATGTGAGACAAAATCTTGATAGAGCCATTAGGACATGACTTCTCGCACAAAGTACAAGCAGTACACTTGTAGCTTTCATCTTCGTTGCGAGTGAAGACAAGGCGTCCGCGGTGGCGCTTGGCAACATGGAGAGTTGTCTTACGGTTTTCAGGGTACTGCTCAGTGCTCTTTGCTGTGAAGTACTCACGAAGAGTAGTCTTCAAACCAACGGCAAGAGTCTTGATAGCAGAACCAACTTCACCGAAATATGATTCTTTATTTTCCATTACTATGTCTTATTATAGCTAATAATTAAAATGTAAGGCCCAAAGCCACACAAACAGATGTGAGAACCAATACGCAAAGCATGAATGGCATGATGTACTTCCACTCAAGCTTCAAGATCTGGTCTACGCGCAGACGTGGGAATGTCCAGCGTACCCACATGAGGAGCCATACTACGAAGAAGGTCTTACCGAAGAACCAGATGAAACCAGGGATAAGGTTCATGAGGTTGTCGAAAGCCTCGATACCGATATTCAAAGGAGCCCATCCACCAAGGAACAAGCCACTTGCAATACCAGAGATTACAAAGAGATTGAGGTATTCTGCCAAATAGTAGAAACCGAAGCCCATACCAGAATACTCGGTATGATAACCAGCGGTAAGCTCACTCTCAGCCTCAGCCAAGTCGAAAGGACCACGGTTAGCCTCAGCATTACCAGCTACGAGGAATGCCAAGAAAGCGAGGATGGCAGGAACATGACCCTGAATGATGAGCCACTTCCAAGGACCAGTCTGTGCTGTTACGATTTCGCTCAGCTGCATAGAACCTGTCATGATAACAACGCAGATGAGGCAGAGGCACAATGACATCTCGTAAGAAATCATCTGTACAGCACCACGCATAGCAGAGACAACAGAATACTTGTTGTTAGAACCCCATCCTGCAAGGAAGATACCAAGCACACCGATAGAGCTGATGGCAGTAAGAAGGAACACACCTACATTGAAGTCGAGCACGTGCATGCCCTTGTTCCAAGGAAGGAATGAGAATGTTCCGACAGAAGCTGCAATCACGAGGAATGGAGCCAAGAAATAAAGGAACTTGTCTGCCTTGTCGACGGTAAAGATCTCCTTGATGAGCATCTTCAATACATCGGCAAACACCTGGAGTGTACCCCAAGGACCTACGCGGACAGGACCGATACGGCACTGGAAATAGGCGCAAACCTTACGTTCCATGAAGATAAGCACGATAGCGATAAGAGCGTAGGCAACGAGAATGCCAACACCTACGAGCACGCACTCTATCAGGATAGTCCAGAAGTCGCCCAGCCCTAAGGTCTGACGCAACAAGCAGTCAATCCAATTAGAAACTATACTGAAATCAAACATTTGTTTAATTCTTAAATTAATGATTATAAAAAATATTATCGCTTATCGGTCGATGTCTGGAATCACGAAGTCGAGAGCTGCACCAACAGTGATAAGGTCGGCTATCTTAGAACCTCTCAACATTTCATCCATACATGCAACATGGCTCAATCCCATTGGGCGGAGTTTCAAACGGTAAGGACTCTTGTCGCCCTTGCTGTCGATGAAAGCACCAATCTCACCACGTGCACCCTCGCAAGAGAAGTACCACTGTCCCTCAGGAAGTTTGATGATAGGCTTCTGCTTGATGTAGAATTCTCCCTCTGGGATATTGTCGATGAGTTGCTCAATGATATTAAGACTCTGATAGATTTCGTCTACACGGTTCAAGTAGCGAGCCATGCTATCACAAGAGTTGCGAGTAATCTGCTTAAACTCAACCTTATCATAAACATCATAAGGATGGTTCTTGCGGACATCATTCTCCCAACCGCTTGCACGACCAGAGCATCCTGTAACACCATAGCTAATAATGTTTTCAGCATCCATCACTCCAATATTGCAGAAACGCTTGCGAGTGATTACATTGTCGCCAAATACATCCATATACTCCTGTACCATAGGACGGAGGTATGCGATGAGGTCCTTAACATTCTTTACAAAGTTAGGATCGATATCAGCCTGGAGTCCACCTATACGATAATAGTTTTGGATAAGACGACCACCAGTAGTTTCCTCCATTACGTTCAACACGTGCTCACGATCGCGCATGCTGTAGAGGAATGCTGTCAAAGCACCGAGGTCCTGAGCACAGCAACCGAGATACAACAAGTGAGAATCGATACGCTGGAGCTCATCCATTATCGTGCGTACATATTTAATACGGTCAGAGAGCTCTACACCCAAAGCTTCCTCGATAACGCCAACCAAAGCATGACGGTTCATCATAGCGCTGAGGTAGTCCATACGATCGGTAAGAGCGAGAGTTTGAGGATATGTATACTCCTCACACATCTTCTCAATACCGCGATGAATATAACCGAGGTGTGGATAGATACGCTTGATAATCTCACCATCGAGAGCAGTCTCAAGACGAAGCACACCGTGAGTAGAAGGGTGCTGAGGACCAATGTTTACAACATAGTCATCATCTGCAAAGAGAGGATTCTTCTTCTCTACGAGCTTACCGTTAGCATCAAGTGAATACTGATAACCGAAGTCTACCTCAACATCATCCTGTGTGGTATACACATTATCTGCAGGATTGTAGTTCTTGCGGAAAGGATAACCCTTGAAGTCGTTACGTAGATAAAGACGACGCATGTCTGGATGACCCAAGAACTTGATGCCATAGAAATCGTAAACCTCACGCTCAAGCAAGTTTGCAATCTTCCAAAGGTTGCAAACTGTAGGAATAACATATTCCTCGCCCACCTTCTTGGCCATCTGCTTTACACTGATGCGCTCGTGAGTCTTGGTATTCTCAAGGATATAGATACATCCAAGTCCTTCTTCGCCGAAGTCCTCGCCAATGATAGTAACAAGGTAGTCGAAATGCTTCTCATCATGAAGAGAAGTCATCTCTGCGGCAAAGTTATCAAAACCGAATTCTTTATGTTCTAATTTCATTTTCTACCTTATTATTTATTATTATTGTCTTCTGTTGAAGTTTTAGTCTCTTGAGCTTTAAGCTGGTCAAGAACCTTACCAAGATTCTCTACCTGCTCAGCAGTAGGAGCCTTATCTACAACAATAGTTTCCTTCTTTGCAGCTGGTGCTGGCTTAGCAACAGGCTTTGCAGCAACAGGCTTAGGAGTAGGACGATAAGAAGCAGCACGCTTCTCCTTTGTCTCATTAACAGAGATACCGAGTTTGTCTTCGAATATCAACTCCTCATTACTCTTACCGAGCAAGCGTTCTTCAGCATTCTGCTTGTGGTTAACACCACCGAAGAATTTCTCTACCTTTACCTTACGCTGCAACTGCATCATACCATAGAGGATTGCCTCTGGACGTGGAGGACAGCCTGGAATGTAGACATCAACAGGGATAATTTCGTCGATACCCTTAACAACATGGTAGCTACTCTTGAATGGACCACCAGAAATAGCACATCCACCAACGGCTACAACATACTTAGGCTCAGCCATCTCATCATAAAGACGTTTCAAAGCTGGAGCCATCTTATTTGTAATAGTACCGGCACACATGATAAGGTCTGCCTGACGTGGAGAGTTACGTGTTACCTCGAAACCGAAGCGAGAAAAGTCGTAACGTGCGCAACCAACAGCCATAAACTCGATACCACAACAAGAGGTAGCGAAGGTCAATGACCAAAGTGAGTTACTGCGACCCCAGTTGATAAGCTGGTCGAGATTACCAAGAACGAGGTTTACACCACCATCGTTCAAATCACTGGCCATCTTCTCAAGAGTGTCGTTGTCTTTCCATTCATCATAAGGAAAGGCTTTGATACTTGGCTTTCTTACTTCCATTCCAATGCTCCTTTCCGCCATGCATAAGCAAGGCCTAAAATCAATACCAACAGGAAGAAGCCTACACTAACGAGAGCGGCTACTCCACACTGCTTAACAACAACTGCCCATGGATATAGGAACACAGTCTCGATGTCGAAAATCAGGAAAAGGATAGCAAAGAGGTAGTAGCCAATATGCACGTGCATCCATGATGAGCCACGTGTAGGAATACCACACTCAAAAGGTTGTCCCTTTACCGGATTGTACGAACGAGGTCCTATCAACTTGGCTACGACATAAGCGCCAACAACCAAGACGACAGCCGTCAACAAAACGGTGACAAATAAATAGAAATACATAAAAAAAATATAACGTTATTTAGATTATTTTCATAAGCCTACTGGCTGCTTGTTTTAAAACAGTTGCAAAGGTACGAATATATTTTGAATTAATAGACAACAATTAACAAAAAAAAGATTGCCTTTTTCACAACTATTTAAAGGAGCAAACCACACATACAAAAGCATAGTGATAAAATATACGAAATGCATATTACACTAAGTTTTAAAAAGAGATTCTTTTTTATCAAATATAGCTATAAAGAAACAGAGTGCCATAAATATGACACTCTGATATATTCTATTTTAAAAAAACAACTATTGCAAATGAAATTTCATCAAACCACGAACTGGGCGATGCACTATCTTGCCAAACATCAAACCTTCTGCATCGATTGCTTTATAAAGTTGTACTGCAAAAGCATTGGCAACACCACCAACAAAGTTAACAGGAAGATCAGGACGACGATAAGGAACTACATTAAGACGAAGAAAATCACGGAATGAATCAACAACCATTTGTTCTAATTCAGGATATCTTAATACTCGCTGACTGATAAAAGGAACGATTGAGGCTAAATAGCGATTTGGCATAGGTTGACGATATACTTTATCGATAATCTCAGAATATGTTAGTCCGCTCCATGCAAGATATTCTGTTCTTAATCCATGATCAAGCCAACTCTTAAAGATTCCATTTAGAAAATGTTTACCCAGCACAGCACCACTACCCTCGTCGCCAAGAATATAGCCAAGTGGAGGCGTGTTTTGAACTATTTCCTTACCATCAAAAAGGCAAGAATTAGCACCTGTACCGAGAATACAAGCAATGCCAGGTTCTATACCACAAGTAGCCCTAGCAGCCCCTAATAAATCGTTGTAAACATGGAAGTTAACATTATATTCAGAAAAAGCTTCTTCAAGGATGGCTTTCAAAGGTTGCACAAGTTCCTTAATACAACCGCTACCATAGAAATAAGCATTAATATGTTTTTCTGACGAACACTGACTCAGAGTCTGACAGAATGTAGTATCCACAAACAATTGCTTGCGAACTATTTCTACAATAACATCAGAAGATTGATGAACCGGACTAATACCTTGAGTAGTAACATTACTCAACACAAAGCCATCTTCAACAATACACCAATCAGCTTTGGTGCTTCCACTATCTACAATTATAACCATTTTCCTGTATTTTAGTGCAAATTTAAGGAATATATTTCTAAATATCCCACATTTTATGTAATTTTGCATATTAAGATAATACAAAAGCCAAAACAAAGGGAAAATTTAGAATAAATATCCAAATGAAAAAAAGAATATATATAATGTTAGTATTGGCATTGATGATTGTTTTGCCATCTCATGCCGTACTGAAGGAGAAGAATATTGAAAACACTTTATCGCTTCTCAGACTGGAGCTTACAAACTACAGAACCGAACTAGAGCGCCAATCTGGATTGATGAAGGCTCAGCAAGAACAGGTGATGATGAATATGATATCTGTGATGAACAGAAGTCGTCAGAATTCACTTATGCTGTATTCTCAGAAAAATGGGTTTATTTTTGACCTTACATACGCTTGTCATGAAGCTACTGAGCAATATCAGGAGTTTCAAAAGAACGTGAAGCCTTTCAGGCAATATCTGAATACTGCAGATGTAGAGATATCGCGTTATGATAGTCTTATCAACGAACTTGGCACAATGGGAAAATATGGTCTATCAGAGAAAGCAAAGGTAGACCGCAATGTTTGTATCACATTGGCTATCAACATCCGTCACACTCTGAACGACAACAGAGTACAGATGCGTGACTATATAAAGATATACAACCAGACTGAAGAGCGACTGAAGTATCTGAATACCTATGCTAACACAAGGTATAAGGATATACAGCAAAGCATTTTCAGCAATCGAGGCGACAACTATGTGAACATATTAAAGAATATCGGGCATAATGTTGTTGAAACCTCAGAAACCGTTTCTGAAAAATATAAGCCACAGAAGAAAGTGAAATCTGATTGGGATAGCCGAATAATGCTTGGACTACTCATCATATTGGCTATAGGTACAGGAATCTCGCTACTCATCAACTTTGTAGTCATTAGATGGATAGCAAGAAGACTAACAAGATACTCTCGATTCGAAAAATATAAAGATTGGCTCGAAGAGAAGATAACATGTATAAACCTCGCTATGTCGGTAGCTACATTTGCTATCATACTCGGTGTGGTTAGAATAATTGTGGAGCAAAACTTCATCATCATGGCGAGCGGATTGCTCATCAACTATACATGGTTGATGGAAGTAATATTGCTGTCAATAATGCTGCGTCTTGATGGTGATAAAATAAAGAGTGGATTCAAGCTTTATTCACCTATCATGGTGATAGGTTTCTTGGTTATAGCATTTCGCATAGCTTTGGTTCCTAACGCATTGGTTAGCTTAGTATTTCCTCCAATATTAGCAGTGAGCATATTCTGGCAATGGAATGCTATAAGAAAGCATCAGCAAAACACAGAGATGTCTGACCGCTACTATTCTTATGCATCGTTGGCTGTATTTATTTTCTCTACAATTAGCTCATGGGTAGGCTACACATTGTTGGCTGTAGAGATTCTGATATGGTGGGTTATGCAGCTCACATGTATCTTGACCATTACATTTATGCAAGGATGGCTGAAGACATATTCTAAAAACAAGAAGATGGATGAGAAGCCTATTACCCAAACATGGATATTCAACTTCATATTTAAGGTAATAATGCCGGTATTAGGAGTGCTATCAGTGATGATTTCCATCTACTGGGCTGCTGATGTATTCAACCTCAGCGATACAACTTGGAAGATATTTAGCAACTACTATATCAACGAAGATGGTTTCCGTGCAAGTATCATCACAATAGCATTAGCGGCAATTCTATACTTTCTATTTGCATATCTCAACAAGACCATCATGGCGCTGTTGTATATTCATTTCGAGAATACTGACCACAAAACTGCTGCAACAAGATTTGTTATGGCAAAGAATGTTATACAGGTTGTTGTGTGGGGTATATGGTTACTGATAGTCTTAGGACTATTCAAGGTGAACAACACATGGCTTGTAGTTGTATCTGGTGGTTTGTCTACAGGTATCGGTTTTGCCATGAAAGATATCATCGAGAATATCTACTATGGTATCTCACTTATGACCGGTCGTATCAAAGTGGGCGACTTGATAGAGTGTGATGGTATTCGTGGTTCTGTAAGCTCTATCAACTATACATCAACGATGGTTAACACCACGGATGGTTCGGTGATAGCATTTCAAAACTCACAACTCTTTACAAAAAACTACAAGAATTTAACTCGTAATCATGGTTATGAGCTTGATGTGATAGTAATAGGTGTTGCCTATGGTTCTAATGCCGCACAGGTGAAGGCGCTTCTCACTGAGACTGTAAGCAAATTGGATTGCCGCGACAAAAAGAAAGATGTAAATGTTGTATTCTCTAACTTCGGAGCCGACTCTATCGACTTCAAAGTATTGGTATGGGTACCTGTTATGACTCGCACATATGCTGATGGTGAAATCAAAGAAGCAATATACAACTGCTTGAATGAAAACAACATCGAGATACCATTCCCACAGAGAGATATTCATATCATAAACTAAACACAGAAATAAAGACATAATAAATAAGTTAATTATTTAACCGACTATGCAGACAATAGCCTATAATACAAAGCCAACGCTGATAGCAGGTCCATGCGTGATAGAATCGATGGAACTGCTTGACACCGTGGCACAGAAGCTGGTAGAGATAAACAGTAAACTCAATACCAACATCATTTTCAAAGCATCGTTTGACAAAGCTAATCGTACAAGCTTAAACTCATTCCGAGGCCCTGGTTTGGAGAAAGGTTTGCAAATGCTTGCAGATATTAAATCAAAATATAATCTGCAGATAACTACAGATATACACGAAAGCTATCAGGCTGAAGCAGCAGGCGAGGTATGCGACATATTGCAGATTCCTGCGTTTCTTTGTCGACAAACAGACTTACTCGCATCTGCAGCAAAGACTGGAAAGATTGTAAATATCAAGAAGGCTCAGTTCCTTAGTGGTGTTGACATGAAATATCCTGTTGAAAAGGCTCACGAGAGTGGAGCTAAGGATGTTTGGCTTACAGAGCGTGGCAACTGCTTTGGCTACAACAACTTGGTTGTCGATTTCCGCAATATTGCTGATATGAAAGAAATTGTACCTACCGTTATCATGGACTGCACACATAGCGTACAACGTCCTTCGGCTGGCAACGGCAAGACTATTGGTGACCGTAAGTTTGTACCTTCAATGGCGCTTGCAGCAAAAGCTTTTGGTGCTACAGGCTACTTCTTTGAGGTACACCCTACCCCAGACGAAGGATTGTCGGATGCTGCCAACATGCTTGAGCTCGATAAGCTTGAGGATTTAATAATGAAACTTATCTAATCATGGAAGATATAAACACCAGACTTGGCAAGACGAAAGACTATGCCATACAATGTCTAAAAGACGAGGCTGAAGCCTTGATGGAACTTATTCCGCAGATTGATGACAACTTCGAAGAAGCTGTAAAGATGATGTACAACTGTCATGGAAAAATTATTGTTACAGGAGTTGGCAAAAGCGGACATATTGGTGCTAAGATTGCTGCAACACTATCTTCAACTGGAACTCCAGCTTTCTATATAAATCCTCTTGATGTATTCCATGGCGACCTTGGAGTGATGACGCCTGACGATGTTGTATTAGCTCTTAGCAATAGCGGACAGACTGACGAGTTACTTAGATTTATTCCTATGGTACTACATATGAATGTACCTATCATAGCTATGTCGGGTAACGAACATTCACTGCTTGCAAAATACTCTAACATACACCTAAAATGCAAAGTAAACAAAGAGGCTTGCCCTCTGAACCTTGCGCCAACAAGTTCTACCACAGCAGCTTTGGCTTTAGGCGATGCACTGGCAATAGCACTAATGAAGGTCAGAGACTTTAAGCCACGTGACTTCGCACAGTTCCATCCTGGCGGCGAACTAGGAAAGAGATTGCTTACAACTGCTGCCGATGTGATGCGAACAGAAGATATGCCTATCATCCCAAAGGAAATGCATCTTGGTGAAGCTATTATTCATGTATCAAAGGGCAAGTTGGGATTGGGTGTTTCACTCAACGAAGAAAAGAAGGTGGAGGGCTTGATTACTGATGGCGACATCCGTCGTGCTATGGAACACTGGCAGGCACAGTTCTTTGATCATACTGTATCGGACATCATGACTAAATCTCCAAAGATGGTTACACCAACCACCAAGATTACTGAGATACAGCGCATAATGCACAAATACAAAATTCATACGGTTCTCGTTGTCGACAACGACAAACATCTACTCGGTGTCGTCGACCATTACAGTTGCATGATTTGAAACACTTTTTAGTTTTTATATTTTTATTGCTGGCAACTTCAGGAAATTGCCAGACAAGCGATTCGATATTAGTTGAGAAAATGAGAAAATGTGGAATTACATTCTCTCATAATAATTCTGTGACCTTACTCCGCACAGGACAAGAGAAGTTTGACGATATGTTTAAAGCCATACGACAAGCTCGAAGTTCTGTGCACCTTGAGTATTTCAACTTCCGCAATGATTCTATTGCATCGTTGTTGTTTGACTTATTGGCAGAGAAGGTGAAAGAAGGTGTAGAGGTTAGGGCTTTATTCGATGCATTTGGTAACTCAAGCAACAACCGTCCGCTTAAGAAGTGTCATATCGAAGCATTAAGGAAACGTGGCATAGAGATTTACGAGTTCGACCCTTTGCGCTTTCCTTGGATTAACCATGTGTTCTCTCGCGACCACCGAAAGATTGTTGTCATAGATGGCGAGATTGCTTATACTGGCGGTATGAATGTGGCTGACTATTATATCAACGGCACAAATGTTGTAGGTGAATGGCATGATATGCATTGCCGAATAGAAGGCCATGAAGTTATAGAACTTCAGCGAATATTTATCAAAACATGGAATAAGGTAACGAAACAAAATCTGCATGGCACAAAGTATTACCATGCATTCCGTCCAAGCGGAAACTTCAAAGGTCTGAAACCTGACACTACATCTACAGCGTACCAAAAGATGGTGGGAATAATCAATCGCGAACCACGAACAAGCAACGAGATTATTCGCGAATTCTATTATAATGCCATAGATGCAGCAAAAGATAGCATAAAGATTATAAATCCGTACTTTACTCTCAATGGCCAACTAAAACGCAAAATTGTTGCTGCAGTCCAACGAGGAGTAAAGGTTGAGATAATGGTTTCAACTAAAAGCGATATTCCTCTTACTCCAGATTGCGTATTCTATAATGTACACAAACTCATGAAAAAGGGATGCACTATTTGGATGTATACACCAGGCTTCCACCATACCAAGATAATTATGGTAGATGGAAAATTCTGCACTGTTGGTAGTGCAAACCTAAATTCGCGAAGCCTAAACTTTGACTACGAAGAGAATGCTGTTATCATAGATAAAGAAACGACTAAACAGCTAAATGATCTCTTCGATAGTGAAAAGGCAGATAGCTTTAAGCTTACACCAGTGAAGTGGAAGAAATTCCGCACACCATGGCAACGCTTCGTGGGATGGTTTGCTCACTTACTAGCGCCTGTAATATAAAAAATACACTTATATATATTAGCTAGCAAGCATTATATCTTGTTGACATCAACAAAACCGTGCATAACAGCATATATAGTCAACGCAGAAACACTCTTTACACCAAGTTTATCTTGGATATTCTTACGATGGCTTATTACAGTGGTAATACTAATATTAAGTTTCTCAGCAATCTCCTTATTAATCATGCCTTGAGCAACAAGCGACAGCACCTCAACTTCACGTGAAGAGAGTAAATGCTCTATTTGTTGCGAAGGCATGGAAGGAAGATTCTGACCTCTGCCATGAGCATGTTGCTCTAGTGTAAGAATAGACTTCAGCAAAACGCTTTCAGATACATTAACCTGAAGACAATGAAACTCCGAAAACGCAGAAACATCGTTTGAAGAGGTAAGAACAATTGTCTTCATTCTCTTATCAACAAAGAATGCGCGGTTTTCTATAACTATATTCATAGCCACGAAGTAATGGAAATAATGCTCAGGATGGTTTGCTTGAAGTTCTGCAAACGAACCAAATGTATCAACCTCTATTATAGGCATAACATCCTGCAATATAGCTCTTAATCCTACAACAGCAAGTGTGTTCGGATCGATTATTGCGATGCGTGGCATTTGTGCAGTATTATGTATGGTTTGTTTCATAATGCAAAAGTAGTACTTTTTACCCATTAATCTATCATTTACAATAAAATATACCTACATTAAGGTATTAATTACATGCAATAAACATAAGAATATATCGTTTTCATATAAAGATTTCATTAATATCATGATTATAGAAAGAACAATTAAATCCAACAACACATTAATAGAACTATTCCAATTTAAAGGTAGAACTGAAACTATAGAATATCATGCATATCTTCATGCCACAAACAGTTTGTTATCATTCCAAGAGCAACTCCTGTCGTTGGCTAAGGCTGCAAAAGACTTACTATCCTTAGTCCCTCAAGGTACCCAATGCTTTATGGCAAAATGTCATGTCAGCGATGCAGCCAATCAAAGTGATACAATAAAGAATATTCTTTCTCCCTTACTCAACAGTACATTATCCATAATTCAGCAACCTCCTCTCGATGGTACCAAGATTGCACTATGGATTTATGCAGTAAGCAATGTAGAAAAAAAATACATAAATGGTGTAAGTAAACTATACCATAACGGCTATAAGCACTATTGGACCACAGAAAATGGTAACTCAGAAGATAGTACGTATCAACAAACTGTAAGTTTACTTGATAATAGCTGTAACATGCTAAAAAATAAAGATATGAGCATCAGTAACAACTGCAAACGCACATGGTTATATGTGAACGACATAGACAACCACTATGCAGATGTTGTTAATGGAAGAAACGATGTATTCGACAGAGAAAAACTCACAGAACAAACTCATTACATAGCAAGTACTGGCATCTTTGGGTATACTGGTAAAAGAGGAGTTAATGTGAAGCTCGACACATATTCTATAAAAGGACTACAAACAGAGCAAACACAATATCTTTATGCCCTATCTAATCTAAATCGCACATCAGAATATGGAGTTCGCTTCGAACGTGGTGTTGCTATAAAATATGGCGACCGCACTCATGCCTTTATATCAGGAACGGCTTCTATTGACAACAAGGGAAATATTCTATTTCCTAACGATATAAAGAAACAAACGAAAAGAATGTTGGAGAATATAGATGCTTTATTAGCAGAAGTAGATATGAAACTTGACGAAGATGTAGCTATGATGACAGTTTATCTTCGTGATATAGCAGACTACAACATTGTAAAGAGTCTATTCGAGAAACGATTCCCTACTCGACCAAAAGCAATTGTGCAAGCTCCTGTATGTCGTCCTGGGTGGTTAATAGAAACGGAGTGTATATGCATAAAAGAAGCTAAGAACGAATTCAAAAATTTCTAAAGATGATATTGTATACCTTATAATATATATAACAATATCGTCTAATATAAAAAAAAATTAGATAAAGAATAATATAAAAGGCAAGATGATTAATTCACCCTGCCTTTTATTATATATATAAGTAGTGTAGTTTACTTAGCGTATGCTACCGAGCGAGTCTCACGGATTACGGTAATCTTAACCTGTCCAGGATATGTCATCTCATTCTGAATCTTTGTAGCGATCTCACCACTCAAGTTCTCTGTTTCCTCATCTGTCATCTTATCTGCACCAACGATAACACGGAGCTCACGACCAGCCTGAATAGCGTATGTCTTAGTAACGCCTGGATAGCTCATTGCTATAGCCTCAAGGTCATTGAGACGCTTGATGTAAGCCTCAACAATCTCACGACGTGCACCAGGACGAGCACCAGAGATAGCGTCACAAACCTGTACGATAGGAGCAAGAAGAGTGTTCATCTCCATTTCGTCGTGGTGAGCACCAATAGCATTACAGATATCTGGCTTCTCCTTATACTTCTCTGCTATCTTAGCTCCATAGAGTGCGTGTGGCAATTCGCTCTCCTCATCAGGCACTTTACCAATATCATGCAACAATCCTGCACGCTTTGCCTTCTTAGGATTCAATCCCAACTCAGAAGCCATAACAGCACAAAGGTTAGCTGTTTCACGAGCATGCTGCAAGAGATTCTGACCATAAGAACTTCTGTACTTCATCTTACCAATGATACGGATAAGTTCTGGATGCAAACCATGAATACCAAGGTCTATAGCTGTACGCTTACCTGTTTCGATAATCTCATTATCGAGTTGCTTCTTAACCTTAGCAACAACCTCTTCGATACGAGCTGGATGGATACGACCATCAGCAACAAGCTGATGAAGAGCCAAACGACAAACCTCACGACGAACAGGGTCGAAAGCTGAGATAACGATAGCCTCAGGGGTATCATCAACAACAATTTCAACACCTGTTGCAGCCTCGATAGCACGGATATTTCTACCCTCACGACCGATGATGCGTCCCTTTACCTCATCATTATCAATGTGGAATACGCTAACTGAGTTTTCGATAGCTGTTTCAGTAGCAACACGCTGAATAGTCTGGATAACGATTTTCTTAGCCTGAGCATTAGCATTAAGCTTAGCCTCATCCATGATTTCGTTGATATAGCTTGATGCTGCCGTCTTAGCTTCATCCTTCAAACTTTCTACCAAACGATTTTTTGCCTCTTCTGCACTAAGACCAGAAAGCTCTTCAAGTTTCTCGCGCTCCTGATTCTGCATTTTGTCGAGTTCTTCCTGCTTAATAGCTATGAGTTTCTTCTCGTTGTCAATACGCTGTTGGTTTTGCTCAACCTCCTGCTTACGACGTCCAAGTTCTTCCTGGCGCTGATTAAGAGAAATTTCACGCTGCTTCAAGCGGTTTTCACTCTGTTGAATTTTCTGGTTGCGTTGCTGAACCTCTTTTTCAAGTTCGCTTTTCTTGTTAAGGAACTTCTCCTTTACTTCAAGGAGTTTTTTCTCCTTTATAACATCAGCTTCCTTTTTAGCAGCCTCAACCATTTGATTATATTTTCCGGTAACGACATATCGGAAAAGAGCGTAGCCTCCGAGACCTCCAAGCAGAAGTCCAACTATGGCTGTAATAATAATAAATAGTGTCATTGATTGTTCATTTATATAAAAATATGTGGATATTCTTTATTTCTTCAGGGCATCTTCGATTTCTGAAGTCAACTTCGAAAGAATATCTGTCACCGGTCCAAGGTCATTATGCCCAGCCTCTTTCTCATATCTAATAGCGATATCTATAAGAGCAGCATACAATATTTCCTTATCACTCTTCTTTCCTTTGAAATAAGAATAATAAGTATTCAAGGTCTCGGTTATAAGTTTACCTGCCTTACGATAATATTCTTCGTCGCTTCGATCGCATCTCAGCGGCATCTCCATATCGTAGACAAACAATCTTATGTTTAGTTTTTCTTTGTTCTCTTCAGTCATCTTTAGTGTCATTTGTCGCTTAACAGCGTGATACATTTATTGACATCCCTGATTAACTTAGCTACTCGCTTCTGTGCAGACTCCATGTCTCCATCAGTTACTTCGAGCATCTTTGCCATCTTTAGCAACTGATATTCCCTATCAGCCTGCTCCAACTTCTTTTGCAAGTCCTTGATTTGGGCATCGCGCTCGTCAACCATAGCATAAAGCTCAGAATTCTCCTTCTTCAAGTCTGAATATTGGAGGATCATCTGCCTCACGCGAGTGGTAAAAGCTGTTAAAGTCTTCTCATTGGCATCCATAGGAAATTCAATTTGGCTACAAATTTAGCATTTTTATTTTATAACAGCAAGATAATTTCACATTATTTTATTTTTACATGTTAATTATCTTTGTCATTTCTTTCAGATTACTATTGTTCTGCTTGTTTTGGTTCCTTTTTAGCCAACATAACAACCTGATATACGAAATTGCTCACCCACGATTCACTAAAGCCCAAACGTTTGTTATACTGGCGTATAGCCACTACAGTCTTCAGTACACTAGCATCTGTATAATCGTTTTTAGTGAATATTTCATGAACTGTCTTTTCGGTCATTGCCTTAATAGCCTTTTTAAAAAATGATGGAAGACGAAGCTTAAACTTCATCAAGTTACCAGTAAGCATCATCAAATCCTGTGTAAAATTCTGGAATTGAAGAAGATAAATCTGTACATCTTGCATCTTTCTGCAGTTCTTTCTGATGCTTTGATCTATTTCCTTAAAGAAGTTATCGTTGACACCATAGATTTCCTGCATCATCTTCTGACAATATTTTTTCTCACCAATACCCAACTTATTATTTACTGTCGGAACATGGAAAGAAGATTTAAAGACTCTCAAGTCAGGCACCATTGCCAAATTAGAAATTCCTACATTAGCAGCAATAGAAGCCTGAAAATACACTCTAACTAAAGTCATGTAATCTTGCATTCCTCCAGTATTCTCTTCCGAGCCTTTCTTGCCTAACAATTTCTGTATAAAGTTCATAATAATTTACTATAAAATATATCAAATAATATAATTGTCGTATGCAAAATTAATGCAAATAATTCAAAACTCAAAATTTATTATTATAAAAACTAACCCTATTCAAACAAGTCCATTTACGAACTATATTGGCTACAAAGCTCACAAATATCATAAAAGTACAAAAAAATCGCATTCTCATTTCGTTATTTCAAATAATATATTTATTTTTGCAGTGAATTTCAAATCAAACGAAGTTTTTTATAATACGAATTTAATACATGGCACAAGTTTTGAACAGAAACGGTAGCAACTTAATAAAGATACTCGTTATACTTTTCGATTTCATAATAATCAACGCTATATTGTTAACTTCAATAAAGTTAACGCCTTCTGTTGTACCTTCATATATTCTAAATCATTCAAGACTTACTATAATGTTGGCAAACTTTGCCATGATAATATCGCAAAGCGAATATTCAACAATCCTACATCTTCGCAACACCTCATTCTTAGATGCAGTAAAGCAATCATGCAAATTAACCTATTCGCATGCATTAATATTATTTTTGAGTCTTCGTCTATTATCGAATGGTGGAAATCTATTTGATTTCATGATATTGTATAGTATTACTTGCCATATAATAATAGTTTGTGCAAGGTGTGCAGAACACAATTTGCTTAAATTCTACAGAAAATCTGGTGGGAACATAACAAGTGTGATTTTCGTAGGTAACGACTATGCAAATGCGGAGATATACAACAAGCTGATGGAAGATATCTCTACAGGATATCGTGTACTAGGATATTTTGCCGACAAGAATATTACAGGAGTAAGCTCCAACTTTATCAGATTAGGCTCTATGTCTGATTTAAATGATCTCATGGAAGATTCTTTGCAAGTATCAGAAAACGACAAGAAAGAACTATCGAAAGAACTTATAAACAATAACGATATCAATTCCAAGAATTTCCAACTATCAGGAGTTCAAGAGATTTTCTGCTGTTTATCGCATGACGAAAACGAAGAAATAAAACGTATCATGCATTTCTGCGACAAAAATGTCATTCATTTCCACTATGTACCAAGACAGTTTGGTAACTATCAGTTAGATTTAAAACCAGAACAACTAGGAGAATTCAGACTATATACGAACCGCAAGGAACCACTTCTTGAGATTCAGAACTATGCTCTTAAAAGAGCGTTCGACATTGTGTTTAGTGGTTGCGTTTGTCTATGTCTATTACCTTTCTTACCAATTATAGCATTGATTATAAAGCTTCAGAGCCCAGGCCCTATCTTCTTTAAGCAAGCGAGAACAGGTTCGGATGGTAGAATCTTTGATTGTATAAAGTTCCGTTCAATGCATGTCAACGCAGATGCAGACCGCATACAGGCAACAAAGAACGACCCAAGAAAGTTTGCATTCGGTAATTTCATGCGCAAGACAAACATTGACGAGCTTCCACAGTTCTTCAATGTATTAAAAGGCGACATGAGTATTGTTGGTCCACGCCCACACATGCTGAAGCACACTGAGATGTATAGCCAAATTATTGACAAGTATATGGTTCGTCACTTCTGTAAACCTGGAATAACTGGTTGGGCACAGGTTACAGGCTACAGAGGCGAGACAAAAGAAGTTTGGCAGATGGAAGAACGCGTCAAACGTGATATATGGTATATTGAGAATTGGTCTTTTTGGCTTGATATTAAGATTATTTTCCTCACAGCAAAAACCATCATCATACCTGATAAGAATGCGTATTAATCACAGTTACAGTATATATATTCGTAATTATATTATAAAGATATGAAAGGAATCATCTTGGCAGGCGGCTCAGGAACTCGCCTCTACCCAATAACGAAAGGTATAAGCAAACAGTTGATACCAATATTCGACAAACCGATGATATACTATCCTTTGTCGGTATTGATGCTTGCAGGCATCCGTGATATCTTGGTGATATCTACACCTTATGATCTTCCTGGATTCAAGCGTTTGCTTGGCACAGGCGAAGACATTGGTATAAACATATCGTATGCAGAGCAGCCTAGTCCTGACGGATTGGCTCAAGCGTTCATTATAGGTGAAGACTTCATAGGTGAAGACGATGTATGCCTTGTGTTGGGCGACAATATATTCTATGGTGCAGGCTTTAGTGCATTACTTAAAGAGAGTGTTGAAGCTGCAAAGAAAGGTGAAGCAAGCGTATTCGGCTATTACGTCAATGATCCTGAGAGATATGGAGTTGCCGAATTTGATGATAAAGGCAATTGCTTAAGTATAGAAGAAAAGCCAGAACATCCTAAGAGCAATTATGCAGTTGTAGGACTATATTTCTATCCTAACAGCGTTGTAAAAATTGCTAAAAACATAAAGCCAAGCGCACGTGGTGAACTTGAGATAACAACGGTAAACCAAGAATATCTAAAGCAAAAGAATCTTAAGGTAAGAACCCTACAACGCGGTTTTGCATGGCTTGATACAGGCACTCACGACAGTCTGAGCGAAGCAAGTACTTTTATAGAAGTTATTGAAAAGCGACAGGGACTGAAAGTTGCTTGTCTTGAAGAGATAGCTTTCAAGAAGGGATGGATAACAGTCGAGAAGCTTAAAGAGTTGGCCAAACCAATGATTAAAAACGAATATGGTCAATATCTTCTTAGATTAACAGAATAATAATATAACGATATAACAGAAAATGGAAGAAAACAAGAAACTTGAAATTGACGCTTCTTACAACGGTACAGAAACTGAAGAAAGATCATCCATTGATTTCACTACCATTTACACTACCCTTATCCTTAATTGGAAATGGTATCTACTTTCTATGCTCCTATGTATAGGTTTAGCAGCAGTTTACCTTCGTTATGCGACTCCTGTATATAAGGCAAGCACTAAGTTGCTCATCAAAGACAACGATAGTCAGAAAAGTAGCCGTTATGGCAACATGTTGCTCAACAGCAGTAGCACATTGGGTTTGATGAGCAATTCAAATGGTATTGAAAACGAGGTTGAAATATTGAAATCTTACTCTATTGCCGAAGAAGCTATCAGAGACTTGAAGATATATGCCGACTATTATAAGAAAGGTAAGGTAAAATATCGTCTCCAGTACAAAACCAACCCTATCGAAGTAGAAGTAGACGCGCCTCACCTTGAAAAGCTAAATACAAGCATCAAGCTTAAAATCACAAAGAATGATGGCAAATATCATGTAACGGGTAAATATTATGTACCATTAGAGGAGACAGAAGCAGATGGTCCTTATTATATAGATAGAACCATTGACAAACTTCCTGCCACTATTGGTACACGTGCAGGTATACTTACATTCAAGGCTACAGCCAACGGTCCAATGGAAGATGGCGATGATATAAAAGTTGTCATCAATTCTCCTAAGGTTGCTGCATATAAATACGTAGCAAACCTTGATGTATCTCAGACCAGCAAGATGACTACCATTGCACAGCTCGTTCTTAAGGACGAGAGTCCTCAGCGAGCTTTGGATTATCTTCGTCAGTTGTTATTCTGCTACAACCGCCAAGCCAACGACGACAAGAACGAGATTGCTATCAGAACAGAGGAGTTTATCAATGGTCGTTTGGAGAAAATCAATGCAGAATTGGGCAACACAGAAGGTGAACTTGAGAGCTACAAGAGAGCTCACAAGATGGTTGAATTGAAGCTTAATGCAGACCAAGCTATCAAAGATGCATCTCAGTACACTCAGAAACTTGCTGAAGCAAACACTCAAATTGAGCTTCTTAAGAGCATCGACGACTTCATGAACCATACAGAGAACAAGTACCAAACGCTTCCGTCAAACGTTGGTCTTACAGATATTTCGGCAACCAACCTTATCAAGACTTACAATGATATCGTATTGCAAAGAAATCGTTTATTGAAGAGTGCCAGTGAGAATTCACCTACTGTAACACCTCTCACATCACAACTTGACGACCTAAGAAGTAGCATACGTAGAGCTATGCGACAGGCTCGTCGCTCTGTAGAAATACAGCGTGATGCGGTAAGCTCACAATACCAACTCTATCAAGGTCAGCTCCAGTCTACACCAGAACAGGAGCGCATGCTCACACAAATTGGTCGTCGCCAAGAGGTAATGTCAGGCTTGTATCTTATGCTCCTGCAGAAACGTGAAGAAAACTCTATCTCATTGGCAGCAACAGCCGATAAGGGTAAGCTCATAGACAATCCTGCTATTGAGGGTAAGGTTAGTCCTAAGTCTGCCATTATCTTGCTTATCGCATTAATCCTCGGTATTGCCATTCCATCAGGAATAATATTCATCCTTCAGTTCTTCCGCTATAAGATTGAAGGTCATGAAGATGTTGCTTTACTTACCACATTACCTATCATTGCAGATGTTGCTGTTGCTAACGACTCAGCAAAGAAGAAAGCAGATATCGTAGTTCACGAGAATACAAACAGCTTGATGGAAGAAATTTTCCGCTCAATGCGTACCAATATCCAGTTTATGCTCAAAGATGGTCAAAAGAGTATCCTCTTCACATCTACAACATCTGGAGAAGGTAAAACCTTTACAGCAGCCAACCTTGCAGTTAGTTTCGCATTACTTGGCAAAAAGGTTATACTCGTAGGTCTTGACATCCGAAAGCCTCGATTGGCACAGCTGTTTGAAATCAACGATAGAGTACATGGTATCACCAATCTTATCGTAAAAGACCACCCAACGAAGGACGATATCAGACAGCAAATTCTTCCATCTGGAGTTAATGACAATCTCGACTTGCTTATGGCTGGACCTATTCCTCCAAACCCTGCAGAGCTTGTCACACGCCACTCTCTCGATGAAATATCACAGCATCTGCAAGACATGTACGATTATATAATCATCGATACAGCCCCTGTAGGTCTTGTTACCGACACATTGCAGATAACTCGTATTTCTGATGTCACAGTCTACGTATGCCGCGCCGACTATACCGCAAAAGAAAGCTTTGATCTTATCAATGGACTGGCAGCAAGCGACAAGCTTAAAAATATGTGTATCGTACTCAATGGTATCGACATGTCAAAGAAAAAGAATGGATACTATTACGGCTACGGAAGCTATGGTAAGTATGGTCGCTATGCTCGTTTCAACAAGCAACGCTATGGTTCTTATGGTAAATACGGTTCTTATGGTAAATACGGCTCTTATGGCTCTTATGGTTCATATGGAAGCTATGGTTCATATGGAAACTATAGCAATTCACACTATGGCAACAAGAATGACAATTCAATAAAGTTATAATTCATTAGCTGATAAAAACAATATGACTATAGCAGTTGATTTTGATGGTACAATAGTAGAAAACAGATATCCAGAGATTGGTGACGAACGAATGTTCGCCACCGAAACTCTGAAAATGCTTATCAAAGATAGACATCGTCTGATATTGTGGACATGCCGCGAGGGTAGACTTCTTGATGACGCCATCAACTGGTGTAAGGAAAGAGGTGTAGAGTTTTGGGCTATAAACAAAGACTTTCCTGAGGAGGATATCACAAAAAACCATCAGTTCTCAAGAAAGATCAAGGCAGATTTATTCATCGACGACAGAATGGTTGGCGGATTACCTGACTGGGGAACTATCTATCAGATGATAAAATACCATAAGACACTTGAGCAGGTTATCCAAGAGTCATTTGGTAAAGTCTACGAAGAAGATACCCCAAAGAAAAAACATTGGTGGCAGTTTGGATAACATTAATCTGCATTTATAAATACAACCAAAAGAGCTATTTGGAACTCTTATTCCAAATAGCTTTTTTAGTTATATACTTATTGACTCTTATATATACAATAAGGTATAATATATATAATGTGTATTACAATCTTTGACCATTAATAAAGTCTTTAGCACTCATACGTTTCTTTCCCGATTGCTGCAGATGTAAGATTTCAAGCAGACTATCAGCACAACACACATATAGATGTCCCTTTTCTGCAAAGAGTTCACCTGTAGCGAGCGATGTAGCCTTATCAGTTTTCTGTGTTTTGAAAACCTTCAGCATCATCTCCTTACCATTAAGCACAACATTACCCCAGGCTCCAGGGTATGGCGACAGACCTCTAACAAAATCATATACTTTCTTTGCTGGCTGATTCCAATTTATCTCGCATGTCTCTTTAAAAATCTTAGGTGCAACAGGCAATTCTGCATCATCAGCATATTCTGATTGTTCCTTCGACTCCACTGCTCCTTTACCAGCTATCACCTTGTCTACAGTCTCCAAAGCCAATTCTGCACCAAGAGCCATAAGTCCATCATATACATATTCAACATCGGCCTCATCAGGAATTTGGAAAGTCTTGCGGTCGATGATTCTTCCTGTATCAATATCATGGTCGAGGAAGAAAGTTGTCACACCAGTCTCTGTTTCACCATTTATCACAGCCCAATTTATAGGAGCTGCACCACGATATTTAGGCAACAATGCTGCATGCACATTGAATGTACCATACCTTGGCATTGCCCATACCACCTCTGGCAACATGCGGAACGCTACCACAACCTGCAAATCAGCTTTATACGATGCCAACTCTTCTACAAAAGCTGGATCCTTCATCTTTACAGGCTGAAGCACAGGCAGACCATGTTCCAAAGCATACTTTTTAACCTCAGAAGGTTGCAATGTGTCTTGATGACGACCAACAGGCTTATCAGGTTGAGTAACAACGGCAACAACGTTGTATCCGCCTTCAACCAATTTACTCAATGTGCCTACAGCAAACTCCGGAGTTCCCATAAACACTATTCTCAAATCTTTCTTTTCCATATAAAGGCAAAGTTAACATAAATAGCCGAAATAGCAAAAGAAATAAAAAGGTTTTTCTTTTGTTATGTCATCTAATTGAACTATCTTTGCATTATCTTAGGCATAAGATAATTTATTCACACAACAATATAAAAGGAAAAAGATTGTGAAAACAGAAGATGATATTAGAAATGCAGTAGAGACAATGCGCAAGGGTGGAGTCATCCTCTACCCTACTGATACTGTTTGGGGAATTGGCTGCGATGCTACAAATCCTGAGGCTGTAGCAAAAGTTTATAAAATAAAGCATAGAGACGATTCTAAAGCGCTGATATGCTTGGTAGATAGCGACTCTCGTTTGCAGAGATACGTGCGCAATGTGCCAAACGTAGCATGGGATATCTTTGAATTGTCAGAAAAGCCAACTACCGTAATCCTCGACGATGCTGTAAATCTTGCACCAAATCTTATAGCAGAAGATGGGTCTATAGCTATGCGCATCACAAAGGAAGCTTTCTCTAAAGAACTTTGCTACAAATTCCAGAAGGCCATCGTTAGCACAAGTGCTAACATTAGTGGCGAACCAGCTGCACAAAACTATTGCGACATCAGTCAGGAAATTTTAGATGCTGTAGACTATGTTTGTTGGACTCGTCGTCAGGAGCATAAGCCTCACACCCCATCAAGCATCATCAAGCTTGATCGCGATGGTGTGGTTTCTATCATTAGGAAATAAGTTTCTGAAATAGAAACTTATTTCTAAACTAAAAGAGAGTTAAATAAATAATAGGTATTAATTAATAAAAACTCGCAACCTTGTTTACAAAGATATTGGCATGGAAAGAAAAACATCTGACCGATCGTCAGATGCTACTCATCTTGGCTTTTATCATAGGTATATTAGCCTCTTTCGCTGCCTACATTCTTCATACACTCATTCATCAGATACAAGCCATTCTCACCGAGGGTTTTGAAATTAATTCTTTCAACTGGTTATATCTGGTATTCCCAGTAATTGGTATTTACCTCACATCGCTTTTCGTACGCTACGTCGTTAGGGATAATATCTCGCATGGTATTACCCGAATACTATATGCCATATCCTCAAAGCGTTCGCATCTTAAGCCACACAACTGCTGGTCGTCTGTGATAGCATCAGCCATCACCATCGGCTTTGGTGGTTCTGTAGGAGCAGAGGCACCAATTGTGCTGACGGGTTCTGCCATAGGTTCAAACCTTGGTCAGCTGTTCAAGATAGACAACAAGACGATGATGTTGCTCGTAGGATGTGGTGCTGCAGCAGCCATAGCTGGAATCTTTAAGGCTCCTATTGCCGGATTGGTGTTTACTCTTGAAGTGCTGATGGTTGATCTCACCATGGCATCCCTATTGCCAATCCTTGTTGCCAGCATCACGGCCAACGTTTTCACTTGGGCTTTGATGGGTGGAAAATCTCTCTTCACCTTCGTTTTGGATAGTGCATGGCAAGTAGACCGGCTGCCTGCATGTGTGTTGTTAGGATTGTTCTGCGCCTTTATAAGTCTCTACTTCATCCGCACCATGACGTTCTGCGAAGGCATCTTTGCCAAGATGAAGAGACATCCATACGGCAAATTGGCTGTTGGTGGAGTAATGCTTAGTTCGCTCATCTTCCTGTTTCCAGCACTCTATGGTGAAGGATATTCTGCTATCAACATATTGCTCAACGGAACAATAGAGGCTGATTGGAATCAGCTGTTAGACAAATCTCTATTCTATGGTCATGGCAATTTGCTCGTGGTATATATAGCGTTGGTATTGCTTACTAAAGTCTTTGCTACCTCATGCACCAACGGAGCTGGAGGTTGTGGTGGAACCTTTGCGCCATCATTGTTCATTGGTGGTTTTGGCGGTTTCCTCTTTGCTCGTCTATGGAATATGTACCAAATAGGAGTATACGTACCAGAGAAGAACTTCACTCTCTTAGGTATGGCAGGAGTTATGGCAGGCGTTATGCATGCTCCGCTAACAGGTATCTTCCTTATTGCTGAAATCACGGGTGGCTATGCCCTATTCGTACCATTGATTATCGTTTCTGTAGTATCAGTAATGGGTATAAGCATCTTCGAGCCTCATAGCATCTACGCCATGCGCTTGGCTCGTCAGGGCAAACTCATCACCCACCATACCGACCGCGCTGTGCTAACTTTAATGAGTATGGATAGCATCATTGAGAAAGATTATATCAGCGTGGCTCCAGAAATGCCTTTGGGCAAGTTGGTGAATGTAATCAGCCGAAGCCAGTCAGATTTTATCCCTGTACTTGATGTTGGTGGCAGACTGCTTGGCGATATTGATATCACAAAGATACGCCATATCGTATTCCGCACCGAGCTATACAATAAGTTTAATGTAAGCCAGCTCATGTCGCATGTTCCTGCTGTGCTCTATACCAACGAGCCTATGGAACAGGTTATGAAGAAGTTCGAACGTAGCAATGCCGAATATCTTCCTATCGTCGACATCAACAACAAGCTAACAGGATTCATCTCCCGAACTCGCTTATATACCATGTATAGAAAGATGGTGGCAGATTTTTCTGCGGAGTAAAAAAAGCCTCACCCCCAACCCCTCTCCAAAAGAGAGGGGAGTGATTAGACTTTATAGAATAGTATAATTTATAATGTATAAATATAAAAACATATAGGCATTTTTATATTTATACATCTTTGATAGTAAGCATAGCAAAATTTGATAGTAAGCAAACGTATATTTATTAGTAAGCATAGCGGCCTTTGATAGAAAGCATAATTTCAATCTAACAGATATCGCCATCGACTACAATTGGCTTAAACATCGACTATAATAAGCTTAAGAATTCGATATTAGTAAGTATCATCACAACAAGATAAAACCCCGGAATAACTTCCGGGGTTTATTTTATTAGCTATTTTCAAATATAATCATAATTATAATCACGATATATAATCATAATATATAATCTTGCTTAAGCTAAAAAGTCATATCACTCCCCTCTCTTTTGGAGAGGGGTTGGGGGTGAGGCTGTTTTTACAGCTCCCATCCAATAGCCGATGCTCCGAGCACAGCAGCGCTGCTACCCTCAAGTCCGCTAAACAAGAATTTAGCTTTACCCTTGAACACCTTCAACACGTGCTCATCATAGCTACGCACGATAGGATTCATAATCAAGTCGCCAGCCTTTGCCATACCTCCGAAGAATATGAAAGCCTCAGGACTGCTAAAGGCTGCGAAGTCTGCACAAGCCTCACCAAGCATTTCGCCTGTGAAGTCGTATACTCTCTTAGCCAAAGCATCGCCATTGTTGGCAGCAATAGCAACATCGAGCGAAGTGATAGCTTCAGGGTCTAATTTGCGCAATGAACTTGGCTCATCAGTAGTCTGCAAGAATTCACGAGCTGTACGAGCCACACCTGTAGCTGAGCAATAAGCCTCCAAACAGCCATTGCGGCCGCAACCACAAGGACGACCTTTCTCTCTGCGCATGATTACATGACCAAGCTCGCCCGCAAAACCATCACATCCATATACCAACTGACCATTGATAACAATACCAGATCCTACACCTGTGCCAAGAGTAAGCACGATGAAGTTTTTCATACCACGTGCCACACCGTATGTCATCTCGCCGATGGCTGCAGCATTAGCATCATTTGTCAAACCTACAGGAATGCCGAGCTTGTCAGAAAACATCTTTGCCAATGGCACAATACCGTTGTGACCCCACTTAATATTAGGAGCAAACTCAATAGTACCATCATAGAAGTTGCCATTAGGAGCACCTACTCCCATAGCCTTAATCTTCTCTATGCCACCAACTTGGTCGATGATAATCTGCAAAGCATCTACTGCAGCGGCAACAAATTCTTCTGCTGTCTCATAGCTCTGTGTTTTAATGGCTGTTGTAGCCTTTATTTCACCTCTGCTATCTACGATTCCGAAAACAGAGTTTGTACCTCCAAGATCCAAGCCTATTACGTAAGGCTTCATTACTGCTGATTGTGATTCCATTTTAATATATGTTTAGTTATGTTATTAGCGAACGATAATGCAAAGATATGAATTATTGACAATAGAGCAAAAAGAAATATCTAAAAAATCTATACATAGAAGCATTTTTCTATATAAAAGCTCATTGTTTCAACTTTTATTATTAATTTTGCACACGTTATGCCATTTCCATTTCATATAGACATATTAGATGTCATGCTTAAGGGTATCCTTATCGGTATACTTGCATCAGCACCGATGGGTCCTGTAGGAGTGCTCTGTGTACAGCGCACTCTTAAGAAAGGTCGTTGGTATGGTTTTGTAACAGGCGTTGGTGCATCCATCAGCGACATTATATACGCCTTGATTACAGGCTATGGTATGAGTTTCGTTATGGACCTCATCACTAATCCTACCAACAAGTTTTGGCTTCAAATTATAGGAAGCATAGTATTGTTGATATTCGGAATATATTGTTTCCGCAACAATCCTACTAAGAATATGCATCAAAGCGGCAACAACAAGGGTTCTTATTGGCACAACTGCCTCACAGCATTCCTTGTCACATTCTCTAATCCGCTTATCATCTTTATCTTCATGGCAACCTTTGCACAGTTTACGTTTGTCATTCCTGACCATCATTTCGAGATGTCGTTGGGATATGCCAGCATTGTGGGCGGTGCTCTGCTATGGTGGTATGGCTTAACATGGCTCATCGACCGCATTCGTGGTAAGTTTGATGAGAATGGCATCCTCATTATTAATAAGGTGATAGGAAGTTTTGTGATATTCTTCTCCTTGGTGATGCTCATTGGCACCATCTTCAACCTCTATACATTCTATTAGGTGTAGACTTCTCTATACCTAATACTTGTATTTACACCCCTACCCCAAAACTCTCTTACTCAAAGTATTTCCAATAACATTTAATATACATTTATTTCCAATGTTCATAGCACAAGAATTAAGGAAGACTTCTATAGCCGAATACCTGCTATATATGTGGCAGGTAGAGGACATCATCCGTGCCTACGACTGTTCGCTAACACGATTGAGAAAGGAATATATCAGCAATTTTCAACTCTCAGAAGAACAGATGGACGAAGAAATTGACTGGTGGGGCAACCTCATCAATATGATGAACCAAGAAGGATGCCGCGAGAAAGGACATTTGCAGATAAACAAAATCGTGGTACAGAGTCTTGCAGAGCTTCATGCTCAGCTGTTGCAATCGCCAAAGTTTCCATTCTATTCTGCTGAATATTATAAGGTATTGCCATTTATCGTTGAGCTCCGCAATCGTGGCGACAAAGATATCAACGAGATAGAAACCTGTCTCAATGCTCTCTACGGAGTGATGATGCTCCGCTTGCAGCAAAAAGAGATAACACCAAGCACACAGAATGCTATAAATGAGATTACAACTTTCATAGGAATGCTCTCCGACTATTATCACAAAGACAAAACAGAAGGTATAAACTTCGACGAGGATTAAACAACTCGGCAAAACAAACAATAAAAGAAACACCTTATTATATATTATATAGCATCATGAACATCCTTATTACTGGCTGCAACGGACAACTTGGCAACGAGATGCAGCTTTTGGAGAAAGTAAATCCACAGCATCAGTATTTCAATACCGATGTGGCTCAACTCGACATCACAAACCCCGAAGCTATCGAGGAGTTCGTAAACAACAACGCTATCGACATCATTGTCAACTGTGCAGCATTCACAGCTGTCGACAAGGCTGAAAGCTCACAGGAACTATGCCATCTGCTCAATGCTAAGGCTCCAGAATATCTTGCTGCTGCAGTAGCTAAGCGTGGTGGTTATCTCGTACAGGTGTCTACCGACTATGTCTTCGATGGCACCAACCACACTCCATATACCGAAGACGAGGCTACATGCCCTAACAGCGTTTATGGTTCTACAAAACTCGAAGGCGAGAAACTTGCTATGGCAGCATGTGCCAACACCATGATTATTCGTACTGCTTGGCTCTACTCTACCTTTGGCAACAACTTCGTGAAGACTATGATTCGCTTGGGACAGGAGAAACCTGAGCTTGGCGTCATATTCGACCAGATAGGTACTCCTACTTATGCTGGCGACCTTGCTGCAGCTATCATGGCAGCTATCAACAACGGCATTGTGCCTGGCATATATCATTTCTCTAACGAGGGTGTCATAAGCTGGTACGATTTCACAAAAGCTATTCATCGCATAGCAGGCATCACTTCTTGCCATGTTAAGCCTCTGCATACTACAGAATATCCTACTCCTGCTGCACGCCCACACTATAGTGTGCTCGACAAGACAAAGATTAAGCAGACCTATGGCATCGAGATTCCTTACTGGGAAGAGTCGTTGGAAAAATGCGTAGCTAAACTATTGGCACAATAATTCAACAACAAAAACGCCTGGATTTCACAACTCCCCATAATAAAATTCAATCATTTTAAATACATGTCAAAAGAAATAGAAAGAAGAAGAACCTTCGCCATCATCTCTCACCCTGACGCTGGTAAGACTACTCTTACTGAGAAATTCCTTCTCTTCGGTGGTCAGATTCAGGTGGCTGGAGCCGTAAAGAACAACAAGATTCGCAAGACTGCCACTTCCGACTGGATGGATATCGAGAAACAGCGTGGTATCTCTGTATCTACTTCCGTTATGGAATTCGACTATCTGCCTGAAGGCTTAGAGGGCGACCCATATAAGGTAAATATCCTCGACACTCCTGGACACCAGGACTTTGCCGAAGATACATACCGCACTCTTACTGCCGTAGACTCTGCCATCATCGTTGTCGACTCTGCTAAGGGTGTTGAGGCACAGACCAGAAAGCTTATGGAGGTCTGCCGCATGCGCAACACTCCTGTTATCATCTTCATTAATAAGATGGACCGCGAAGGTCGTGATCCTTTCGATGTTCTCGACGAACTTGAAGAGGAACTCAAGATAAAGGTTCGCCCATTGTCATGGCCTATCGGTCAGGGCGCTCGCTTCAAGGGTGTTTACAACATCTACGAGAAGCAGCTCAACCTCTTCACTCCTAACAAGCAGCGAGTTACTGAGAAAGTGAGCGTAGATATCGATTCTTCAGAACTCGACCAGCATGTAGGCGAACGTGAGGCACAACAGCTACGCGACGACCTTGAGCTCGTAAATGGTGTATATCCAGAGTTTGAAGTAGAAAGCTATCGCTCAGCTGAGGTAGCACCGGTATTCTTCGGTTCTGCCCTCAACAACTTCGGTGTACAGGAACTCCTCAACTGCTTCGTTGAGATAGCTCCATCACCTCGTCCTACAAAGGCAGAGGAGCGTATGGTAAGTCCTGAGGAACCTAAGTTCACAGGTTTCATCTTCAAGATTACTGCTAATATCGACCCTAACCACCGTAGCTGTATTGCCTTCTGCAAGGTTTGCTCTGGCAAGTTCGTACGCAATCAGCCTTACCAGCATATCCGCTTGGGTAAAACAGTACGTTTCTCTTCGCCTACCCAGTTTATGGCTCAGCGCAAGAGCACTATCGACGAGGCTTATCCTGGCGACATCGTAGGTCTGCCAGATAATGGTATCTTCAAGATTGGTGATACTCTCACCGAGGGTGAACAGCTCCACTTCCGTGGTTTGCCATCATTCTCTCCAGAGATGTTTAAATATATTGAGAACGACGACCCTATGAAGAGCAAGCAGTTCCAGAAGGGATTGGAGCAGCTTATGAACGAGGGTGTTGCCCAGTTGTTTGTCAACCAGTTCAATGGTCGCCGTGTAGTAGGTACAGTTGGTCAACTTCAGTTTGAAGTTATCCAGTATCGTCTTGAAAACGAATATAATGCCAAGTGTCGTTGGGAACCTGTTCACCTCCACAAGGCTTGCTGGATAGAGAGCGACAATGCCGAGCAGCTTGATCAGTTCAAGAAGCGTAAGTATCAGTATATGGCAAAAGATATCGAGGGTCGCGATGTATTCCTCGCCGACTCTGGTTATGTGCTCAGCATGGCTCAGCAAGATTTCGAGGACATCAAGTTCCACTTCACGAGCGAATTCTAAGGCTATATATCACTTAGTCATCCCTTTAGCTATATCATTAGCTATCAACATAATCGCCATAAGCATTCGGTTTGCTTATGGCGTTTTTTTTGTTAAATACCTTGATTTATCACATAAATAATGTATCTTTGCAGATGCAGATGTAGATAAATATTAAAATAAATTATTTAAAAACTACAACAACATGAAACAAGTAGTATCACTATCCCTCTTTGCTTTGTTAAGCATCAGTACAGTATTTTCCAACGATGGCGTATATTTCACCAGTGGCAACTTCCTGCAACCTATCAAGGAGACGGATATTTCTGTTGCTAAAGAGATTCTTACTATCAGCATAGGCAAAGATAGCTTTGCTACAGTAGATGTATACTACGAGTTTATGAACAATAGTAAAGCTAAAAACATAACGATGGCGTTTGAAGCAACTGCACCATATAACGACTACTCACCTCTAAACCATAAAGGTATTCATCCTCATATAAAAGACTTTACGGCTACAATGAATGGTAAGCAACTAAACTATCGCAATGCCGTTGTAGCTTTACACTACCAAGATGGAAACGAGGAAGTAGACTTCACACCACTCGACTTGAATAAATGGAAAGGTGAAGAAGCTTACGACTCCATATTTCCAGTAGACAATGCATTATATAATGCAGAGCTTGATAGCTTTATCATTTTTGGTTATGCCTACTATTTCGATGCTCCTTTCAAAAAAGGCAAAAACATAGTACACCATACTTACCGCTATCGCATGAGCTATAACGTTTTACAGACATTCGAGATTCCTTATAGCCTACCACCTGCCACAAGATGGGCAAACCATAAGATAGACGACTTCACTCTCAACATCACATGCGATGAGGGGACAGACTTTTGTCTTGCAGACAGCATATTCCGCGATGCTCCTTTCACTTCTACAAGAAATATGCCTATATACTACATTACCGACCATGATGACCAGCATAAACTATTTGCAAGTATATTGAGGGGTGATACCATAAGATGGCAATGCAAAAACTTTGCTCCTAAACAAGGCATGTGTATATCTTCGCCTATGTGGGAGAGAACAAGCTATTCTCGCAGGTGGAACACCTCTGGCAAAGTTGTGATAGAGAAAAATGGAAATATATCTCAATATTGTGCAGATAGTGGCGACAGCTATTTAGTAATTGCACAGGATTATGGCTTGGTAAAGAAAAGCGAATCACATATAGAGGAATATAGCGCAGAAAATGGTCAAGGTGTTCTCATAATAAACGACGATATAGCTAAACAAGCCAACGTAAGGGAAAAGCCAACAACAAAAAGTTCTGTCATCACAACCATCAGCTATCATCAATATGAAATACCTGACGTATTTCCATGCTTAGGATTAGTAGAAACCACCGACGAAGATAAAACCTTCATGTGGTATAAGACAGAGATAGATGGCAAAATAGGTTATATTCGTCAAGACCTCATGCTTTGGGATTCTGTAGGCTTCTATTAATATATAACTCTTAATAAGAAATATACGATGCTAAAAAAGGCAGCTACGACACAAAAGTCATAGCTGCCTTTATTATTTTATGGATTCAAATTTATTGCTGTCCGGTAAAACACA
>HF994077.1:841-1122 GCA_000436915.1 Prevotella sp. CAG:1092 | reverse complement strand
TAAAATATTTAATGCGTCGGCCCTGCGAAGATATGTTTCGAGCAATCTATGCTTTCTGGCAAAGATATCTTTACTTTCTAACAAACCTAAATTTGCTTACAATCAAATGTCAACATGATTACTATCAAATATAGTTTAATTCAATAGTAAAACTTTAATAGAATTCTCCTACCACTCTGCCTTCCACTCAAAGTGCAGGGGGGCGCCAGTGGTGGGATGATGGAAATCGATGGCTTCGGCATGGAGGTAGAGACGGGAAGAAGGAGAGCCATATAGGGTAT
>HF994077.1:0-817 GCA_000436915.1 Prevotella sp. CAG:1092 | reverse complement strand
TAGGGTATCGCCCTTGATGGGAGCATCAAGACCAAGGGGATGGGCACAATGGAGGCGAAGCTGATGGGTGCGACCGGTATGGGGATAGAGGATAATGCGAAGGTCGGTGTCTAAGCGCCATTCGGTGAGGGCGGGTTTGCCGTGCTCGAAGTCTACTTTTTGGCATGGACGATGCATGTAGTCGGGAGCAAGAGGGAGGGTGATGGTGCCACAATGAGATGCTGAGGGTGTGTTGGGTTTGCGCGACAAGAGGGCTACATATCGTTTTTGTATCTTGCGCTCGGCAAACTGGCGTTGGAGATTGTGGTAGGAGGTTTCGTTGAGGGCAACGAGCATGATGCCGCTTGTAGCCATGTCGAGACGATGGACTATCAACGGTCCGTGGGCATGGGGATATTTCTGCATGATGATGGTCTTGACAGACTCTCTGTTGCTTTTGCCTGGCACGCTGAGCATGCCTTCGGGTTTGCCTACGACAACGATGTCGCTGTCGCTATACAGTATTTTCAGTTGTCGGTCGGTGTTGTCGCTGTCTATATGGTCGGGCTCTACTTCTATTCCTTGGAGCATCCAGTCTAAGATAGGTTTGCAGCGACCTTGACAGGCAGGATAATAGCTACCATGCTTACGGATAACGCCACGTGGCGATTCGCCCACCCACATCATAGCCATAAGGCGAGGTTTGAGTCCTTGCTTGAAGGCGTATTGCAGTAGGCGCGGTTCACAACATTCGCCACTTCCTGATGGAGGAATACCGATGGCGGTGTTTTTGAATATGTCGATGAGGTTTTTGCTCTCGCCACGCCCATTGAGCATA
>HF994076.1 GCA_000436915.1 Prevotella sp. CAG:1092 | reverse complement strand
CTTGGGCAAGTATCACGTGATACTTTTTTCCCCTGATTTCACTCTGTCTTTTCTTAATTCTATTAGACACTTTTTTGATTAATAAACTATTTCTGTAGACAGTATCACAAAAGCTATACTGGAATTGTAGACACATGGAACTATTCCTTGTTATACTAATTTGATTTTAACTGTGGTTTTATGATGATGCAAATTTTACAAAAAAGCGAAGCTGGTAGCTGTGCGTTAACGTTGTTTTGTGCAAATAATTTGGTTATTTGATGATAATGCTTTATATTTGCCAAATAAAGCAGTTGTAAAGTGGATTGTAGTTACGCCACAATTATTTGATTCATAAAACTAATACGACAATGAAGAATTTACGAATTATTTTATTAGGATTATTGGCTGGAGTTATAAACTTTAGCCAAGCAGAACCTGGCGCAAAGTTATTGTTGCGCAATGGTGAACAGGTATGTTTTAGTTTCGCTCATCATCCGGTAATTAAAACATCTGATACCGAAATTGTGTTGTATGTTGATGGCAAGGAGCAAATTACATGCGCACTTGCTGATGTACAACGAGTGGAGATGATAGATGATGTGGAAACAGCTGTTAATTTGGAATGTGGTACTGATGAAAAGACTGTTGTCTTCAGTATTAGTAATGGCACAATGACGATTAATGGCTTAAAAGCCAAAGAAGCTATTGCGGTTTATAATGTAAATGGTGCCAAAGCAGTTTCGTTAAAGGCTTTGGGCAATGGTTCTTTGTCTGTACCTCTGTCTTCGTTGCCACATGGTGTTTGTGTTGTTAGTACCGCAAGTGGCATTAGCTATAAATTGTATAATAAGTAGCGAACTTTCTAAAAATGTAGAATCAACTTAAAACTCAAGTTATTATGAAAAAATTATTTTTTACTTTAGTAGCATTGGTGCTGACTTCTACCTTGGCTTCGGCACAGCAAATTAACCTTTGGAAAAATGGTAAATGTATAAACCAAATACCTACAGCCAACGTCGATAGTATCACTTTTAGCGATAAGGCTCCTGTAAAACCAACGACTAATATTACCATAGACGACCTCGTGGGTACGTGGAGAATATATTATAGCACAGGACATCGTATGGAGGGCACAACTATTACAGAAAGTTGGAATAAAGATGTAGAGGCTGATTTGAATTGCTTCGTGTTTACCCCCGACAAGGTGATTACATTTATGGAGTATAGCGAGGATATAGAAGGACAATGGCATGAAGACGGTATGTATCCTTTCACTATCACCAACGGTAAGGTGGAGAGCAAGAGTGATGATTTTGAAGGAAAGATTCTTGTGCTCGAAGGCAATAAGATGGTGATAGACTATAAATTCGTAGACGGCAATCGCTCAAAATGCTATGTTGACTCCATCGTGCGTATAAGCAAACGTACAGATGTATTGCGTACAGAGACAAACAAAAATCCAGCACGTCCAGATGCTCTGCAGCCTATAACTATAGACAATATTGTGGGCACTTGGCTTATTAGTCATGCAAAGGGATATGAAACAGAGAACGAAACAGAGACAGACCGCTGGGATGGAAATGTGGAAAATGAGAACAACTACTATGTGTTCTTCCCTGATAAGCGATTTGGTTTCTTAGAGTATAGCGATGAAAGCAACGAATGGCATTTGGATGGATCTGAGTATTATCCATTTGATATCAAGAATGATAGATTTGTTGCTCCTTATACCGAATTGTTGGAGTTTGATGGTGAAACAGCAAAGTTATATACCTGCTTTACTGAAGAAAAGGGTAGTACCGAATATAAGGAATGCAATATTTGGGTTCTTCGCCGTGTAAGCAATCGTACCGACTATATTAAATATAGAGAACTGAACGAATAATACTCATAGTTGATAAATCTTAGGTAGTTAATTAAAAAATAAGCCTACACATATATACATATTTACAGAGATGTATATACGTGTAGGCTTTGTGGTTATTATCGGTTAATGACCTTTTTGTTTCTCAACACTGCCACACTCTTCATCCAGCTTTCCAAGTAGATATGCTGGGGCAACTTGAAGTCCTTTGCAATTATCTTCTTGAGATGGATGTCGTTGAGATTGTTGTAGAGTTTAGACAGCGTACCGAATGTGACTACCTCAAGGGTCTTCCATACTGGCGGAAACTCAGGTGAGTCGTATTTTTCTTTATGGTCAGGATGAAATCTTCCTTGGAGCGGTTCACCTCCTTGCGGATATGTTCAAGGTTCTCTGCAAAAAGGCGTTTGTTTGTAGCCAAATACTCGTCAGCAAACCAAAATGCGCCATGAGTGAGTGCTATGCTGTCAATCATTCGTGAACGAATTGCTATCTCAATGCTTTGGATAGCTGTGAAGAGCAAAGCACGGAGTTCCTTGGCGAAATAATAAAGATTAAGTGCATCCTCGAAATAGGAATCATCCTTAAACTGATGCGAATCAGTATCGCCCTCAAAAGTTCGAAGATAGTTGGCAAGATGGAAATAGCTCAGCTTCTTGAACTCTGAAGAGGCAACTTCCTCATTAATAAAATAATTAACCACGCTCCTTCAACAATTCTATCAGTTGGGCATGACTTAGTGGCTGTTTGCTATATTCCATAATGTATATAAAAGCGAAGATCCGCCCTGGTACGCTATTCAAGTGGGAAGCGTGGCGGATTCTGTTGCTGTATAGATACAACTTCTTTTTGAATTATGCAAGATCAAAATGACAAAAAGTATTGGTCTTGGGGCTGTTTTTGCCGAAAATGCGGAAAAATTAGGCCGATTTTAATAATTTTTTTGATATTTCCATTGCTATTTAGATTTTTATGACTAATTTTGGAGCGTCCAGCCAAGCTGTGTCATCTGATTCTATATAAGATAAGGTGGAGCGGTAATGGGTGGGCACATACATATTAAGGCGTTACTGCGCTTTGGTTTTTGACTCAGTAGAACTTCGCAACTTCCACAGAATTGTCAGAAAACAAAGCAACGGAGCGTCCCAATGGGTGTATTGTATACAGCCAGCATTGTATCCTTTTGTCACCATCGTTGGTGACTCTTGGATATGAGAAGGCATCTACATATACGCACAGCGTGGGGCTGGACGTTGCTCGTTTCGACAATTCGGGCAATGCGAAGGCCTTACTGAGTGGAACGAGTGACAGGACTTGGCTCCACGTTTTTTTATGCATGTATATCTGTGATAAATAATAATTGTTAGCGGGAGCCAGCTAATACGAATTGTGATTAGAATAGGCAAAAACAATTATTATGAGCAGAATCATTACAAAATTTTTACTGTTGATGGCATTTGTCTTCTCTTTTAATGTAACATATGCCAAGGACAAAAACGAACCGCAGTTGCAGTACAGCATTAAGAGCTGCGGAAGTGGACAACAAGGTTATTGGGTTGTAGAAGTGACTGCTTATGTAGCCAAGAAAGGCGACATAAACAATACTATCCTTCAGAAATGTGCTGTACACGGTGCTTTGTTCAAAGGCGTGGCACCAGGTCAAGGCGGTTCACCACAAAAACCACTTTGTACATCAGCTTCTGCAGAAGTTCAAAATGCAGATTTCTTCAACGCTTTCTTTCAGCAAGACTTCAAAAGCTATGCAGATGTTATTGCAGGGACACTTTCTACTATGAAGGTAGGAAAGGGGTATGAAGTAACAGCAACCGTACAGATTGCCAAAGATAATCTGAGAAAAACCATGGAGCAAGCTGGCATCATTCGTAAATTGGGTTTCTAAAATATAAAGGCTATTGTTATGAAGAAAAGAATCTACCTTATGTCACTTGCCTTTGGTGCAATTGTTATGTTCGCACAAGAAGTAAGGCTACCAGAACTCCCCAATAATAGGACACACTATACTGACTATAATGACAAGGAGAGTGGATATTGGGGATCAATATCCGCAAACACTTCCTCGACACTGATGTTCAAGCGGAAGAACATGCAGAATGTTGGTGCAGACTGGGTAAATGGCTACCGATTCAACGAGTTTCTCCGAGTTGGTTTAGGTGTAGGTCTGCGCTATTATGTTAACAATGATCATGTGCGACGTTCTGATATAGCTTGGTCGTTCCCCATCTATGTTGACGTTAGAGGAAATATTATATCACAGCAAGACCGTGGCGCGGTACCATATTGGTCTGTAGACTTAGGCGGTGAGATTCGTGGAGGACTTTACTTTTCACCTACGCTCGGCTACCGTTTTGGAACGCAACGTGGAAGTCTGCTTCTCGGTGTAAGCTACACCTTACAGCAAGCAGACACTTGGAAAAAGAATGATGAGAGTATAAATGGCGTGAGCCTTAAAGTAGGATACGAATTCTAAAAATTATGAGAAAATCAATTTACTATTTGATGATTGTGGCAACGTGCATCTTGACAGGATGCTCGCGTAATACTGTAGCAAGTGCTTATCAGGATTACAAAATACAATGTATCGGTGTGGAACATGATGGCTCTCAAACTCTCCTTTCATGGGGAGAAGGTCGTAATCGTGCTGATGCAGTAGAACAAGCTAAGAAAAATGCAGTACGTGAGGTTATCTTCAACGGTATTCACGATGGTAATAGTAGTTGTGACCAGCGGCCTTTATTGAATATTCCTAATGCAGAGGAGCGTTATCGTGAATATTTCCAAAGATTCTTTGCTGATGGTGGAGAATACAAGAAATATGTATCAACAGTAGACGAGCGAAGTGGTAGTCGCAATGTTGAAAAATATCAGTACGGACGTAAAATGAGCGTGACAGTCCGCGTGTTACGTTCAGAACTCAGAGAACGTTTACAAAATGATAATGTATTACACAAATAAGTCCTAAATATGAAGAAGTCGATTATATTTACAATACTATTGTCTGTCTGTGCAATAATGGCTTATGCACAAGCAGGACAGGTAAAGGCAAAGAAACCAAGAATTATGGTTCGCCCTTCCGAAACATGGTGTACTGCAAATGGTTATATGCAGCAGATTGATAATCAGGGGTCTGTCGTATTGACCCCTAATTACGAGATTGCCTTGCAGACAAGCCAAGACTTGAACCTTGCCATATCAAAGATAGAGGGACTGATGAACGACAGAGGATATTCCACAGTGAATTTCCTAACTTCTATCCGAGGCGTGAAAGCTCAGGCTGCACGCAACAGTGGTATGGCATCCAAGACAACGGGAAGCGGTATTGCGGTATCGTTTATGGACGAGATAAACATGCAGGCGAAAGCCGATATATTCTTTGATGTAGACTGGAAGGTCAGCACTACTGGCCCAAAGCGAACTGTATCATACACATTAAGTGCATATGATGCTTATACCTACAATTCAATAGCATCAGTATCAGGTAGCGGTCAGCCATCTTTCTCAGCAGAAGTGCCAACTCTAGTAGAGGAAGCCATCCTGACCAATATGGATACTTTCCTTGCACAACTACAGCAATATTTTGATGAATGTTTACAGAATGGTCGAGGCATTGCATTGATTGTAAACTGCTTTGATGATGGCAGCGGCTTGGACATGGAAAAGGAATACAATGGTAAAGAACTGCGTGAGATTATTGAAGACTGGGTATCGGACAATTCTATAGGCCGTTCTTATAATCTTGTTGACGACACTGAGACATCTATTACATTCCAAGATGTGAAGATTGGCCTCTTTGATGAACGTGAGCGTCCACAAGATGCAGGAACATTCGGACGAGAGTTAAGAAAGTATCTTGCAAGTCTCGGCATTCCTTCTAAACAAGGTGGCAGCCGTACCTTAGGCAGATTCGAACTTATTATTGGTGAAAAATAAATATCAGAGATATGAAGAAGTTTTTGATTTCAATGTGCATGGCAGCATCCTGTATGTTAGCTCATGCTCAAAATTGCGATATACCTATGCAGGTGATCATTCCTGATGATACAGAAGGCATGACTCCTCAGAGTGCCAATTATATGAAGAATGTTCTCCATCGCGTTCTGTTAAGTGGAAACGACGTGACACAGTTCACAAACAGTCAGTTTGGCATTGTGGTGAAGCCAGATATTGTTGACAAACATATCATTGCTGGCGCACCCCAGAAAACAGTAATGAATCTCTCGCTTACATTATATATAGGTGATGTACAACAAGGTACGTTATTTTCTTCCTATTCTATGGATGTAAACGGAGTTGGAGACAATGACACAAAGGCTTATAATAGTGCTATCCGCCGCTTGAATGCACAAAATCGTAATCTTACAGACTTTGTAGCAAACGGTAAAAAGAAAATCATCGAATGGTATGACAACAATTATCAGGTCATAATTAAGAAGGCGAAAACTGCTGCATCTATAAGAAATTACGAGGAAGCACTGTATGCATTGTTGTCTATTCCAGAATGTTCAAAAGGATACGATGCAGCCGTAGCCCAAGTAAAGATTGTCTATAAACAATATGTAGACCGTCAATGTGAGGAAAATCTTGCTCAGGCACAAGCAGCATGGATGACAGGATTCTCAAAAGAGAACGCCGCTGTTGCAAGCGTATTCTTGTCTGAAATTTATCCAGATGCTGCATGTTATAGCGAGGCCATGAAGCTCGTGCAGGAGATAAAGCATCACATGGGCGAGGAGTGGAAGTTCGAGATGAAACAATGGAGCGACCTTGCTTCTATCGAATCTCAACGTCTTACTTATGCAAGAGAAATCGCTATGGCATACGCCCAGAACCAACCACAACAGGTAATTCATCTTCTTTATCGATAATTGATTACATTATGAGCAGATTCCTATTGGTAATTATGATAGCATTCTACTTGCCTGCCTCTATTTGGGGACAGAAGACTTATGTCCTTTCTGTGGGTATTGCAGATTATGAGAACATAAACGATTTGACCATAACGGAAAATGACGCGAAAGTGTTTGAGCAGTTGATGAGAACTCAAGGAGCGGAGACAACGCTCCTCCTCGGCAAGAATGCAACTCATGTTAATATCATATCTGCTCTTCGAAGTGTATTTGCGAAAGCTACCAGTCAAGACAAGATGATATTCTATTTCAGCGGTCATGGATACGAAGGTGGATTCTGCTGCTATGACATGGCAGCTTCATCTGCCACTGGTGCTCAAAAATACTTAGGTGGACTCAGCTATGCTGAAATGCAGATTCTCTTTCGTAATTGTAGGGCTGGACAAAAAATGGTTTTCGCAGACGCATGTTTCGCAGGTGGTCTACGCAAAGGAAACCATATCAACATATCTGTACAATCAGCAAGAAAAGGCGATGTAATGTACTTTCTCTCATCACGCACAGATGAGACTTCTCTTGAAATGGCAGATGGAAGCAATAGTCTGTTCACCTATTATCTTGTAAAAGGTTTATGTGGTAATGCAGACATTAACTCAGATAAGTACATTACAGCCTCTGAAATTTTTAGATATGTACACAAAGAGGTTTCGGAGTATGCTGCAAAAATTCCTCATGCACAGCATCCTGTCATGTGGGGTAAATTTGACAGCAACATGAGATTATTCAATCTAAATAAAAAATAGAATCATAACTTAAAACAACAAGACATGAACAAAAAAGTATTGTCGTTTGCCTTGGCATTGAGTCTCTCGATGGCAACGTATGCGCAGAACATTGTGCCTATGCACAACGACAAAGGACAGTTTGGCTATGGGGAAAAAGGAAGTAAGGCCTTTACCATCAAGCCACAATGGGACGAAACACGTCCTTTCAACGAGTATGGTGTTGCGATTGTAAGAAAAGGTTTGAAGTGGGGATTTATTGACCGCCGCGGAAAGTCTGTTGGTAAGTCAATGGGATATAGTCTCATAACAGAGCATGAAGGAACAGATTACTGGTTAGTTGCGCTTGGTGGTAAATTCACCGACAAACCCATAAAGCAAAAAGGAGCTTTTCCTCCATTGACACCGGGATTTCGTGGTTCGAAAAGCTACAATATCAAAGGGGCAAAATGGGGACTTATGGCAAAAGATGGCAGATATATAGTAGAGCCTAAATACAGTGCCATAAGTAGTGGTCGTGATAGTATGATAGTAGTTATGAAAGGGCAATTTTATGGCTATGTTAACATTCAGGGAAAGGAAGTTGTTCCTGTAAAACAGTGGTTACTTTCTCCCTTCAATAATCTGGGGTATGCCTATACAATGCCAAAGACTGGCAAAATGGAAATCGTTGACAAGACAGGAAGAGTTATTATTTCAGCAAAAGAAAATGTCGGACAATTCACTACTTTCAAAAAATCAGGAATTGGTAGACCAGAAGACTTCATTACCGATTCGCTTCTTTCGAACAAAGCACTTTGGAATGACTCCATACATATCATGCCTTTTGCCACAATGTATTTTGCGGGAGCAGTCAACAAATACTATGGTTATGCATGGAATAACACTTCAATTCCATACATTCACGCAACAAAGGGGAAAGGAATAAAAACGAGAGTAGTTGTCTATGATTTGCAAGGCAATCAAGTTATTCCAGATGATGCAAATCTGAACAGAGTATTTGCACCGTCTGAAAATGTATGTTTAGCACAAAAAAAAGATGGGAAATGGGGATTCTATGACCTAAATACGCATCAATTCACAGTACTTGACCAGAATCGTACATATTATCCATTCCATGAAGGTCTATCTCTGTCATTCAACGACAAAGGAGACAACTACTACTTCGTGGACAGACATGGAAACAAGGTCTCTGACACTTGGGACGACATGCGCAGATTTAACGGAGATGGTTATTACTCTATGGAGAAGAATGGCAAATGGGGACTGATTGACTCCAAAGGTTGTGAGTTATTGCCTTTCGTATATGAAATGATTTATAAGCCAATTGATGGATACATGAAAGTCAATCAAGAAAAAGGACAGCAAGGTATCTGTGATGTAAAAGGAAACGTCATTGTTCCTGCCAAATATAACTATGTAAGGAATATTGGCAAAGGGTTCTTTCTTGTGGAAGACTCAACTGCCACATATGACAAATGGGGAATTCTAAATAGCAAGAATGAAGCCGTTATTCCTGTCAAATGTGACACGCTGACTGCTCATATTGACAATGCAGGTAAACTGCATGTCTTCAAGAAAGACAAAGGAGCATCATGCTACACAAAAGCCAAAATCTCAACATCTGGTAAATTGTCCTATGAGCCAACTCCATACACATGGATAGGAGGTCTTAAAAATCGATCAGTAGAAGTCGGGCAGTTCTTTACGGACAAGAGCGACAGGTTCGGATATATGATTGGTGATGAGGAAGTGTTCCCTGCTGTGACAAGTAATGTTGCCGAAACCCAAGCTCTTATGGATTATCTAAAAGAAAATGGTTTTAGAAAACTGAATGCCACAGAAGCGAGAGTCATTGCAAAAAGAGCATACTCTCTATTGTTCAAGTTTACAAGAAAGGACATCAAGAGCACTCTTGACAATGATTTATGGGACTTCTAACATGTTCAACTATTAAGAGTTCATCTAATATGGTTAAGAAACTTATTTTAAGCATTATCGCTGTAATAATGCCGATATCGTTGTTTGCACAACGTAACAGTAAAGATATAGACGAGACTTATCGTCGAAGTTCTCTCTACTCTCTTTTGGTAAATCATAAAGGAAGAGAATTTTACGAAGAGATAAACGACTGTTTTTACCAAATTCCTACTCCTGACGCATACAACGATCACAATCTTTCAGTAAGAGCCGTTTATACAGATAGCAAAAAGTTAAAGAGTGGAAAAGATCATGAAGTGGATGACATCACTTCGTTTCTCAATCGGAACAAAATAGCCAGCCGCCTTGTGGGCAAATGGTTTGACTACAATCCATACACTGGTGATATGGATATGGACATCGTACAGCAGCGTGGCCTGTATGGTGCCACAGAGATGCAGCGTGCCAAGGCTGCTATAAGTGCACGTGGTTCTGATGCTGTGCTGGCTGATGCAGGAGAAGATCTAATTGGTAATACCTTTGTACTCGTCAATGACATATCTTATATTGACAAATCAAAGGGTTCTGCTGTACTTGGTGCATTGATACAAGTAGCAGGTGCTGTAGCTGCCGCAAGCACAGGAAACAATGATTGGAATAAAATCGGAAAGGACTACGGAGATATAGCAGCTTCGTTCAAAGGCTTTAAGGTACGTATTAGAACATACTTATACCAACTGGTATGGGATGAAGAGACGCAAGCCAATGTCTACAATCTCGCATGGAACAACCGTGAGGTATTCGAAGGTATGCGCGACAAATTCAAATTGAAGTATATAGGGTATCAGGAAAGCAGTGGCAGCACCACTTCATTTCTCGGTATTCGTGAAGACCAACCTGAACTGATGGTCAGAAAGGCTTGTCAGCGCGCTCTTGACGAGAATATTGCAGATTTACAGAAAAACTTTCCTGTATTCCAAGTCAAATCACCGCTTGACGTGGAGACAATGGAGGCAAAGGTAGGCATGAAAGAAGGTATCACCGAAAAATCTCTTTTTGAAGTGCTTGAACGTGTCAAGACTTCCGAAGACAAGATTGTTTACAAGAAAGTCGGTGAGGTAAAGCCTGTGAAAAATCTCATATGGGACAACCGATACATGGCAGAGGAAGAAATGGCACAAGGTGCTACTTTGGGGTGCACAACCTTTAAAAAAGTCAATGGAAGCGACTTTACGCCAGGTTGTCTTATTCGTCAGATTAAATAATCAACTAATAAATATAGGGAATCCTTGTAAATAAAGGGCTCCCCGAATCGTCATGCAGGTTTAGCGGACACTAATAATAAACAATTAAAAAATAAGCCTACACATATATGCACATTTACAGAGATGTATATACGTGTAGGCTTTGTGGTTATTATCGGTTAATGACCTTTTTGTTTCTCACACTTCCATCGCTCATTAGCTGACTTGTAATATATATACTATCTGCAGCCGATGATGTGATGCGTTGCCCTTGTAGATTGTAGTAAGTTTCAGCTACCACATGTGTTGCAGAAGGTTTACCATAGGGTAGTGGTGATATAGCCGTTGGTGCCGACGAAGTTTCACGCAATCCTTGGTGCAGACCATAGTAGGCTGGCTTTGGTGTGAGGTCAGAGTCGTAGAGTAATGGGTTGCGACCTCCACGCCATGTCATAGCATCTGTCAATCCCCATATCATTAGCTCGTTGCAGTTGTCAGCCTCCATAGCTATGCGAGCAATATTATAATAGTCCTTAGCCTGTTGCATGCGGTTGGCTTCGTTGTCGTCCATACCAAGGTCGAGCTCTGTGATTACGCAGCGTAATCCGATGGCATTGAAGCGATCGATAGTAGCTTTGAGCTTATTAATATCTACGTTGCCAACATCAAGGTGGCATTGCAATCCTACACCGTCAATAGGCACACCTTTCTCCTTCAGATACTTAGCCAAGTTGTAGAAAGCTTCAGCCTTTGCCTGACCTTGGAATTCTACGCCATAGTCGTTGAGTATAAGCTGTGCATCAGGTGCAGCCTCATGAGCCCAACGGAAAGCCTTTTCTATATAGTCATCGCCAGCGAAGTTCCAGATAGAAGCAGCACGAAGTTTGAAGCCGTTAGGGTCGGTACGAACTATTGATTGGTCGTCGTCTAACACCTCATTACAAACATCCCACTCTGCCACCTTTCCTTTATAGTGGCCTGCCACATTATAGATATGGTTTTTCATAATGTCGAGCAATTGTTGCTTTGTGAAGTTTTTATCGTTCTTCTTACCATCTTTGCTCAACCATTGTGCCACCTGCGAATACCATACCAAGGCATGTCCTCTTACTCGCATGTTATGCTTTTGAGCAAATGCCACAAGGCGGTCGCCATTATAATAGTTGAATTCGCCTTGGTTAGGTTCTGTGGTATCAAACTTCATTTCGTTTTCGCATACCACCATATTGAACTGGTCTATCAGTTGGCGAGTCTTGCTATCATTTTCGTCATCTATATTTATCTTGTTATCATATAGTGATACACAAGTGCCAATATATTTTCCTTGCTTTTCAGTATATGTTCGTAGTGGATCGCTATATGTCTTTTCTTTTTCAATATCTATAGTCGTAGTGTCGGTCTTTGTTTCTTCGTCGCTATCTTCTTTCCATTCACCCTGTCCACCATATTCTAAAGAGGTGACACATGCTACAATAGCAAATTTACCATCAATTTCTTTGATGTCAGTCTTCCATGTATATTGCTTTGGGTATCTTACATCGAAGTCTAATGCTTCATCTTTAGAATTGCAAGTTATGAGTTTTAGTTCATCGCCAACAGCGAGAGTAGGGTAGCTTGTTAGTGTGATATACATACGTGGCTTTTCGTTAGATTCGCTGAAGTCCTCCATCTTGTTGCTTATAGATATGTTACCATCAACAACAAGCTGGTCATAGTGTTCGCCATCTGTGACCTCCATTCGTATCTTCGATTTTGGATGTAATACCAAGTTAGGTTTCTCTTTAGTTGCGAAGTTCTTTAGCATTAGAGTGCCTATGCCACCATCGCCAGGAGCGAGAGTTCCGTATAGGTCTACAGTAGAGCCAATACTGCCTACGCCTCCCAACAAGCCTTTGCTCATTACGTATACACCTGGTGTTTGTGCCGAAGTCTGCTGACCTATAGCTCCAGACAGTTTTCCTGTCTCAGCTTTTTGTACATCATTATTTGCCATTACAGCACCATCAAAGATGCGGATGCCGCCTGTTATCAAGTTTTGGCTGCCTGTGATGCGATAAGTACCCTTACCCTCTTTCACAAGTCCTACCTTTATATTTAGGTTAGAGCCTCCCATAGGTATTATTCTTCCAGCGAGAGTTCCGTCGCTATTGTCGCCACCAACCATGTAGTAAGCGTCGTTGTTAACCTTTTCTTTCAGATATCCATAAATAGTAGAGCCTTCTTCTGTGTCGAGATGAGCTATGCGTAGTCCGCGCTTACCACTTTCGCAAGCTATGGTTGCGCCATCGTGTAGCACTACTTTAGTATTTGCGAAACAAGGGTTTATATTGCCGTCTGCAGCATTTTGCGCAGCATTATCTGGCGCGAAAGTCTTGCCCGACATCCATACTAATCCATAAAAGCCGGCATTTGCTTCTACATCTTTGTATGGGAAAATATTCAAGGTGCCATTGAATAGCGACCAGTCTGGATGATAGTTTTTGTTGTTTTTCTCGTTGCTACCAAGATATGTGCGTTCGCCACCAGCATATAGATTTATTATGCCAGCTCCTTCCATCTTACTATTCAGATAACTATAGCGAGCTGTTCTTATATTCAAGGTTTCATTTTCCGGAATTAGTGTAGGTGTATTCCATACCATATAGTCAGACGATGTGTTTTCCTTGCATATATCGATGAGGTTGTTGCTGTTTGAAGCCACAAAATAGTCATCGTGTTGTCCTTTTAATCGCACATTGTCAATATAATATTCAGAATTGTTGTGATGGATACCGATATGTAGATTTCTTTCGTCATCGGTAGCTGTTGTTACCTTACCAAGAGGATATTGTTTCGCTATCCATTGTCCTTTATCGCCTTGGTAAGGATAGCTCTCGTCTTGATATAATTTGTCGTTGCCGAGATAAGCATGAAACTGTTTCCAATCGTCTGCATCTGTGGTAGGGCGATATAGGTCAAAGCTGAGTGTAGATTTACTGTCAGTAAGCATATGACCTGCTAATTCCGGTGGAAGTGTGAGGGTAACGAATGTTCCCCAAGTCTTAACGGTGATGTGCAACACCTTATTGTTAGGATTTGTAGGGTCGGCAACCACTTCAGCTACCGCCTTAGCTTCATCGGTAATGTTTCCTTGGTCTACATTCCACATAGTGAATTTTTGTCCGATTTCGCAATCTTCGAAATCAAACGTTTGTCCATTAGCAAGTGCTGGTGCTATTGATAGGCACACTGTCATGCATGCAGCATGCCATGTCTTTTGTTTAATGTTCATGTTTTTAGTTGTAGTTTTGTTGTTAGGTATATGCAAAAATAGTAAAAATCATTTAATGTATGACTTGAGAATTCATAGAATAGCAAAAAATATAGTTAATAATCAAAATTTTGTAGTTTTTCTGTACTCGTTTAATCTCGTATAGGATTATGGTTAAAAGAAAGGCTAATAAAAAGTTAGTAGATTGCAAAGAGGGAAATAGACAATTGTATTCCCCTCTTTGCAATCTTTTCTATCCGAGCTTCAGCCTTAGCGAGTTTAGTACTACGCTTAGGCTTGAGCATGCCATAAGTCCACTTGCCCACATAGGAGTAATCTGGAAGTCGATACCGAAGATGTGTAAAGCACCAGCAGCAAGCGGAATGCACACTATGTTGTAGACAAAAGCCCAAAATAGGTTTTGCCATATCATGCTTACCGTTTTGCGGCTCAATTTTACAGCTTCGGGAATAGCCATGAGGTCATCGCCCATTAGCGTGACTTGTGCCACATCCATAGCCACATCAGTACCCCTGCCTATAGCCATGCTTACATCGGCAAGAGCCAAAGCCTGTGTGTCGTTGATGCCGTCGCCAACCATCATCACCCTCTTACCTTCGTCCCGTAGTTTCTTCACCAAAGCCTGTTTGTCATCTGGCTTTACCTTGCTCTGATAGTGCTGTATGCCAGCCTTCTGAGCCCAATAGCTTGCAGCCTCCTCTTTGTCGCCACTCATCATCCACACCTCTATACCTTCTTTTTGCAAAATGCTCATTGCCTCAGCAGCATTAGGTTTTAGTGCTTCGCGAGTTTCAAGATCTATATCATCTGCCTTTGTGAAGTCTACATTCTGATTCGGAATGGTGAGCGTTCCGGTCTTGTCAATAACCAAAGCGTCAACCTTTCTTAGTCTTTCCAAAGCCGCAGCATCCTTTATCAGAATCTGTTTCTCGGCAGCCTTTCCCATGCCCACCATCAAGGCAGTAGGAGTAGCCAATCCCATAGCACACGGACAAGCTATCACCAGCACAGCTACTGCTGAAAGAATGGCTTGGGGTAGGGCAGCATTGCCACCGATAGCCCACCAAACAATGAAGGTTACTAACGCTATTGCTGCCACCACAGGCACAAACACCAATGCCGCCTTGTCTACTATGCGTTGCACAGGCGCCTTGCTTCCTTGAGCCTCTTGCACCATTCTAATTATCTGAGCCAAAGCAGTCTTTTCGCCTATCTGCATAGCTCGCATGCGTAGTTTGCCTTGACTTGGTATGGTGCCAGCCATCACCGAGTCGCCCTTGCGTTTAGCCACAGGTGTAGGCTCGCCTGTAATCATAGCCTCGTCGATATATGCAGCATCGGCAGTCATAAAACTCTCAGCTTCGGTCACAATGCCATCTACAGGAATCTTTTCGCCAGCTCTAACCTCAATGACATCGCCTCGACCTATTGTTGACAAAGGCACCTCTTCTATCTTGTCGCCATCTATAAGTCGGGCAGTCTTTGGCTGCAATCCCATCAAGTGGCGTATGCTACTTGCTGTGCTGTCTTTAGCTTTCTCCTCCAAGCATCTTCCGGTAAGTACAAAGGTTATGATCATCACCGAGGCATCGAAATAAGTATGCCATTCTATGCCTCTTGCTCCCCAAACATCATCACCCCAAAAAGTGTTGAAAGCACTTAACAAGAAGGCAATCATCGTGCTTAGCGCCACCAGCGAGTCCATGTTTGCTGTGGCATGTTTTAGCTGCTTCCATGCTGAGATATAGAAGCCTTTACCACACCATATCATGTTCACCAATGCAATAATCAAAGCCATTTGGTTGTTTATGTTGCGTGCTGCCAGCTCAGATTCTGCACCCATCGAAATCCATCCCATGCTGAATGCCATCACCAAAAGAGAGAATATCCACGAGCCAATGGTTTTGCGTTTCAATAGTGTAAACTCTCTACGATTTATCTCCTCTGCGCTACGATCTTCTTCTATCACAAGGTCGTAGCCTGCATTGCTGATTTCGCGTTTCATATCTTCGAGCGTTATTTGCTCTGGATTAAAGTCTACCAATGCCGTGCGGCCTGCAAGCGAAACCGTAGCAGAGTTGATACCATCTAAAGAATTGAGTTTACGTTCTACGTTGGCTGCACAAACAGAGCATGCCATGCCTATAACTGGTATTGTCTTTTTCATTTATGTTTGCTCAAAGTTGTTGTATGCTGATTTATATATGACGCAAAGGTACAAAAAACTAAGTTGTTTAGCTATCATGTTAACGATATATTTAGTAATTTTGCACCAACATTATTATATATATATACATAATGATATTATAGCATTATAATTTAAAAGGGTAACTAAATGAATAACAATAGCGTTAACGACATGACCGTAGGCTCGCCACTAAGAGCTATTATCAGTTTTGCTATTCCGCTTATCATGGGCTACATTCTACAGCAGATGTATCTCATCATCGATGCTGCTATTGTGGGCAGATGGATTGGAGTTGAGGCATTGGCAGCAGTAGGAGCATCGTCGAGTATTATGTTTTTGATAATGGGCTTTTGTAATGGCTCATGTGCAGGCTTTGCTATTCCTGTGGCTCAAGCTTTTGGCGCTAAAGATTATGCCAAGATGCGAGCCTATGTTAGCAATAGCATCCGCATAGCTATAGTCTTAGCTGTGGTCATAACCTTTTTGTCGTGCATCTTCTGTGGTAAGATATTGCATCTTGTAAACACTCCTGCCGATGTCTTTGATGATGCCTATACCTTTCTTATATTACAGTTTGCTGCAATCCCTTTCACTATAGCTTATAACTTGCTGTCGGGTCAGATTAGAGCGTTGGGAAATTCTAAGCAACCTTTTTATTTCCTTATCGCTGCTTCGCTGGTCAACATATTGCTTGATGTGGTGTTGATTCTCATTATGGGATTGGGTGTAGAAGGAGCCGGTATTGCCACATGGCTGTCGCAAGGCTTTTCGGTAGCTCTTTGCGTGTGGTACATCAAAAAGCATATGCAAATACTCATTCCGCAAGGCAACGAGCGTGAATACGATAACAAGAAGGTTAGCATATTGCTCAACAATGGTGTGCCTATGGGCTTACAATTCTCTATCACCGGCATAGGTATAGTGATGCTGCAGAGTGCCAATAACGCATTGGGAACTATATATGTAGCAGCCTTCACAGCATCAATGCGAATAAAATATCTCTTCACCTGTGTGTTTGAAAATCTTGGCATGGCTATGGCTACATACTGCGGACAGAATATTGGTGCAGGCAAGTTGGATAGAGTAGAGCTGGGAGTGAAAGCTGCCATCAAGGTGATGGTGGTATATTTCATCTTTACCTTTGCCATTATCTATCCTTTTGCCAATAATATGATGATGCTATTTGTTGATAGTGGTGAAGTTGAGGTGGTAAATCTTGCAGCCCAGTTTATGCGAATAGCCAACTATTTCTTCCCTTGTCTCGGACTGCTCACGATATTTCGCTACAGCATACAAGGCTTGGGTTATAGCAACTTCTCGATGCTGAGTGGAGTGATGGAGATGATAGCCCGCTGCGGAGTAAGCCTTTGGCTCGTACCAGCTTTTGCATGGTATGGTGTTTGCTATGGTGACCCTGTGGCATGGGTAATGGCTGATTTATTCCTTATTCCAGCCTTCGTGTGGTTGTATAAGCATTTAGGTAAAAAGCTGAAACAACACTAAGCAATTTTGCTAAAACAAAATAAATTGCTAAATTTGCATCATCAGATATAGATAGCTGAGCTTTATTCTGATAGGTTCTATTAGATAACAATAAAAACTACAATAAAAATACGATGAAGTATCTTATTCTCTCCGACATACACGGCTCTTTGCCATCGTTGGAAAAGGCATTAAAGATATATGCCGAAAATAAATGTGATATGCTATGCCTGCTTGGCGATATTATCAACTATGGTCCTCGCAACGGATTGCCTGAAGGTCTCGACCCAAAGGCTATAGTTGAACGACTCAACGCTATGGCTAAAGATATAGTGGCTGTACGTGGTAATTGCGACTCAGAGGTAGACCAAATGCTACTTCAATTCCCTGTGCTCCAAGATTCTATGCTTATTGTTGACAATGGTACACGCATTTGGCTCACACATGGTCATATCTATAATCCCGACCACAAGCCATCATGCCATGCCGATGTGCTCTTCTACGGTCATACACATCTTTGGCTCCTCGATGTTGATGCAGAAGGTACTGTAGTATGCAATACAGGTTCGCCAACATTCCCAAAGGGAGGCAATCTGCCAACTCTTGCTATTTATGAGAATCGCCATATCCAGGTGCTCGACATGGATGGCAACATACTCAAAGAATTGAAGTTCTAATAGAACTCTTAGAATAAATACTCTAAGAAAAATAACTATGTAGAAGCTTTGCTGTTCGCTAATTGTTTGAAATATAGCATATAGCGAACAGCTATAATATAGTTGTCGTTATTCTATCTTCGTAATTTGAAGAATACAAGCGAAATTTATGTGATAAAAGATATATAGTTGGCAAAAGGGCAAAAAAAAAGGAACGCGCCCGTCCCCAATATGCCTGCAAGCAGTTTCTAACTGCAAGCCAGGCTTTCAACATCTCTATGCTATCCTATCAATCTTTTCTCTGTTCTTTTTACCTTATTATCTAATACCTGCCTGAAACAATCTTTTATTCTTTACCTTAACCTAAT
>HF994075.1:36477-42365 GCA_000436915.1 Prevotella sp. CAG:1092 | reverse complement strand
TAAATGTCGCACCATTCTGCATGATAACATTAGAATTTGTGTTAATAGTACCAATTGCTTTCTCTGTCAACCCTGGCTGCAGGAGAGATCCAGACTGCGCAACAATACTGTTTGTAGTACCCGTACCTGTAAGAGTAGCTGTCTTGCCAATAGTCAGTGTGCCTGTTGTTGCACTTCCTGACAAATTAAAGATTGTGAGCTTACCCTCTTTAACCGTGATGCTCGAAGTATTTTCGTTGCCCTTGATGGTCCAGTTGCCAGTTCCCACCTTGGTAACAGACTTAGCGATAAGTTTACCAGAGAATGTAGCATCGGTATTGTTGTAGCCTACAAACCATGATTCATCGCTACCGCCAAATGTTGGCTTTGCCTTGAACGAAGAATAGCCTGCAGCATCAGCCAAAGCACCAACATGAAGGGCAGCTGCTACATTATTGCTTGAGCCGCCTTGATAGTGTCGCATAGAAGCGCCATCGCCAAGAGTTAGTGTAAGCTTCTTCATATCTGTAACGTTAGACATCAGACGCGCAGAACCATTTATATGCAACGAGCCTTCAAACTTGCTCATATTAGTGCTGATATCATAGCGCACACCTCCTGCATTCAATACCAAAGAACCATTTCCGCTAACACTACCATTCAATCCTGCTCTGTCTGTACCATCGATAGTAAGCTTAGCTCCCTGCTCTATACTTATAGCATTAGCAAAGTTAGGGATAGTACTCATGCTTTTATTAGCAACAAACTTATATCGAGTGTCCTTACCTGTAACAACGAAAGGAACAGTACCCAACGACATACGCCAGTCGCCTTGAGCTATTATACCTTCTGCAAGAACCACAGCCTTAATAGCATTTGCTGTTGTCTGACAGAAGTTCAACTGTCCAGCACCTTCCTTCACCAATACCGCATTCTTACCATTTATAGTTCCATTAAGAGACAAAGCACCATTAGACTTAACTACCGAGATACGAGCACTATCTGTGAGTAACATGCCGTGGTTGGTAGAAGAGTTGGTACCTGTAAACTCAAGACGTCCGCCATTGATCTGCAAGTTGTCGGCTACTGCTGTAGATGTACCAATAGGACAAACCTGTTCAGCATCAAGAATGTCGGCAATAGAGAGTGTACCGCCATTGATGATGGTGCGACCTGTATAGTCGTTATTCTTGAGGTTCATCACGAGCTTACCATTGCCTTCCTTCACCAAGTCGCCAGCGCCAGAAATAGCACCATTGCCATTGAAGGTATAGGTATCATTGGTATTTACAACCACTCCACTCTGAATCATCTTAGCATCGAGCTGAACGGTCTTTACTGTAGCATTGTCGTTGAAGACAATCTCGTCGTTCTTTACGAAAGGTGTAGCAGCACCATTAAGGGCGAAGTTAGGTGAAGAATAATCCCAAGAAGAGCCTTCGGCACCTGTCCATTCAACATTCTGTGCTGCATCGCGCGAACCACTTATATTGATAACAATATTCTTGCCGACAACACTAATCTTGTATGGATGTCCGTCAAGACCCTCTACCTTCAGCATACCATCGGCAGCTGTGATGCCTTCGGTAGTTTCAACCAAAGTATATTCACCCTTCAAGAGTTCATTATCGGTAGTTGTAGGATCGATAACAAAGGTGAGAGGTTTAGATATTGTCAACGCACCGTTAACTTTTATCATGTCAGCCTTACCATTGCCGAGAGAAGACTCAACAACAAGACCATTTATCTTGCCATTAGCTATGTTGAGCGATTTACCGAAAGTCATAACCTCGCGAGGCATCAGTCTGCATCCTTTATTATGAAGTGAACCTTCGAGTTCTACATCGCCATTGATAGTTGTCTTACCGCCAAGCGAACCAAGAGCACGCAAAGAAAGGTTGCCAGAGATAGTGCCATTAACATTAAGCACACCATTGCTAACGATGGTTTTGCCTGTTGTGGTGATGTTGGCATTGATAGTTACATTGCCACGTTCACTCTTCCAAACATCGCCATTTCCACCTATTGAGCCTGTACCAGAGATAGTATAGTCGTGGTCTACAGGAGCCATAAGGTATGTAGCAGCAGGTTTAACTTCGGTATTAAGAGCAATAGCATTGGTGTTAGCACCAGAGATATCGAACACTACACTCTTGCCATCAGCATAGTTGGTAGCAGAAGTCTGATCGAACGAAGTAAAGCCAGACTTACCATTAGCCCACTCCGCACCAGAATTCCAACGAAGGTCGGTCTTCATAACAGCTGGCAATGGAGGCATTGGCATATCGTAGCCAAGATAGAAACTTGTGTTAGGCGACTGATAGTAACCACGTGTGGTGCAGTCGAGACGATAGTGTGGGTCGTGCTGCAAGGTGTAGAAACTATAGTCGGTAGGAATATTGGTGGTATATCCAACAAGACCGAGGTTGCGTCCACCAGGATTATATAGCAAGACAACTTCCTCGCGCCAGTCGCCAATGATGTCGCCCATGAAAGCAGGACGTACAGCCCAACCAGCATGTGCAGCCCAATTGCTCTCTTGCGAGAATTCAGCAAGGCGTGAATCATTATACTTGGTTATCATCACATTAGAGCTATAGCCACTACCACCAGGAGAGTTTAAAACTTCGCGAGCTAAGTCGCCATCCCACCATATACCTTCGTAAGGGTATGATGTTTTGCCTTCTTTGATAACATTACCCTTGCAGTCGTAGAGATTATCCATTAAGCTATACACCTCATAACCAAGATGGTCTGGGTCTACATCCATACATTCGCCACGACCTACATCGTAGACATTAGGCAAATACCATTCCTTAAGATGTTCACCAGTAGCAGCATCATAGATTACCTGTCCTAAAAGATTTGACTGTTGGATAGCATATATTTCAAGACCAGGACGTGTAGGGTCGATATCGCTAACACGATAGCGGTCGCCATGACCGATACCTGCTGATGCCAGCATATCTTTCTTAGGATTTACGCTAAAGCCACCCTGAACAAGTTCATCGATACCATCACCATCAACATCTGCGACACGCAATTGATGGAATTCTGCAGGCCAAGGGGTCTTGTCGTTACGGCTCCATGTATAGCTATGATGCCAGTTTGAAGGTTTGCCATTGTTCCAATCATACTTGAATTCAAAGACATAGTTATGATGCTTCTTTCCATTCTTGGTACGATCCAAGCATTCCATCATCAACGAAGGATGCACACCATCAGTATATGTGATACAGAAGTGGCCAGTCATAAAGGCATACTCATGACCACTATTGTCGTCCATATAGTTGGCACGATTGTCGCGACTATAGCTATCTTCACCATCCTTAACCTTAGAATAGTCAAGCTCTGCACTATTTATTTCCTCGCCTGTCAAACCGTCTATAACAGAAATATAGAAAGGAGGATTGCGTTTTTGCTGGTCTTGATAGTCTGTGATGCCATCACCATCGATATCCAAAACGGTGCTCTTGAAAGGATAGAGTCCGAAATTGTTTGCAGACTTATTCCAAAAGCGAGTACCCTCTGAGCTACGTAGCATAACTTCAGCCTTACCATCGCAGTTGATATCGTAAGCCAAAACTTCATCATTCTGACCTTGACAAATCCACACGTTTGGTCCCATATCTACTGTCCACAGATATGTTCCATCAGCCTTATATGCCTGAACCTTATCAGTAAGTTTGTCGTGATAGCGCGACACCTGACCAATGATATAGTCGTATTCGCCATTGCCATCAAGGTCGGCAGGCCAGATATACTTTGCATCGAAACTATCAGGATGACAAATCTTGCCCTCAAACTCTATCTTCATAAAGGTGTTTGAGTAAGGTTGATTGGTGGTGGTATACTTAAAATCACCAATGCCGCTTGTCAATTCCTTACCATCGACGACAGGAACTACACGAAACACATCGTTGTTGTTGAGCTTCGATAACTTAAGATTGGTATTCTTGGTGGTAGCCAAGAGTGTGCCATTTTGGTAAACATTATACTGAGTTTCCTCAGCTTCGGTGGCAAGCCTACGCCACGATACAAGTTTGCCATCTGTTCCTGAAGTAACACTACGCTCAGGATTTCTGTTCACAGCAACAACACCTCTACCAAGGTCTTGCTGTATGCGCTGCGCCATTGCCGGCATGACAAAGGTTGCAGATAGCAAAAAGAAAGAAAAGATTCTCTTCATCGCTTTGTTTAGTTATTAAGTTGTTATGTATGATTTCTGCTGCAAAAGTAGCTTATATTACATATTAGAATATGGTAAAATCATACGAAAACAAAAATATTTCTACGTCAAAAGCGTAGAAATATTCTTTTTTTTACTCTATCGATATAGCCATAACTCCTATAACCACCTCGTTAGAAAGAGTCTTTATGCGGAAGCCTTTAAGATTCTTATTTGGGTTTAGTTTCATGTTCAATATCTGTGCTGCACCATCAGGAATAATATTTTGCTCTGCGGTGCGTGTATGTTTCTTTATAATGCCTTGGCTCATCAAGTCGCCATATAGATCGCGACTCACCAAACCGCTACCTAAATGTATGCGATAAGGACGAGGCTGAACCGTTGAGAATGCCAAACCATCGGTATAATAGTCTTGCTCTATTGGGCACCAGTTCTCTGGATTACGCAATCTCAAGGTGTCGCTACAACCATCTGCATACATTGCTATAACCACACCATTGTCGATACGACTCTGCATATTGTTGGTACTACCAGCCATGAGCAGCCAAGCCTGATGAGCCTTGCCCTTAGCTGGAACGTCGATACTATCTGGATAGTTATCCCACAACGAGGTGTAGGCAATATTATGGCCGTTGGCTGGCGAAGCGAAAGTCACACCCTGTTTTGTATCGAAGATGTTATCTACGATAGTTGCTCTATATGCCGAATCGTTAATCTCGGCAGTCTTCTTAGGCAAACACCATTCACCAATACCTTGGGCAGGTATCTGTAGTGTGGTGTAAGGAGGGCGTGGTGAGAGATATTTATTCTTAAAAATATCGTCTACATTAGAGTTGACAGGAATAATAAGGTGTTTTAGCTTTGTCTTACTGTCCTTAGCTGTTGTCATATCAGCCAATCCCCAATATTCGGCATTGTGGGTTTCCTCTTTCTTTGCCTCAAAGAAGAATGATTTCTTCTGCGACATCAGCCATGCCTCGTCAACTTCAAGTGTCTGCTCTTTATCTGTCGACCCCTTGATTTCTACAAACTGTCCGTCGCCAAGACTTATTTTCCATATCATAGCGAGTGGTTGACGGAACTGCTGAGTGATTGTTATCTTCCGCTTTCCGTCCTTCTTCTCATATCTATATATAATATAAGGTGTAGATATCGAAGCCGAATTCCACATCTGTGGGAAACCTGGCTGAAGAATACATTTGCCATTCATAGCATCAGGACGAATGCCAAATAGTCCGTTGACAATAGCACGTGAAGATATTCCCACATTGTCGCCAAAGTCGCGATAAGCCTCAGAACGTGCTTTGTCGTAATAGCTTATCTGTCCGAAGTTGCCAGGACTGGCTCCAAGGAACATTCCATCGAGAACATCGCTCTTCAACAAAGCAAAGCCTTCTTCATTGCGTCCTGCCTGGAAGAAAGCCAAAGCCATATCCATAACCTCCTCATGTGCCACATTGTTGGTGCTCCAATCGTATGGCATCCAGTTGGTAGTAGAGATAGTATGACCTACCACCATACCGCTATCGGCAGTAACAGGGATATGTGGAATATTGTCGATGACATATTGTGTAGACAGCCATGCTTGCTCGTCGGTAGTCACTCCACAGTCTATAGGAGTATATATCGACCATAATGCTGCACTCTCATGCTTACGCTTATATCCCATCAAGTCTTGGTATTCTGCCCAATGTCCACGATCTGACAGCCATAATCTGTC
>HF994075.1:20112-36456 GCA_000436915.1 Prevotella sp. CAG:1092 | reverse complement strand
ATCTGTCGTTCATAGCTTTCAATATAGCCTCTGCTTCTGTGCGATAAGGCTTAGGATCTTCGCCAAGAATCTCTGCCATGCGTGCTGCAAGCAGGTTGCCACGATAATTGTATGCAGAGCTATGAGTTACGGCTCCACCATTATACCACAAGGCATCGCTTGCCCAAATACAGCAATAGGCATCATAGAGATGATCATTGTCTGGGTCGAAGTTGCGCTTTTCCCAAGCTAAATGGCTTGTCAACACAGGCCACATCCTTCTCATCATCACGGTATCTGCATCATAACAGAAGTGCCAAAGCAGTTCGTCGATATAGTTGAGGTTCATATCATAATGATGCATCTGCCTATTGTTGTTAGGATTACGACAGATATAACCATTTGAATACATCTGTGTGCCCCACTTCTTTTGTGCTCTTGCAAGGTTCATTGTAGAATCTTGAGTAGGATGAGGATAAATGGCTGGCACATTAGTAACCTGACTCTTGGCATAGGCTTCGAAATGAGTCTTTGCTCTTTCGTTCCATCCAAGCACATCGGCAAGATAAGCTGCTCGCCAACCTGCCAACGGCATACGCCAACCTATACAGCCATGAAGCCATGTGCTGCCATCCCACAAGCCATTTGATGCAGCAACGAGGTTGGCATCAAGGGTGTTGATATATTGGTCGGGAGTTTCTATGTGAAGTATAGATGTGAGCTGTTCTGTAGCTTTCTTCTCTCTTGTAAAAGCCATAGAGACTTCACCTTTGCCTGCATCGCAGAGTATCTCTCCTGCATTCTCTACCACAAAGCAAGCTTTTCCGATGTTTCTTTTTATCAGAATTGTCTTGTCTTCTACAGATGCGCCAGGCATAGGGTCGTAGCTTTCGCGTGGCTCCATACCGAGGTCGCCCTCTCGGTGCATACCTTTTCTTTTTGTTTTGCAGCAGTTTATAACCACCGAGATATCGCTATTAAAGTTGATAGCCTTGATATCAAACATAGCAGCCTCTGAACTTTGTGATGCTATTGCCACAAAGTCTATCTCACCGCCATTCCACTTCTCGTCCTTAAGCTTATAGCTGCGCACACCACCACGATAGCGAGCCTCACACCATGAAGTGCTATCCAAGCGTGTTTTCACACCTTTATATATTATATAGAACGAGATGTTGCGATTGTTTTTCTTGTCGTAGGTAGCAAACAAAGGTCGGTCGCTTGTTTCCAAACGATATAATGTTTCCGAACCATAAAGAGCTCGGGTATAACGGTTGTTACCATTCACACAAACTATATCACCATTATCGGGATAATAGTTCATCTGTCTTGGTGCTTTCTGCTGAGCAGAAGTACTTAATGTGATTAATAAAAGGAATAATGTTGTAAGTAGTCTCATAAGTAGCATTGTTTATGGCTACAAAGATAAACAATAAAAATGAGATAATGAGTGTTTTACCTTAGAAATACTGAAATCATTAACAATATTTATAATCTTCCTTCCAAATAAAAAATTGGAGACCAAAGAACAACCAGTTACTTATTGCTGTAGGATAAAACTGGTATTGTTCTTTGGTCTCCTTTGATGTAAGATTTGAGTTGATATAAATTCCGTAAGAGATAAGAGCCATATTAATCTCTGACTATAATGTCAAACAATATAGCATAAGGTATTCCCTATCAGCATTACAAAGGTAATGCCTTTATTGCTAAACTCAAATAAAAACAAGGAAAAAAGGTGTAACAAAAGAAAATAAATAGTGTAACAATTTGGGCACTCATTAATAATCAGTCACTTATGCCTCATATATTCATTGCGTAAAAATGGTATTTATTTACCCTTTGACGCATAAAACCACATATTTTATTCAGTTTCCCCCCCCCGAAGCTTAAATTCGAGATATAAACTATTAATAAAAAGATTCAAGCTCATCTCCTTTTGTTAGGTATTTTCTGCATTAAGCAATCGTTTATATTCCGTTGGTGTCATTCCATACTTCTCTACAAAGAGTCGATGGAAAGTCTGACGATTAGAGAATCCACTATCCAAAGCAATACCTTCTATAGTATATTCTTGGTTGCTACGTATAAGCTCTAACGAATGTTCAAGACGCAAGTTATTGACGAATGATACAAAACCTGTAGAATACTTTTGGAACAGAGCCGAGAACTGCTTCATGCTCATAGGTACTATAGATATTGCATCATCACGACTAAAGCCTGGCTTCAGATATAGCTTACGAGTTATTATCTCGTTGTATATCACCACAAACATCTTTCGGTCTTCGTCATCATCCTCGTTTTCATCAACCGCTATGATATCTGTATGTTGACGAGTACGCTCGTTATAAAGCTTACGCAACTCCTCCATAGTTGCAAGATTAGCCCTATCTTTACGTCTTAGAATATTATTATATCTTATTGATATTGCCAACAGCAAACCAAGGGCTACTACAAGAATCGTTGCTAAGAGAATAACAATCTGGCTGGTCTCAGCCTTTTGTTCATGCTTTATAAGCTGGAGTTGTATATCTCTATCGGCAAATACTTTCTTAACCGTCCTCACATAGTCTTTCTTCTCTCTTGCTCTAAGACTATCTGCCATAACCATATTTTCGTTAGCTGAAAAAGAAGCCTCCTTATACATATTAAGATGATAATAGCACTTAAACTCATTGCGGAGCAACACCTTATTATAATAATAGGTAACAATACTATGACACTCCTGCATATGCTTTTTCTTAATCTTTATACATCTAAGGGCTTCAGCATACTGTCCAGAGTATACGAGATATGGTACAGCAAGGGCTATTCCATGATCTGTATTACCATATTTTGTTAGTCTCAACTTCTCATAGCATTTCTCTGCCTTCTTGGTTTCACCAGCACCATAATAAGCCTTCGAGCATGCTGCCATTAGTTCGGCTTCACGAATATCATTAAGACCTATGGTGGCAGAATCAGACTTTTTAAGATAGTCTAACAAAGCCTGGCATCGTGGAATTAACGAAACTGCCTTATCGTAAAAACGATTACTTGCATACACATCAACTTGCTTAGTCAAGGCATATAGCATATTGTCATAAGTAGCCCATCTTGCGCTATCTTCAACAATAGTCTGGTATATCTCAATACTTTTGTTCAGATAGTCTAAAGCATCATTTAAGTTGTCTATCTCTGACTTTGCACTTCCTAAAGCCATATAGAAGAAAGCCACAGACTCTTTATCTTTAATTTTTAGTGCAAGTTCTATAGCTTCATTCGACTTGATTATCACTTCTGTATAATGGCTTTGCATATAATAGACAGTAACCAACACCTTCAGGCTATTGAGCTGAGCTAAGGTATCTACATTTTCAATTGCGTTGGAATAGCCTTTATTAGCACATTCCAAAGCTTTTTGGGGATTATCAAGTCCATAGAAATACGACATAGCCCTAAGGTTTTGTATTTCTTCTATAGGTATCAGCCTGTGTTGCTCTGCAGAATCAAGCATCTGCAGAGCTTTCTTAGGCTTATCAATATATATGGTTGTTATTTTCCGAAGAAGAGTTACCTCCTTTTCTTTTGGAGTAGAATACACTTGGCTATTCTTATTTCTTACACCACACGACGCCACAAATATTGCAAGAAGCAGTAGTAGAATATATTCTATACCTCTCCGTAAAAAACTCTTTTTTATCATTCCGTCTATTATAGTTAGTAGTTGACTAAATCAATTTCGTATCGTTATTCCACTAAGAACTTGCCATCATTGGTAACTCCTGCTACAGAAGTCTTAACCCTCGTATCTCTACTATTATTGTAGACGGTAACGTTGAAGTTGCCATCATCATCAGGCATGGCATTTGGGTTCCAATATAATGTGCGGCGATAGTCCTTCTGATTAGCAGGCTTAGCCTTAGAATAATCTGGCGTATAGAACTTCTCTGGCTCAGCAAAACCATCAAAGAGATATCTACGGTCGCGATAAGTATAGCGTGTGCCATCGTCTGGCAATAGCTGATACATCATATTGACATCCTCAGTATTTAAGGCTTCGGTATGACGATCTTCAGGATTGCGAGGTTCGTAGTCGGTATAGAAGCGGAACTTATCCAAACGCTTTAAGTGCAGATTATTGAATACTACCGCATTGCTCCTATTTTTAACATTATCAAGATGACCACTATAATTCTGATAGAATACATATCCATCATCGAAAAATGCCCGGATATTATAATCGCGAAATCTGTTCATATTACCATAAACAGTAAAACAAGCTATCTTTGGGAATTCGCCCATATTAGGCACACCCCAAGACAAACCACGATCGGTAGCTTCGTTATACAGGTCGTAGGCATCAATGACGTAGGCAGGCTTTGAGAAGTCGACAGCTCGGCGACTACGACGTTTGGCATCAACTTTTACTGTAGACAAGGTATGATCGCTTTCCATTTTCGATAATTCCTTTAAGGTTGCATCATCGAGTAAAAGGTTACGCCATTCTGGCTGATGAGTTTGATACCACGAATAGGAATGAGCAAACACAGGGAAGAACAACTCTTGCTTGACATAGAAATCAGGATAAGACTCTTCGTCGAAACGGCGTTTATCCTTTCCTCTTTCCATAGACTTCTTCACAGAGTCTTTCTCATTATATGCCTTTACAAATAATATTGCCTTACCATAGAAAGGAGGCAATTCAAAGACGAAGCGACCATTATTGACAGTTTTCTGTACACCTCCTGCCACCATTCCGTCTTTACTTATCTCTGCCTCCACAAGTACTTCCTTCTTCAAGGTTCCATGGTTTACTCCTAAATATGTTTCAACAGTTTCTTCAACTAATCCATCTTGAGGAGTTTCAGAAGTTTCTTTCGATGCTTCATCAGCAGCCTTAGCATTGCTTTCATCGTTAGCAGCATTAGCAGTAGCGCTCTCACCGCTCATCGTAACACCACCTTCGCTAACTGCTTCTTCTGCTTTTTTAATTGCTTCTGCAGCTACACTAACTTTGTTATCAAGACCCTCTATATCGTTGAGAGTAAGCATATCTACTCCCAACATCTTGTTTACAGTACCTTCATATGTGAGAGTTACCTCAGGACGGTATCTCAATATTGGCACACGCTGATATCTACGCCAACCTTGCACCATTAGCAGATTGTCGAGCGCTTTGGTATGAGCGTCATCATTACTTTCAAAATAATATGCTGGCGAAGCTACAAATCCTTTAAGGTCGGAACAGAGTAGCATCTCTGTCATCATATTGCCATCATCGTATGAAGTATCATCAGTACGGGCATCACGAATAGAGATAGCGAAAGGCATTTTTGGTTCTGCGCCTTTAACTTCAAGATTTATTGGTTCAAAAGGCTTATATTCCATCTTGTCGGTCTTCACGCTGACCTTCTTCACTTTATCATCATGATTAACAAAGAATAGTCGTGATGCCAACACCTTAGCATCTGCATCAAGAAGCATAAGTTCGTTAACACCCGAAGGCAACTTATCCATTGCCAAAGAGGCGGTAGTAGCAGAAGTACGCTCGAAAAGACATAGTCTGCCTCTACACATCACAGCGTATGCAGCCACGTTTACTCCCCTACTCGTCCACTTAGCTTTGCCTTTGTCTAATACCAAGGCTACACCCTCATCCTGGGATTTAGGCAACTTAAAAGTCCAGTCTTTACCATTCCATCTGAATGTTGCTTTCTGACCATTAGGAGTAACAAGGAATGTACCTCGTCCCATATAGGTAGGCTGTAGCTTTGTGCCATCATCAAGAGAACCTGATATCTGCAAAGCCTGACCATCATTATCACAGATATCGAAAGCCACTCTATTCTGCACACCTTCAAGAAGTGTTCCTCCTTCTGGATAGAATCTCACCTTCAACTTAGGTTTCTCTACAAACTCTACCTCCTGTTTTGGTCTGCCATACATATATTTACCTTCATAGTTGCCTTTCTGTTTAGGCTTACTGAAGATAGGAAGCACGCGCGAATACAGACCATCCCATTCGCGGAAGAAGTCTTGAGCCATGCTATTGCTATAGAAAAGGTGCTTATCGTCGCGAGTATAGTCACGATGGGTAACATTAAAGTTAAGCATCCAACGGGTGTAAGCTCTAAGCTCGTAATATCCACTATATAGACTATCCTGAAGAGCAAACTGTCCGCATGTTACTCCCTTACTGCTTACCACAATGCGTTGGCGCTCTACCACAACACCATCTGGAGACAACAATTCCACATATAGCAGTTTACTCATATTGGTAGGTTTGTTATCATCAGCACGAAGCACGAAAGCCTTATACCATAGAGTGTCACCAACAAAATAGCAGTTATTATCAGTCTGTACATATACTTTCTCTTGCACTTGTACCTTGGTTTGCAATAAAGTCTGCAAACTATCCAAAGCATCGGCTTTAGCAGTAGTAAGAGATAGCATCGACATCATCATGCACAAAAGGCATGACCATATATTGTTTGGTAATATAGGTTTCATATTGGTAAGATTTTGATAATAATGCTACAAAAGTAATAATAATTATTGAAAAAACGAAGAAATAGAAATTAAAAAAGGAGCATATCGTGATTGATATGCTCCTTTAATAACATATTATCAGTAAGTAGTTATTCTCTTACTTAAATGGTAAATACCAGTTGTTAGGGTCTGTCAAATCCTTAGTAGGATTCTTATACATCAACTTGCGTGCAAGCCATCTGCCACCGAAGTCGGCACCATAGAGACCAGCCTTGTTCTTATGACGAGCCAAACGCATGAGGTCGTACCAACGTGTACCCTCGAAAGCAAGCTCAAGAGCATACTCGTCACAGAGGACATCCTCCATTGCATTGATGCTATCGGCCTTTGTTGCACCAACAGAAACATTGTACATATCTGCAATCTTCTTCATCTTCATACCAACTATAGTATCAAGCTGATATGGGGAGCGACCAGGATAGTTACCATCACCTGTTACACCGCTACCATGTGAATGGATACCATAGTTGGTTCCCAAATCGATTATTGATGAAGATGCAGCAGGGAACAACGATCGATTCTCGTCTGAGAGGAATGGATATGTTGTCTGAAGCATATTGCGAGTATCGTCTGTGATGTAAGTACGAGTGGTATCAAGCAAAGCTTCTGTGATACCATCCTTCAATATTGCGAATGCTGCATCAGGATGACCTAAGCGGTTGAAAGCCTCTGCAAGGTGGAGATAAATAGTAGATGTACGATATAGCATCACGTTAGCTGCATTATACTTCTTTATCCATTGCTTTGTAGAGTCAGCCTTTGTACCGAGTGTGATAGAAGTAGAAGAACGCATATCACCCCACTTGATACCACCAACATACTGCTGCTTCAAACCGCCAGTAACGCTACGATAGTAGTAGTAGTCGCAACTATCTGAGATTGCCCAGTATTCCTTTGAAGGCATAATCTGAATCTCATCCATCTGCAATTCATTTTTGTCAGTGCCATAATAGTTGTTACCGAAGTATTCTGGCAACATACTTGTGGTACCGCGCAAGCTGTTTACTGCCATTGGGATATAAGAAACATAGTCGTAGACAGCATTGTTTTTGAAAATGTTAGTGAACCAGGTTACATGTGTTCCAGACAGATCCATATCAGAAGGTACGAACAATGCTTGTTGCTTGTTATATTCCTTGAAGCTCTCAGAATAATTACCTACATACTTATAATTATTTGTAGCAACCTTTGTAAGATATGTTGTATAGTGAGAAGCAGCCTTATCAAACTGCTCTGTCTCAAGATACATTTCACCGAGGATAACGTCAACAGGTATAAAGCAGAAGATAGTCAACATCTTCTTGCTCTCTCCCCAGTTGGTCTTACCAATGTCTGGAGTTCCATAGTCAGGAACCTTATAGCCTGTATACTGCTCAAGGTCTGGAGCAAGCTCAGCTACGATACCATTAATGTCGAGCTCTGGATAGTTACTGCTATTAATCTGAGAGATTGTAGTAAGAGGTTCTGTAAAGAATGGAACCTTACCATAGGTGCGAGCCAACTGCAAATAAGCCCAAGCACGGAAAGCCTTGATAGCAGCATACTCACGCATAGCAACGAGTGTACTACCTGTCATAAGGGTTGTATCGCGATGTGCGATGTAGTAGTTACAGTTGTTGATTACACGATAGTAAACGTATGCAGAATCATATTTGTTTGAAGCATCAGCAGAGAAATCTGCGAGCTTACGAAGGTTGTTGTCTGTATATTCAGTAGTCTTTACAAGGTCGCCACGCATCTCACCGATAAGCACATACTGGTCTGCCAACTGCTGCATAGACTGCATAATGCCGAAAGCAAAGTGTACTGAGTCGGTCTTGCTGTTTAGATCTTTGTCGAAGAGCTGACGAGAGCTATCAGACTCCAACATGTCGGAGCAGCTTGGGAGCATACATACTCCCAATACTGCCAACAATGATAAAAATATCTTTTTCATTTCTTAATGATGTTTAGAGGTTAGAGGTTAATCTTAACACCGCACTGGAAGCTACGTCCCTGAGCAATATTGCCGCAGTCGATACCCTGATAGAGTACGCCATTGCCGATAGAGAACTCAGGATCGCTACCAAGATACTTAGTGAAGGTGAGCAAGTTGTTAGCCTGTGCCCATACTGTCAAGCCCTGGAGCCATGTCCATGAACCTGGAACAGGAACCTTATAGCTGAGGTTAAGGGTCTTGAGGCGGAGATAGCTGCCATCTTCAATCCAACGATCAGAGAAACGGTTGTTGCCCATAGGGTCACCGTAAGCAAGGCGAGGCAAATCTGTCTGCTGTCCCTCATAACGCCAGTGAGCAACCTCAGCAACCTGCTGGTTGTAGAATGTGCTACCGCTATTGAGGATAGAACGCTGATAGTTGTAAACATCGTTACCAAGGCTATAGTTCCAGCCCATGGTCAATGTCAAGTTCTTATAGTTTATAGTAGCGAAGATGTTACCATAAATATCTGGGTTAGGATCACCGATAACAACCTTGTCAAGTTCGCTAATCTTACCATCGTTATTCTGATCGATGAAATGAACATCACCAGCCTTGAAGTCGTTGCGAAGACCTGCATTGTCTTCCATATACAAGTAACCATCCTTGCCAGCAGCCTTAGCTTCTGCATCTGTTGCAAATACGCCAGCTGTCTTGTAACCATAGAACAAACCTACAGGGTTGCCTACAGAAGTGAGGATGTTGTTGTCGCCATATACAGATGATGTATAGTCTCCATCAGGAAGCTTGGTAACCTTGTTAGCATAGTGACCTACGCTTGCACCAACTTCAACATTCCAGTTGCGAGTAACAACAGGCTTTGCAGTAACCGAGAGTTCGAAACCTTCGTTCTTAATCTCACCACCATTAGTCCAATAGTTGTTGATACCGCCGATAGGGTTCTTGAAAGTCTGGAGAGTGAGCAAATCCTTTGTCTTGTTTACATAGTAGTTGAAGTCTACGCCCAAACGGTTGTTGAGCATGTAAGCCTGCAAACCTACGTTGAACTTATGGTTAGTCTCCCACTTAATCTCATCGTTACCGATGTTGGTGAGCTGCAAACCGATAGCATTGTAGTTGAAGCGTACTGCAGAAAGACTTGTACGAGCAGCATAGTTAGAGATGTCGTCGTTACCGCTCATATCATAACCTGCATTCACGCGCAAATAGTTAATACCTGCATTCTTTGGGAACCAAGACTCGTTAGTCATAACCCAACCCAACTGTACGCTTGGGAACAAAGCCCATGCTACACCACAAAGGTCGAGGTCGCCAGACTTAGCACCGAAACGGCTATTAGCTTCAGCAGAGAGAGAAACTGTTGCGAAGTAACGGTTCATGTAGTTATAGTCTACATTACCATACCACTGAAGGTTCTTCCATACATCGTTGTTACCCTTGATGTGCTGATAACCAGAGCTTGCGCTAAGAGCAGGGTTCTTATCGTTGGTTGTAGAGTTATACTCTGTCTTCAAGTTGTTATCATCAAACGAGAAGTAGGTATACTTAAATCCACCGAAGGCAGCAAGGTTGTGCTTGCCATACTGGTGCTTCCAATCGATATGAGTATCGCTGACGACGTTAATCTCCTTAGAGAACAAAGAAGCTGCCATACTTGTTACAGTACCGAGGTTAGAAATCTCGAACGAAGGTACACCAACGAATGGACGATGATAGCGCTGAGAGTTACGGTCCAATGTATAGCTGAACATAGAAGTAAGGCTCAAGTTATTATTAATAGTCCATGTAGGTTCTACGCGAACATTGAAATAAGTGTTCTCAGCCTTGTTCTTGTTGTCGCCATTTGCATTATTAAGGATGGCGACAGGGTTAGCCAAACCATAACCAGAACCAAGCTGGCTATAGATATCATCATAGTCGCAAAGCAATGATGTGAAACCACCAACAATAGCATTATACTGATAAGGACTTACGATAGGAGCCTTTATCAATGACAAGAATGTTGGAGAGGTGATAGCACCTGCACTAAGGTCTTCCATTGCGCCATCGTCAAACACCTTACTGTTTGTACGGCTGATAGAGATATCAAACTTTGTAGTAAGGTTATAAAGAATGCTGATATCGGTATTGAAGCGAACGTTCATACGATCGAAATCATTATTCTTAGCTGTACTTTCAGCCTTAACATAACCTACAGAAAGGTTGTACATACCAATATCGTCACCACCCTGCACATTGATATTGTAGTTCTGGGTCATGGCAGTGTCGTAAACATAGTCTGTCCAGTCTGTATCGTTGTGATATGTGTGATAATAATAGTTGTTAGGGTCGTCGTTGAGGAATCTAAACGAGATAGGAGTATCACGATTGATATTCTCAGGAACAGTACCAAGAATCTCTGTAGCATAGTTGCGATACTGAGAAGCATTCATCATTGTTGGCAACTGTGGTACGAGACTAACACCTGCAGAGATGTTGGCATCAATACGTGTAGCCATAGACTTACCACGCTTTGTAGTGATAAGGATAACACCATTACCACCGCGTGCACCATAGAGGGCTGTAGCATTCTTCAACACCTTTACTGAAGCAATATCCTCAGGAGCAATGTTTGCAAGAATATTGTTAATCTGTCCGCTATGCAAAGACAAACGATTTTGCTGCATATCCTGCTCCACTCCATCGACAACAATCAATGGCTGAGCATTAGCGTTGATAGACGACAAACCGCGAACAAACATTGATGCACCTATGCCAGGAGCTGCAGAACGTGTCACTGTACGAACATCGGCACCGAGTATGTTTTCAATGTCTGATTCAATAGTTACGTCTTTAGCATCAGCATTGAAGCCTGCCTGTGCAGTATATGTAGTTCCTTCGCTATACATAGGACGGAACTTCTCCTGCATCATCAACACCTTGATTTCTTTTTCAGTATCCTTAGCGTTGATAGCCACCTGCTGCGACATAAACGAAGGTGAATGAACAAACAATGTTGTTGCAAATTCAGGAACCTTGATAGTAAACTTACCATCAGCACCTGTCATGGCAGAATATCTGTCATAGCCAAGTACCTTGAGCTGAATACCAGCAAGAGGCTTCTTTGAAACCTGGTCTACAACAACACCATGAAGCATGGTGGTAGCAAAATTATCTTTCACCTCACGCTGACGTGTAGGCTTCTTGATAGTCATCTCAACCTCTTCGCCATCATTTTCTGTTTGGGCAAAGGCTGTTGGGCACAAGCCCAAAGAAATGGCACAGAGCGATAGTCTCAGACCATGCTTCTGTATATCATTAATATATTTACGCTTCATAATTAGTTCTCCTTAGTAGCATTGGCTTCAAACTCTTCCATCTCTGCAGGTTTCAACAATATTGAAACGACGCGGAAGTCGCGTGTGTATTTTGCCATCATAGCGCTATTGAACACACCGAAGTCGGTTGTTATCTTCAAGTTAGGGTAAATCTTATTTCCAAGTCCATAGTATGCAACAGGGAATGTGAAAGAACCAACAGCAACAGTATCAACCTTATTAGGATTGTTTTCAACCTTCTGATTCAACTTCTTTGTCTGCAACTTACCCTTTGCGTCACAGTAGCTGATAGTAAAGTCAAGTTGGTTAGGCTTACGGAATTCATTACCATCAGCATCTTTGCCATAATCTTCGCTTGGTGCCAATACTACATATATATTATATGTGGTAGAGAGCACGTTATGCAATGAAACATCCATCTGTGGTTTACCATAACCACTCAAAGGTGTTACCCAAAGATAGACAAGGTTGCTTAGATTTGCAGTTTGTGGTTTGTAACCAATCTCGTCAAACTTATCAGAATTAATTTCAACAGTAGAAGTTGCGCCAGTCCAAATCTTGCTTGCAAAAGGACTAACCTTGATTGGTTGTGCCCATGCTTCCCAAGGACGGATTGCCAAAGAATCTACAACACGGAATTCGCCATTACTCATCTTTGATTTGCTAATAGTGTGTGACATAATCTCCTCAGGATTTGTAAAGAGAAGGCGTGTGGTAGACTTCAAAGTATCGAAAGGTTGCTTACCCTCTTCTTTGAGCCAATCGTTGTAGTAGTTATTATTGTTATACAAGAGACAACCAACAACACCTAAAACAGCCATAGAGTCAGACTGGTAAGCAGGGTCAATAGTTACTGTAGATGTAGGTGCAGAAGATGTAGATGTAGCTTCTGCCATATCTTGTGCTGAAGTAGTAGCAATATAGTTGAAGTATTTCTTCACCTTATTATATTGTGCTACCCATGCTTCGTTTGTTGGAGCAAGCATAGTATACGAGCTATCTTCTTTGCTCACCTTAGCATTCAGCATATCGAAAGCGGTATTGGTAACAATCATCACAGAGTCAATGTAAGTCTGCTTACCATTTACAGTAGGACCAAGCACACTATTCTTAGTGTCAAGGGTCTGAATCTCATAACGCTTAAAGTAGTTTACTACCGAGTCGAGACCCTCTGCTGATGTAGCATGTTCATAAATGTTAGGATAGAACTGTGCTGCACCATTAAGGATATGCATAATACCATTGATACTTGGCTGATTGAGAGTAGTGATGTTCAAACCATCATAAGTATACGAACCATCACCTACGAAATCGTAAGACTTCTCATTCAACACCTTTATACGCTCATCAATAGCTCCTGATATCACATGGTTGTAGTCAGCGATATGGTTCTTTACAAACTCCTTCAGAACCTTAGTACTATCTTCTGCCATCAAAGCTTGTGCATCGAATGTGCCATTAGCAGGTGCCCAAACTGTATAGAAGTGCGACTGAGAAAGAGCTGCATCAAAGCCTGCCTTCTTTACCAAAGCGGCAAAGTCTGACAAGTTCTCGTTCTGCGATATATTCTCCCACAAAGTCTTATCTGCCGACATGTTGCCTGTAGAAGGAGTCTCATTATAGTCGGAGAAATCGGAGCATGATGTTGCCGCAAACATAGCGGCAACAATCATAGTTCCTGTTTTGAATATACTTTTCATATATTAATATCTTAATTTTTTAATACCAATCTTCTGAGTACATATTGTTGTCAACAACGTTGACTGGTACAAACTCTACGAAGTCGAGCTGCCACTTAAGGTCAGAGTCATCATTTATAACGTTCTTGAAACGGAACCAGAAGTCTTCACTCTGCTTAACGTTTACACGACCAAGCACACGGCGCAAAGTAACAACACCGTCACCACGACAGTTCTTTGTTGTCTTTTGATCGCCATCGTCGCCTGGGTGACCGCAGAAGCTGAAAGGACCACGCATGTAACCACGGTTCTTCATGGCTTCATCCGAAGCGATACCCATGTCGTCTTCTTCATAGAATGCCGTCCATCCGATGCGGGGGTCATCTTCCTGTATACGCACGTCAAGAGGAATGCTGAGTGCTGTCATCTCCTGAACATTCTTGCTTGTACCCCAGTAGAACTGCATCATGCCGCCATGTCCCATAGGTGAATAGAACAAACGGAATTCATACAAGCCTGATGGTACAGGTGGCAACTTCACAGCCAAATCATACTGGCCCCAACCCTGAAAGGCATCTGCCTGATATGCACGATAGTCGCCCTTGATGTTATAACGCAGCTTGGTCTGCTCACCGTTGTAGCATATAACATTATCGAAATAGTCGACAGGGAAGGCAAGACGCGCACCGCTGTTGCCACCGTTCATAGCCGATACCTCGTTCATGAGCAGGTATCTGAAGCCATTGTTGATAAACTCAGGCAGGAATGTCGTTGCCTCGAAGCGCAGACGCTCGTTGAGCACACCCTTAGGCACCTGCTCGTTGTAGACAAGCATGCCCTTGATAGGATGGATGTAGCCGTTGTAGGCAGTGATGTCCTGACGCTCAATCTCTATACCCGGATTGACGAGCGTGTGGTTGGTACCACGTGTTCCGACTTCATTGGTAAGGGTGTTGAAAGTCTGGTAACGGTTGATGTAAAGTGTCTTACCTGGCTGTGGCTCCCAAATCTTCATAAGAGTATTAGGAAGCATTGTCTGATAGTAGTCGTAAGGATCGGCACCATTCACATAGTTCCACTTACTTGTACCAACAGGCACACCTGACTTATTCTCAAATACCAGCTGGTCTTGTGCCATAGAAACATATAGAATATGGTATGCAACGAACATATTCAAGGCATTGAAACGATTAGTATAGTCGTTGCCTGTGCTTACGCTCAAACCCTTCTCATTGATATAGTCATACCATGCAGCAGCACCACCATAAACGTTATTAGCATAAGCTACAAGATCTTCAAAGCTGTTGATACCATTAGCTCTCAACACTTCGTCGCTCTCAGCAAATACAGTGAAGCCAACCTTACATTCCTCTGGGCAATATAGTTCATCGCCATTGGTATCGTTGATATCAGCTGGTTTGCTGAACTTTGTTGTACGAGTACCATCAGCAAGTGTGCGATACTTTACCGACTTAGCAATAGAATCAGCAAGATGTGTCTTATGCAAAGCCTCACTAAAGATGCTATAACCCTCCAAACGCTCGAAGGTATCGCCAAGCAAACGTGATGTACGAGGTACTACATTGTTAATCTTGTGTACCAAACCATTTGTCACCTCATTATCTTCGCTGATAATGGTAGAAACATCATTCAATACAGTATGACCAAGACTATCTACCTTTGAAGAGATAGGACGACCAAGCATAGTAGTAATAGTAGCACCGCTACCACCCATAGAGATAATGCTATAAAGACCGTTTGTCAAGTGATATTTGGCAATATCAAGACAAAGGCTATCGCTAAGTCCCTCGAGTGAATTAGCGGTCATACCATTATGCTCAATAGTAGCCTCAGGGTCATTATAAAGGCTATCGATATAATGTGCCACACCCTCGTTGGTAGGAGCATAGCAAGTATACTGACCATACGAAGCCATCATTCTGTCCAAACCTACGCGGTTGAGGATGTAATTGAATGATGAAAGAGTGCTATCTTTCTCAATGAAAGTTTCGATGGTCTCGCCAGTAAAGGTATAGAGGTTCGACTCATCTGGCTCCTTGTTACAAGAGCCAAGAGCAACCAGTGTGGCAAGAGCGCCGAAGCATAGTTTAAAGATTTTCTTATCCATATATTTTATCTCCTCCTTTTAGTAGTTCTTCTTATATTCATCATCAGTCTTGTATGCAGGATTCTGATGCAACTTATCGTTTACATCAATATCACCCTGGTTGACAGGCAAATATAGATTTGGCTCTGTACGCATCTTTGCAGCAGCTGCAGCAGCACCTGATGAATATTTTCTTGTTACGAGGTTCAAGAAGTCTGAGTTATTACGTACAAACTCCTTACCTTCTTCCTGCTGCTGATAGAGAGTCTTGCTATAGTCGATACCCTCAACCTGGCGATAGTTGTAGCGCACAAGGTCGTACCAACGCTTACCCTCGAAGCAAAGTTCACGCAAACGCTCTTGAAGAACCAATGTCTCAACATTAGCACGTGTCTTGTAATAGCTAAACTTCAAAGAGTCTGTAGCAAGGCTACCGCTATACAACGAACGGCTATTAACAGCCTGTACAAGGTTGAAAGCCTGACGCAACTGTACATCTTCGTCTGAAGCTGCAAGCTGAGTAAGCGCCTCTGCCTTCATAAGCATAACGTCGGTCAAGCGATAGAAGATATAGTTCTGAGCAAAGCGATCGTATGTACGGCTTACTGCAATCTTTCTATCTTCACCCTTACTACCAACAGGGTTAGAATTCAATGACGAAGTTGCTATCATCTTACGGATATCATAGCTGTCAAGACTGGTGTTTGGAGCAAACACATTATTTATAAAGCGAAGGTCACCTGTCTGTGTATATACAGGCTGTCCGCTACCGGCAGTACCGAAAATAGAAGC
>HF994075.1:8651-20090 GCA_000436915.1 Prevotella sp. CAG:1092 | reverse complement strand
AGAAGCTGCTCTAACAAAGCCTGAAGGCGAGTTGTCCTTAGCGTACTTGAAGTAATACTGGCAAAGAGCGGTATTAGAATTTGCTGTTCCATCAAACTGCAATTCGAAGATACTCTCCTCAGCATTTCCTTGAACAAAGATGTTTTCGAAAGCCTTATTAGCATCAGCAATAGGATATTCTTTTGTCTCAACCTCGCCACGATCAGCGACATGCTGTTCTTTCTTCGATTCAATCACCTTGTCGCAATATTCTACACACTTCTGATAGTAGTTAGCGTCATGGTGTACAGAGCCAAGCCAGAGATAGATGTCTGCAAGAATAGCGTTGATACCATCCTTGTTTATCCATCCTGTTCTACGCCAGTCGGTAAAGGCTGTTGGGTCGAGAGCAGTCTTTGAAGCCTCCTCAAGATCCTTAATACAGAGTGTAAGTACTGAGTCTGGAGCAAGCTGTGGTAGGTTCATCTCCTGACTGCTATTCATATAAGCCTTACCAGAATATGGAACATCGCGGAAGTTGCGTACCAAATAGAAATAGCACAAAGAGCGCAATGCCAACATCTGCGAACGATCGGTCTGATAGTCGCCTTCGGTATATGAAGGGTCTACATCCATAACTGCCTTCGACTTATCAAGCACGATATTACAGTTGTTGATAACAGAATACAAGCCACCCCATGTAGCGAAGGTATTTGTAGTCTGCATATTCACAGCATCAATTTCAGTAAGTGCAGTAGGTATCGGACCTGTTATTGATGATACCATATTCAATTCGTCTGAACGGAAGTCGCCCCATACAATGAGTCGGCTCATAACATCAGCCGAAAGCATAGACTTATATGCGCCCTGCACCATCTGGTTGACATCCGACTTTGTCTTCCAGAAATCCTGGTCAACAGTCTTGTCATCAGGCAAGAGTACGGTATCTACGCAAGATACCATAGCGAGACTTGCCAATATGGTTGATATATATTTTTTCATTGTTTTCAATGTTTATATAGGTTGTGAGATTATCAGAATCCTACGTTCAATGTTACAGTAAACGACTTAGCACGTGGTGTCTGTGAGTCATCGACTGCAACACCCCATCCTGATACAGATACTTCAGGGTCGGTACCACTATACTTTGTCCAGCAATAGAGGTTGTTAACGCTGAGGTAAGCCTGAAGTTGGTTCAAACCAAGCTTCTTGATGACCTTCTTATCAAAGTTGTAAGCCAACTGCAAGTTGTTGAAACGTATAAACGAACCATTCTCTACAAAACGGTCAGAAGCCTGATAGTTGTAACCTGCGTTGTACATAGCACGTGGAATAGGAGTAATATCTCCATCCTTACGCCAACGATAGTTTACAGTAGCGCACTGGTTGTAAGTGGTATACATGTTCTCAAGGTTCATACGAGCAAGGTTAACAACCTTGTTGCCGAAACGATAGTTGAAACGTGTCTTCAAGCTCCATCTGCCATACTTGAAGGTGAAGTTGAAACCACCCTGTACCTTTGGCAATGAGTTACCAAGGTATACAATGTCGAGAGCGTTGATCTGACCATCGTGATTGATATCCTCGTAGATAGCATCACCACCCTTGAAGGAATATGTAGAGCTACCATCAGAATAGTTGTAAACAACATGCTGTGGGTGGCCCTGGCTTGTCATCAAAACCTTACCATCAGAGCCAAGCACTACAGGGAATGTCTTTCCTTCTGCCAACTGGCTGTTAATCCAAGCCTCATATTCAGAAGATGAGAGACCATGCTCCTTCTGATAGTTCTCAAGATATTCGTAGCTATACTGGTAAACACCCTTATAGCGGAAACCATAGATAGAGCCAATAGCGTTACCTACCTGCACACGGTTGGTGTAACCTGTTTCCTTCTTGCTTGACGGACGTACTGTTGGTTTCCACTCTGTGTTGATAGCATCGAGCACACGCTGATCCATTTCCTTAATCTCATTGTAGTTCTGAGCCACGTTCACGCTGGCATCCATAGAGAACTTACCAAGCTTGATGAGTCGCTTACCAGAAATGTTAAGTTCCCAACCCTCGTTGTTCATCTTACCAACGTTAGCATACGAAAGGCTACTATAACCTGTTGTTGATGGAATCTTCACACCTGTCATAAGCAAGTCCTTAGTATTCTTGGTATACCAGTCGAAGTCAACTTCCACGCGGTCGTTGAACATACCGAGGTTGAAACCAAGGTTCACAGATGTTGTCTTCTCCCAACGGAGGTCGTCGAGCTTCAAACCATCGATACTTGCAACGGTAAATGTGTTGTTACCATTACCATATGAGCCTGCACTTGTATTATATGTAGAATAGAACAAGTAGTCGGCACTTGGAGCCTTACCATTGATACCCCAGCTGGCACGGAGAGCCAACATAGAGAGGAATTTGTCGCGCAAAGGCTTCATGAACGATTCATCAACGATGTTGTAACGGAAAGAGACACCAGGGAAGTAAGCCCACTTGTTCTTAGGACCAAACTTAGAGTCGCCATCAGCACGGAGAGAGAATCCGAGATTGTAGCACCCTTTATAAGAAAAGTGTCCGTTGTAGAGAGCATACTGTGAGTTAGAACGGCTGTTACCACTTGTCATCGACTCCAAAGCACCAGGAATGGTTGGCGATGTGATACCATCAGGCAAAGAGTACTCAGAGATATACTGGTTGTTGCTCTTCGACTGTGTCATCTCATAACGGAGAAGCATAGTAGCAGACAAGTCCTTGTTCTTGAAATGAGGAGTGTATGCAAGTTCTGCACGTGCACTCATCTGGAAGCGGTTCGACTCAGTATTTGTTGACTGGTTGTAATTCTTATCGCTCCACTTTCCTGTTGTCAAAGCAGCAGGATAATATGTAGGCAGCGAACGAGCATAGATATCGAAGTCTACTCTACCTGTGAAAGTCAAACGCGACTTATCAGCATCAATACCGAGAAGTTCATACTTCAATACGAAGTTAGGAGTGATACGATATGTCTGATCCTTCTTCCATGCCAAGTTAGCAATGGCAACAGGGTTGCCAAGGTCGCGAATCTTAGTCATCTCAGAAGATGAGTAGTTACCTGTATAAGGGTTCTCTCCTTTTGGAGCAACAGGGTTCATGAGGTAATACTCACTTGTGTTACTACCATCAGAATTCTGACGATAGATACTCATGTTAGGAGCCAACTTCTGTGCAATACCAAGAAGTCCTGAATAGTTCTGGTCGTTGTTGGTATATGTCAATGCAAAGTTGGTAGAGAACTTGATACGGTCGCTCACATTGTAGTCGAGTACCAAACGTGTAGAGAAACGATCGAGCTTCTGCTTGATAATAGAACCTGTCTGATGGTCGTAACCTGCAGAGATACGGAACTGTGCCTTCTGACCACCACCTGTGAGGTTGAGGTTATAAGAGTGCATCTGTCCAAACTGCTTTACTTCCTTCACCCAGTCAGTATTGTTGTTCCAGTTCTCATATTCAGCCCAGCTCTGGTCGTAGTTGAGCTCAGCAATATTTGTAGTAGCTGTTGACGACTGCTTAGGATTATAGAAAGCTTCCTTCATAAGCATGGTGTAGTCGTCACCATTAAGGAGCTTATATCCTTCAGGCTGCCATGTACCAGTAAACTTATAAGAGAAGTTCACACGTGTCTTACCACGAGCACCACGCTTAGTGGTAATCTGGATAACACCATTAGAACCCTTAGAACCCCAAACAGCTGTAGCAGCAGCATCCTTCAATACCTGGATGTTGGCAATATCTTCAACGTTTACAGAAAGCAACGACGCATACTGCTCTTCTGTAGCAGAACCGAAGTCGAAGGTCTCGTCGGGGTTGTCGAAGATACGGTCGTCGACAACGATAAGTGGCTGAGCATCGCCATTGATAGTGGTCACACCACGAAGACGCATGGTAGTACCAGAACCAAGGTTACCAGAGTTTGATACGATATCAAGACCGGCAATCTCACCCTGCAAAGCCTCGTCGGCAGAGGTAAATGCCATACCCTCGACATTGCTCATATCGAAAGTCTGCTGAGCAACAGAGATCTCACGCTTAGGGATGAACAAACCACCAGAGCCTGCACGTGAACCCTTTACTACGACCTCCTTAAGAGTATGGTCGTCGGCATCAAGCATGATATCGAAAACGTCCTTGTCGCCTACAGGGATAGTCTTTGTTTTGTCGCCAACGAATGATATGCGCAACTTATTCTTAGGACTCTTCACTTCCATAGAGAAGTTACCGTTGAAGTCGGTCTGCGCAGCTGAGACGATACGGTTGTTGGCATCAATCTCCGTGATGTTTGCCATCATCACAGGACCCATATGGTCGTTCACCGTACCTGATATACGCTTGCTTTGCGCCATCATTGTCATGGTGGCAGCACAAAGGCAAGCTGTTAGCAATATTCTTTTATTAGACATAATAATTAGTCTTTAGCGTTTGTTACTTTCTTTTAGCACCATGAGCTTTAGCGCCAGCATTCACAACAGAAGGCTTCCATGTAGGATTGCCATGGCTATCCTTAAAGAGATAGAAAGGCTTTGAAATCTCATGAACAGCACAGAAAGAAGATGTTGTGATAGCTGTAGCACTCTGGGCTGAATTATTAAACCAGTAGTCGCGAGCCATAGCGTTAGCAACCTTGCCAGAAGCATTGGCATCTACAACATGCTGAATATTCGCTCCATCGGTAACGACAATCTTATCGTTGCCGCCACTAACCTTAATCTCGCGTGCAAGACCAAGCTCGTTGGTAGCCAAAGTCTGATAAGTGCCGCCCTCTACAGTCTTATCAGCATAGAGAGAGATGCTCTGGAAATGATAGCGAACAAATTCTTTGATAGCCTTAATCTGCTCCAATACTTCAGCACGAACATTGTCTGGTGCTTCGTCGCCATATTTCTCGAAAAGAGCTTGGATATCCGACCAGCGTGGCAAGCCGTTAGCATAAGCCTCTTCCATAGCAGCATTGTCTGGAGCATAGAGAGTATAGTTGTATGTATTAAACATCTTAACATTCTCGTCCAAGCAAGCCTTCTTAATAGCATTCTTGCCAGTACCGTATGTAGAAGTAAAGATGATATACTGATCTTGTTCTGTTGTTCCGAATGAGTTTGTCTCATCAGAAATTCCAGCCCACTTCAAGATGTCGGTAGCAGAGAAACCAGAACATGCCTCATAGAATTCAGAGAACTGATCATTGTTCTTAAGAGTCTTGGCAACACTATTCTGTGGAGCCTGTATGATATTGCTAATACGGAAAGCCTTACCATTCTTTTCATTGTAAACGGCTTTGATAACAGAAGGGGCAGCACCATTATCAATCTGTGCACCACTAACGACAGAGCTACCAGCCTGACCATTACCCTGGAGGCAGATCTCACCACCATGCTTAGTCTTATAGTATTTGTTGTGGCCAAACTCTTCACCCGACTCCAACAATACAGTATGGTAGTTCAAGATGTCTACTAACTGACTTGAACGCTGGGTAATATCAGAAACCTCACCAATACGATCGCCTAAGGTTCCAGAAGCAACATCATAATAATATCTGTCGCAACGTACTGCAGGGTTCTTCTTTTCATTATAATAGAAGTGGAGGACTTCTGGCTTTGCATGACCAAGAGAAGCTGGGTCGATATAGTAAGCATTGAAAGCTTCATCCTCAGGAATAAAGAATGCATAGTTAGCACTCATAGCCAAGAGGTAGAACTTAAAGTCTACACCAAGATACTTACGGTCTTGGATAGCCCAGTTCATAATTCTCATATCTGGATATGAAGAAGCTGGTGCAAGTACTGCCTGATACTCATCAGGAGCAATCATATCATTAAGGATATAGATAACACCATTGTTGGCAATCTTGATATCATACTTGCCATCTGAATTCTGCTTCAAGTAGCCAAGGTTCATACCCATATTTTCGCTTGCATCGTTGATGATACTCGCAAACTTGCTTGGCACAGTCTCAACAAAAGAGTTCTTCTGAAGGTTCTTGATGAAAGCAGAAATAACCTGTGGGTTCTTAACATACATAGAGTCAAGGTTCTCCAATAGGTTAGCCTCAGTATTTTCCTTAGTACCATAGATATCAATAAGGAAAGCACCATTTCCACCAGGAAGGAAGTATTTCTTGATAGCTGCATCGCAAGGTACAAACATAGCACCCATATCTGTAATGCTATAGTCGATGCTTGAAGTATTGGCATGAGCAGGATAATATTGATTCCATCCTGGATCGTAAGCCAAATAGCGACCTTGTCCCATTGTGTTGCCAGAAGGATCTACAACAAGAGAAGCATTCTGAGAACGAGAGCTGAGGTAGCGTACCTGGAAGATAGAGTCTTTCAAAGGAGCATTGTTAGCAACAGCCCAGTCGTTATACTGATTTGTTGTTGCAGCATCATAATAAGGAGCTGCAAAATAATCGAGCATACGGCTAAAGATGCTTGTTTCGTTTTCATCTCTCAACACTTGTGCCATGTTTCCTGGAGGTAAAAGCACATCCTGCAACTGCTGGATATAACCATTCATACAAGTAACATCGCGATTGATAATGCGGTCGTTGAAGATGTAAGCAGGCTTAGAAGCTTCATCATAAGCCTCACCAGTAAGGATACTAAAGTCGCTGTTGTCGCCGATGGTGGTAATGTTGTTGTTTACCATCTGCTCTCGTGTAAAGTGAACCATCATTGGACGAGTGTTGTCAGAAACGACATCAATACCTGTTTTAAAATACTTTTTCCACCAAGAGTTGTTGGCAGGCATCTGAGTAGGGTCATAATAGTGAGCAATACTATCAATAACACTTACTGATGTTGGGTGCTTAAGACCCAAACCAGCAGTGATACCATCTGTACCGCCACTAACGTTAGATAACATACCCACCAACAAGGCATTGTCGATCATAGAAGAATACAAAAGAAGCTTCTTCTGTGAATTAGACAACTCCTCATAACTGGTTACACCCCACTTGTTGCTTTGGAAGAAACGCTTAAAAGCTTCATCGTTGGCAGGGAACACGGTTTTACTACCTGTACGAGAAAGAGTAGATGAATAGTTCAAATCGTCAACCAAACGAAGATACGTATTAAAGGTACCTGTCAGATGGTCTTGATTTGGGTTCTTCAACTCCTCATAGATACTGCCACCCAAGCTTGCAGGCTTGTGATCAGAATCCACAGGTTCATCTTTATCAATACACGAGGTCATTAAACCTGCGCATATCAAAGAGATACTAATGAAGAATTTTTTCATTGGTTTTACGATTTATGATTTGTTTTTTTTTAGTTATCAGATGAAATATCTATATATGCTGAAGTGGCAAGCTATCAGGCATTGTTTTTAGTAGATATTAGATTTCAACATGCAAAATAACTAAAAAAATAAGAAATAAACAAATAATATTCCTACGAATAATAGGAAGTTTAACTCTCAAATCCAAAAAAAATCAGAAATCAAAGGTTAATATCATAATGCTTAGTTTAGTCAAGCGTTAAATAATAAAAATCTAAGATCCTCTTGACCCGTATTTTTCGAGTAAGCCCTAAACAAGCATTTATGCGATAAATGAAAAAGAGCCGCCCTACATTAGGACGGCTCTTTATATTGATAATAGAAAATATTCTAAAATCGGATAGAACTAATATTTAATACGAATTACTTAACGATAACCTTCTTACCATTTACGATGTAAAGACCCTGTGGGAGGTTAGCTGCATTGTCAGCAACCTTAACACCAGTGAGAGTATAAACACCCTTCTGAATCTTAGCTACTGGCTCTGCAATGATACCCTTCACACCAGCGACAACTACGTTAGCGTTCTTGATAGCATCCTGGAGCTGATAGTAAGCTGTCATCTTCTGTGAAGAAGTCTCAGCAACCTGAGCATAATCTACAGCATGTCCGAGGTTGATGTAGATGTTACCATATGTAAGGCCTGTCTTAGACTCAACAGTTGCATCGTTTTCAAAGCTTGCAATAGACTGATACATAGCAGCACCCTTCTCAAGTGAAGCTGCAAGAGCTGCAGCGAGATCAGTATCAAACTTAGCCTTAGGACCCATATAGCGCAAGTGGTTACCACCGAATGTGTACTGGTTGCAGCAAGTGTTGTTCAAAGCGTTGTAACCAAGCTCAAGGCTTGTTTCTGCCTCATCAGCCTTGTCGTAAACTACAGCGTAAATCTCTGGATAATAACCTACGTTACGGTTTGTATGAATCATGTGAGCTGCGATTGTATCTGCACTCTCTGTGAGCTTACCATAGTAGAATACACCGCTATAAGTATTGCGATCACCATCTTTACTACCATTTTCGTTGTAGCAAATGGTCTGACAAGACAATACATATACACCAGACTTCAAAACATTTACCTGCTGAGCAAGGCTATTCTTTGGGAATGCAGTATATCCACGCCATACCTGAACATAAGTAGCATTCTCATAGTTCTTGTCAGAACCACCCTTCCATCTACCATTTGAATTTTCGTCCATTACACCAGCCCATCCAGTTGGGATTTGGTATTTACCTGCACCTTCAAAGAAAGGATTTACAATCTGGATTTCAGAAGGATTGTTGAAAGCTGCAGTTGTAGCCTCGAATGCAGACTGAGCATCAGCAAGTTCAGTCTTAGCGTCCTTCATCTGCTGAGCGAGTTCCTCGTTGTATTCAGCTGTAGCACTGTTGATGAGACCCTGAGCCTTATCGATTACAGTCTGGAAAGTAGCCTTGTCGCCATTAGCGTTAGCTGGCAAATTGATGCTTTCGTTAGCCTGTGCAATCTGAGCCTTAAGATCTGTGTAAGGAGCGTTCAAGCTATAGTAAGCATTGATAGCAGAACGAACGATACGCATACTCTGCTCCAAAGAGTCAGCAGCTACATCAAAGAGCTCAGCACCTGGCTGAAGAACTGAAAGTTCTGAATATACAGCCTGATACTTAGTTGTAGTGTCGTTCAACTCTGCCTTACCCCAAGGATAATCAGCCTTAGCAGAAACAACAGCTGCAGAGTCGAGCATTACCTTAAGAGCATTTGCCTGAGTAGCTATAGCATTAAGAGCTACGTAGTTTTCTACGTATGTCTTCATTTCACCATTAGAGTTGTCGCCAACGATACGGAGAACAGGAGTCTGCATAAATACCTCACCACCAAGCTTATTGTCTACAGATGTAGCAGGATGCCAGAAACCAGCATTCAAAGTTTCGCCCTCAGCAATAGAGCTCATAACGAAATGACGCTCAAAGTTGCGCTGATCGAGGTTGAAGCTTACAGAGTCTTTACCAATAAATATCTTTGCACCTTCTACTACGTATGTATAATCAGGAGTGTATCGTACTGCAGCGGATGTACCAGCCATACGATATCCCTTAGACTCGCAAGAGAAGAAATACTTACCAGCAGGCATTTCCTTTACAATTTTTGCAGTACCTGCAGGAAGATTAAAAGTACCCTGAATTTTGTCAACGATATATGGATCTGAAGCAGGATCGTGGAACCAACGTCCGCTACCCTCTACATACCAGTCACCATATGTACCATTAGCCTTCTGCATCTTTGTTGTCCAAAGCTGCTTGCTGTTGATCATGCTTGATACATCATAAGAGTTAGCATCGAGGAAAAGATTCTCTGCATCAACGAAACTCTTAAGAGCATCCTCTGCTGTAGAAGGATCATCCATACCTGATCCCTTAAACGCAGCTTCTATACCCTCTAATACACCATTAAATACATCACGACCATTCTTGAAGTCATCAATAGCGAGAAGTGACTTAGCATAAGCGATCTCCTTATCAGAGATACGAGTATCGAATACGCTTTCAACCTCACGAATCTCAACATCCGAAATCTGTGTACCCTGTGTCAACTGACCAAAGCTAACTACGATGTAACCTGTAGAGCCACCAGTTACGGTATCTGTGAAAGAATAAGAATAGTTTGTCCATTCTGCATTTAAAGCATCTGTTGTTGCTACCTGCTGGAAACGTTCTGCAGTTTTGCTTACAGTACCATCTGCGTTGGCGAAAACGTCAACATAGTTAGATGTCTTCTGAGTGATAGAAGATGTTCCTGGTTCAACACCCTTCATCTTAAATGTAACAACATAAGTCTTACCCTGCTCAAAAGGAACAGCCTGATACATATAGTTACCAGTAAGGTCTGCACCACCATTAGCACTCTGGATAACATTACCTTTGCCATCCTCAGCAGCACCAGTTTCAATTGACCAATAGTCTGGGCTAAGAGCTCCGCCGGCATAGTCTTTCCAACCGTCATAGTTGGAAGCAAAGTTACCATTAGCGATAAGGTTCTCACCTACCACCTTGAATTTTGCATCGTGAGTATAAACATAGTCGCCTACATTGTAAGCAAACGATGTCATGGCACCCATGATAGCAGCGAAAGAAATAAGTAATCGCTTGTTCATACGTTTTGTTTTTAAGTTATTAATTTAGGTATTATTTTACTTAGTTCGTTTGAAGAATATATTGGCGTAACAACACCCAAGAACATGATTCTGCTGCAAAATTAAATAAAAAAGCGACACTCACAAAGTATTTTTCTCCTCATTTTTAGAAAATAATACGCTACGAGTGTCGTTTTATCAAAATCTATAGTAAAAAATCATTTTTTGCGCTTTACCTTCTTAATTACAGCCTTGGTAACTACCTTAGGCTCTGATTTTAATGTTGCTGCTATAATAGTTGCCATCTGCTTAGCTCCATTTTCTGTAGGATGAATACCATCGCGTTGCATCTGCTTACCATCATTATCCTTGAATGCTGAATGCAGGTCTATCACCTCAAGTTTATTCTTCTGAGCGAGCTTATATATAATAGGTGTAATACCATTAACAATTACGCTATCGTTGATAGTCCACGTAGGTTTGAAAGCTGGGATAGGAGTAGCAATACATATTCTTGGCTTTGCAGGCAATGCTTTGAGCGAGTCTATCATCTGCTGCATATCAGCCTCATATTCATTACCGTACTTCCAGTTCATATCTTTTGAGTCGTTGGTGCCAAGTTTTATAACCACGATATTAGGATTGAAAGCCAAGGCATCTTTCCATGCCAACTCCTTCATATATGGATGGTCACCCTTGTTGAGCATAGTGCGAGCGCCTACACCGAAGTTCTTCACATAATAGTCTTTACCCAGCATCTTCTGCAACTGAGCAGGATAACCATTTACCTCTGCCATATCTATACCAGAACCATCAGTGATGCTATTACCGATACAAGCCACACGCTGAGCATCTGCCTTAGGCGAAGGAAGATTCTTTAACCATGTGGTAAGCTCGTAGAGCATTTGGTCGTGGTAGGTGTAGTTGCTACGGAAGCCAAAGCCATGACCACCAGAAGGATAGATATACATAGCACATTCGTTGCCACATCTGCGCATGGCTTCATAATACTTCATACCATTAGTCAATGGTGGCACC
>HF994075.1:0-8591 GCA_000436915.1 Prevotella sp. CAG:1092 | reverse complement strand
GGAGGAGTGAGGTGACGACGCACGGCATTATAGTTAGACCATTCTTTCACCAATGTTTTGTCATTTCTACCTTCGCCAAGGAATCCTACACAAGAACCTTTGTGTGTTTCGCGTTCATCCATAGAGATAACAGGATAAACCAAAATTGAGAAGTCTGGACGAGCATAGAAAGGAGCATGTGTACTTACAGAAGAAGCAAGATGTCCACCAGCGGAGAAGCCCATGATACCAACATCGTGTGGATTAATATGCCATTGAGCAGCACTATCTCTAACAGTCTTTATTGCATTATAAGCATCAGAGAGCGGAATATTGCGGTCGCCCTTTGGCATACGATATTTCAATACGCATAGTGCAATACCTTGTTTATTGAAATACTCAGCCCAGTCGTAGCCTTCGTGTTGCATAGCAAGATGCGAATAGCCACCACCAGGACAATCAACAACTGCCCTACCCGATGGATTCTCAGGCAAGAATACTTCGAGTGTAGACTCGCCATCGGCTGAGTTTACAATCTTCAGTTTGCGTGCTGTCTGCGCATTGGCGCAAGCAAACAACATTGGCAAAGCCAACGCTAATAGAATTAGTCTTTTCATTGTTTATGTTTAGTTTTTAGTATTGATATCTACTTAAGATAGTATTATGCAAAGATACATAATTTTATTGCAACAACATCCAGATAAACTAATTTATTTAGAAAAGTTTTAGGACGATTTATCCTAAAACTTTCCGTTTTTATATACTTTTAGGACGAATCATCCTAAAACTTTTCTATTATTAGCTATATATAGAAGTTAAAGCTATAATAAAAACAATTGGGCAGAACATCACTGTCCCACCCAATTTAATCACCTAACATTTTCTACTAAAATAAATAATCTTATTTTGATTACTTTAATCTACTTATGAAACATGAATTATGGTAATACTCGTTATGCTTACAACGACTTATGGAACTCTACTTCCACAATTCGCAAGTCCACTTTACCCTTCTTGCTCACGAATCTATCAAGTTCGCCAGCATTGCCACCAGCCAACTCCTTGGTATCGCCAAAGGCATTGCTGTCTATAGAAGGTGCAAGCATCTTTATTGTCATATCCTTAGTGGCAACGACCTTGCTAAGAGGAATGTGAACATAGCCGAGTGTGGCGTATGTCATACCTTTCCATAGCAGCTTCTTGCCCGAATATATTGCTAAAGGATAGCATTTGTTGCGCCAACCTGTGAGCTTTATCACTACCTCGTCAACCTTTTCCTTCTTTGCGAAGGTATAAGTCGCCCATGCATTCTCCTTGTTGCCATCGCTCTTCCATTCCGAGAGTTCGTTGTCATCGTATGAGTTTACAATATTCTTTTGGTTAGAGCCAGCCTTGGCTGAAACGATATCTACAGATGTTGATACATCCTTATATGAAGGAGTTGAAGGTGTCTCACCACGAGTGAGAACAGACTTCAGAGTCAACGAAGGGTTGTATGTGCTCACACCATTACGGGTATCGATAGCCGATGTGTGCATGGTGATGGTGACAGGAGCAAGACCTTTAGCAGCTGCTGTTAGATTAATCTCACCTGCATTAACGGTGCTTCTAACCAACACTCTGTTTACACCACACTCTACAGGCAATGAAGATTCGCCAATGAAGTTGGTAAATGTTGAAACAGTCTGTGGACCATCGAGCATACCTTCCTTACCATTCTCGGCATTCTTCTTACCCTCAGCCTTGTAGGCATTTTTGGTTATAGGAGTAGCAATACCGCCAAGCAACTTGCCTTCGCCCCATAGATGAAGGTCTATCATACGGTTGTCTAATGGACAGCGACGACCTTGCTTGTCTACAACTTCTATCTGCACCAATGCCAAGTCGGCACCATCAGCCTTGAAACCTTCTGGGTTTTCTATTGTAGTGAGCTTTATCTTATATGGTTCTCCCACTGTTTCTATAGCATATCGTGAAATCTCTTTGCCACCACGATAGCTAACAGCCTCGAGTTTGCCTGGTTCGTAAGCCACATTGTCGAAAGTATATAGATACTCATAAGAACGCTTGCCTGCCGCCAATGCCTTACCATTAAGGTAGAGAGCAACGCTATCGCCAGTAGAAACAACATATACAGGTTTCTTCACACCCTTGTCGTAGTTCCAGTGACCAACGATATATGTATTGTCACGCTCAGGAGTAACCCATCCATCCCACATCACCTTATGTGCATAGAAAGCATCCTTTGGTATACGCATAGCATCTGTAACACCGCTTGTGCGGTAGTTTACCTCGCCACGCCAATGGGTATTGGTATCCGAGAAAACAATCTTAGCACCTCCTGAATTAACTCGTTTGCCTGTACCTGGACGCTCCAGATAGTAGTCGTACCAACGCTCCACCATCGACTTAGCAAAGATATCCATATTATGGTTATATTCCTTAGCAGGCTTTCCACGATATAAAGGTCCGTCGCCTTCCTTATGGAAAGGATAGCTGTATTCATCCCAATATTTTCTCAAGCCTTCATCGCGATGATATTCCATCTGCCACATAGGGTGCTTATGGCTCTTGTTTACATATAGCATTTCGCCACCATATTCAGCCTCGTCGATGTCCAACATCTCACGACTACCGATGGCTCTACCTCCGTTAGGATCATATTTATCACGTATAGCTTTAAGCTCTATCATATGCTCGCGGCTGATACTCTCGTTGCCACCCTCATAGAAGAGGATACTTGGATTGTTGCGATTGTAGATGATAGCATCGCGCATCAACAGCACACGCTGTTCCCATCTTCTGCCTTCTACGTCTTTCTCTGCATCGCCTGCAGGCATTGCTTGGATAAGACCCACACGGTCGCAACTCTCTATATCTTGCTTCCAAGGTGTTACGTGCATCCATCTAACTAAGTTGCTTCCCGACTCCACCTGCAGATTGTTGCTATAGTCGCTCAACCATGCAGGCACACTCATACCTACGTATGGCCACTCATTGCTTGTGCGCTGAGCATATCCGTGCATCATTATAACACGGTCGTTGAGCCACACCTTGCCTTCTGCAAACTTAGTCTTACGGAAACCTGTGCGAGTAACGACCTCATCAATCTCCTTACCGGTATTATCTACGAGGAATGTCTTCACGGTATATAGATAGCCATAGCCCCAACTCCAGAAATGAACATTGCTTAGCATACCATCGGCAGTAACAACTGTCTTTTCTCCTGGCTTCAGAGTTACTCTGTTGCCATCCATATACGCAACAGTCTTACCATCGGCATCAACGAGTTCGGTATGCAGATTAAAGGTACGTGGAGTCTTTCCATCGTTCTTTACCTCAGCCTCCACATTGAGTTGCATCTTACGACCTGGAATATCGAAGTCGGAACCATATATATATGTACCAGTAGTTCCGAGGTTGCTATATAGAGGCAATGTCTGATATACAGTACCAGTAATATGCAACCACACATTCTTTGGTATGCCACCATAGTTGGCATTAAAATTCTTACTGTTCCACTGGTAGCGGCTATTAGTAGCACGCTCTCTATATGTCCAACTGTTGTCTACACGAACAGCCATCACATTTTCACCTTTTATTATATAAGGTGTAAGGTCGTAGCCGCTTGCCATAACACCATTCTCTGATAGTCCGAGATGATGACCATTGAGATAGAAGTCGGCACCGAAGCGCACACCTTCGAACTCAACGAAATATTTCTTGTCTTGAATTTCTTCTACATTGAAATGCTTGCGATACCATACCACGGTATCTGACAAGTCGTGACAAGGCACCTTATATGCCTCACCATCATTCCATGCGCGAGGCAATGTCACCTTATACCATGCAGCATCATCCACTGATACAGCTTCACCATTTTCCATATCGCCGATATGGAGGCGCCAATCACTATTGAAGTTTAGCTTTTGACGTGTAGATGCAGATATACCCAAGAAAGGTAATAGCATAATTACAACACAAAGTGTTTGTTTAATTAGTTTAATAGCGTTTGTCATATCTGAAAATCGATTGTTTTTCTGTTTTCATTTGCAAAGTTAACATAGATCGTGATATCTTCCGAGTAAAAAGGACATGAAAAATAGGAATTTTATACGAAAAGAGCCCATTCCCCTTAGAGAACAGGCTCTTTAATAGATATACAGTAAATTACAAGTTACTTAACAACGATCTTCTTACCATTGCGGAAGTATACACCGCTTGGCAAACCTTCGGTTGAAGTAGCATTCTTGCGAACGAGCTGACCCTTGAGGTCGTAGATATCATTGTGACCATACTTTGCACCGAAAGGAACTACACCAATAGCTGTAGGATCTGAAACGATGGTGAGCTTACCTTCAGAAATCTTACTCATATCCCATGCCATTCCGAGTGGAAGGTTAGGAAGTACGTAGTTAGGAGTTCCAGCAAAATGATTAGCTGTCCAAAGTGTTAATACATCACCATCCTTAGGAGTATATGAAGAAGCTAACACAACCTCGATAGTACCATTGATGGTCAAAGTATTCACATTCTCGATAGTAGTGTTGCTATATGAACCCTTACCTACTACATACTTACCTGTAGAAGAGATGGTAACATTCTTACCTCCGAAGTTGATCTTACCAGAAGTAGCATTAGCGAACGCACCTACTACCAATTCACCGTTGATAGTGAATGAAGAGTTTGTAAGAGCTGTTGTTCCTGTAACACCACTCAAGCGTGCATCCTTGTCAACAGTTACTGCGCCAGTACCGATTACATTGCCTGAAGTCAAGCATAGTTCACCTTCTGCAACCTTTACGCTACCTGTATTATCCCAGCCTGCACCAGCAGTAAGTTTACCTGTACCAATCTTCACGAAGGCGGTATTTGTGCCAGTGACCTTACCACTCCATCTGTAGTTAGTCTCGTTACCAACCTTCCATGTGTTGTAACCAGAAACTCCGTTACCGAAGTCAACCAATCCACCGAGCGCACCAGTTCCTGTTACCTTACCGATAGCAAATACCTTACCAGTGTTCTGAACTTCCATACCCTCAGGGATATCCATAGTTGCCTTTGGCAAACCATAGCTATTGTCAAGAGTGAAACGATTATCCTTATAAGGCATCTGAGGTTTGATAGTACCTTCAAACTCCGACATGTTACACTTTACATGAGTACGAGGAGCCATCCATGAACCACCACTTACCAATGGGCAGTAGATAGAGAGAGTACCTTCGCCTGTAATCTTATTGGTATAAGAATTGCGTTCTGCAAGGTTCCATGTAGCACTCTTACCCTTTGCTACAGAGATTGCATAGCTTGTTGAGCTACTTTCTGTCAAAGTACCACCCTGGAGTTCTACCATCTGAGCAGGAATTGTGATTGCTTGGTTCTTTACAGTACCTGCAACAACAACGAGCTTATTGAGCGAGGTGTTGTTATTGGTCAATATCAATGTACCACCACCCTTCTTATACGCAACAGTACCTGAGAGAGTCTTATTGGCAGTGAAATCGTTTGGATTCTCAATGATACCACCTGCCTCTGTTTCAAACTTGATAGGTGAGTTTGTTGTCACAGCAGCTGCAGTACGCAGTGTTGCTCCATTCTCTATAACCATCTTATTAGCCAAAACCACATTAGCACCAAGGTTACCAGAGTTCTTAACATCGCTTGCCAAAGCATTTACGTTGAGCACACCACCAGAGATGCGTGTACCGCCAGTATATGTATTGTCGGTGCGGATAGTAGTAGTACCAGTTCCGCGCTTTACCAATACGGTGTTGCCTGTGATAGCACCCTCACCGCTGAGGTTGTAAGCAGCTGTATTGTCAAAGATAACGCTGTCTGCCTCGATATCTGAGTTGAGGACTACATTCTTTATCGCTGCATCGTCGTTGAACAGCACCTTATCGCCATTCACGAAGTTGGCCTTTGTTGCATCAGATGCCATAGCGAAGTTCTCGGTATTAGCAACATCCCAAGTATTGCTCTCTGCACCTGTCCATACTACAGTTGCGGCATCGCGAACGCCTTCTACTACGAGGTATAGGTTGTTGCCTTCCAAAGCAAGGTGAGACTTTCTTGTATTATCCAAACCTTCGAGCTTGATAACTGAAACATCGCCTTCTACCTTGTCGAATGTTGCCAACAAGTACTTACCTTCTGCAAGACCATCGGTGCCGTGGTTGTTAAATTCAAAGACTGGTGTTAGATACTGTGGTCCAAACTTCCAATCCTTAGTTTCGATACTGAGCACCTTGCCCTGAATGAAGTCTGAGCTTAGGTCGCCATAGATATCGAATACTACACGTGAGCCGAAGCCAAGGCTAAGGTTATCTGTAGTGATAGTACCCTTAGTGTCGGCACATCCTGGACGAAGCTTAGCATCGTATTCCATCTTGATGCTGCTAAACTTACCGCCATTAGAGTTAAGCTCAGCAAAGCGGTTGAGCCACAATGGTGAGTTGAGCATTGTGCCATCGAAGTTTACAACACCTGCCCAGATATCAGTATTGCCAGTATGCTTAAAGTCAGCCTTTGGCAATGTCAAGATACCATCGCCCTGCTTAACAAGACGTGCGTCGCCAGCAAGTCCACCGCCATTAACGGTGCAAGTATAAGTTGTAGTTGTAATCTTATAGCTCTTTGCTGAAGCCTCGCTTGGTGCAGAACCTTGTACCCATGTAGGAACATTGAATGTCAATACGCTTGGCTTAGCACCGTCAGCAATCTTAACAGAGGTATTTGCATTGTCGAATACGAGAACATGCTCGCCATCAAGACTTGAACCGATAGTTCCACCGTTAGCAACTTCTTTTCTACCAGTTGTAGTCAATGGAGGAGGAGCTATAGTGATACCTTCGAGTTCGCCCATGAAGTAGCTTACGTGAGGTGGCTGATTGTAGCCACACATCTGCCATACCATAGCGTTGCGATACTGATGATCGAACCAAAGGTTATAGTTGCGATGTTCTGTAGGAGTAGGAGTAGAATAAATGCGGATGTTGTTGTCAGCAGTACGCATGATAATCTCCTCACGCCAGTCGCCAAGGATATCGCCCTGATAGCATGGTGTACCCTTAGTATCGTTGTTAGTCAATGAGCCTTGACATGTATAGATAGGACCCGACTGACCATATTTATATATACCACCCTCAGTATTCTTTCCTGCTACATAGTTGAAAGTCTCTGAGAGCAGGTCGCCATCCCAATAGATGTTGAAGTTATAAGCTACACCTGGAGCTGAGAGTTCAGCAGATGCCTTATTAGCAACAGTACTTACAGGATTGCCGTATGCAAAACCGATGCATCCAGGGACGTTATTGGTAAAGTTGCCACAAATACAGCGACCGATATCACTACCCACTTTCAACTGCGAAGCATATACCTTGCTGGTTGTAGCATCACGATAGTTGAAACCTTCTTCATCCTCGTTGCAGGCAAACTGCTCAAGTCCATGGATATATGGATTCAAGTCGCCAACATGCTGAGCATCTCCATGCCCGAAGCCTGTGGTAGACAATCCCTTACCATTGTCGTCGATAACCATCGAGCCGAATACTATCTCATCGCGACCGTCCATATCAACATCTGCAATAGCATAGTTGTGATATCCCTGTCCCTTCCAAGGGCCATTGGTGTTATTAAACCAGCGCCAACGCTCCTTCAATGTATGTGTTGCTGGGTCTACATCAAGGGCTATCATCTTATGACGGGTATAGATACCGCGAGCAAGGAAGATGCTTGGCTTCTTGCCATCAAGATATGGAGCACCGAAGAAATGCTTAGTACAGCGGTGACCATAACCATCGCCCCAAGCTTTATCAAGATTTGTTTCTCCATCTTCGAGTCTCTTCAAAGGATATTCTTTACATTCGTATGGCTTACCTGTTACACCGTCCATATATACAAGGTATTCTGCACCTGTACACATAAACCACTGTCCGCTCTTGGTGCCGCTACGATAATTCTTCGAAGCATCGCCTACAACATATGTAGAACCATCAGCACAATGGATAGTAGTGCCGTCAGCAGCACGCATCACAACTTCTGCCTTACCGTCACCATCCCAGTCGTAGGCAACGATATTCTGCTCATTGTTTTGGAAGTCACCCATATTAGGTCCGCAGTTTACCCACCACAAACGGGTGCCATCGAGCTTCAATGCCTCGAAGATGCTATATTCGCCTTGGTAGCCTTCCTTAGGATATCCTGCAGCTCTTTCGTTTGCGTTGTCAAACTTCATCAACATATCGAGCTGGCCATCGCCATCGAGGTCGGCACAGCAAGCATCGTTAGGAACCAATGTACTCTTGATACCGTCGTGCTTGAGTTTAATCTCCTTATAGCTTGATGCCCATACCGAAGCAGGCTTGCATTGTGCCTGTTCCTGACCTTTGATAATGGCAGAAACAGTATAGGTGTTAGCAAGAGTACCAGACTTGTCGGTGAAATTAGAAACTGTCAATGGTTTGTCGTTGAGCTTCACACCATTGCGATAAACGTTGTAGGTAACGTCATAATACTCCTCAGCAGGAATACGCCAATTGACGTACACACCTCCCGACACCTTCATGGCGATAACACCACGGTCAAGTTTATCGGTCTGGCGCTGTGCTTGT
>HF994074.1 GCA_000436915.1 Prevotella sp. CAG:1092 | reverse complement strand
CAAGCAAAAAACTTTAGCGGACACCAATAACTTTTTTACCTTTTTACCTTTTACATTGCCTGTGCAGCTTTAAGGATGTCTTCTGGCAATATTGTCGACATATCGTTGGCAGAAAGGTTTTCGGCTTGCATAAGTCGTGTAGCCATAGCTTGGCGCACAGCATCGAAGAAATTGTTGGCAGTACGAGCATTACCGAAGTTGCGGTCGCGATTGTCGTACATGTATTTTAGCTGAAGCGATACAGCCTGTTGTGTATCCTCTGGCAAGATATATTTTCTCTTATTTGCTGCCATCATGAATATCTGTGTTAGTTCTTCTGGCTTGTAGTCGTCAAACTGTATCTTCTTAGTAAATCGTGATGCCAAACCAGGGTTGGTGTCAAGGAAATGCTTCATGTCACCGGTATATCCAGCAAGAATCACTACCATACGTCCCTTATAGTCGAGGAGCAATTTCACAAGTGTGTCTATAGCCTCATGACCGAAGTTGTCGTTAGGACCTTGATTCAAGGTGTATGCTTCATCGATAAACAATACACCACCGATGGCACTACGAACAACTCGTTTCACATTTATTGCTGTCTGACCTGAATAGCCTGCCACAAGGTCGTCGCGTGAAACCTCTATAAGCTTATTGGTTGGCAACAAGCCAAGCGAAACGAAGATGTCTGCCATGATGCGAGCCACAGTAGTCTTACCAGTACCCGGATTTCCTGCAAACACATAGTGGTCGGCAACCACCTTGCCGCTTTCTCCTAATAGTTCTGCTCTCTTCTGCTCAAGCTTAATGATGTTTGCCATCTTACGCACATCGTCCTTCACTCCTTGCAGGCCAATAAGTTCATCGAGCTTCGACAAACTTTCTTCTGTGCTCACCTGCTTAGGCATCTCGTAAGGAATATCCTCAGGTAGAATCGTTGTAAACTCTTCTTTCTCCAACTGTGCTCCAGTCTGCACTTTGTTCATCAATCGAGATGATAAGCGCTTCTTTGTCTCCTCAAATAGTTTAACCATTTCGCCTGCATTACCGAAGTTCTCATCCTTAGCATCCACCTTCAGCTGTATGCATTTCTGTAAAGGAACTATAGCCTCAGGCACTAAGGTGTAGTTCTTCTTCTTTGCCATCTGCATGAATATCTGCTGTAGCTGGTCTGGTGTATAGTCGTCGATATGCATCTTGTTGGTGAAACGACGCGATAGTCCTGGGTTTGTGAGCAGGAATTCGTCCATATTCTTTCTGTATCCAGCACAGATAAGCACAAACTTACCCTTGTCGTTCTCCATACGAGTCATCAGAGTTTCTATAGCTTCCACTCCAGCCTTGTCGTCAGAGCCACTACCGCCCTTGCTTGGTGGAGCCAGGTTGTAAGCTTCGTCGATAAATAGTATTCCTCCCATAGCATCATCGCAAGCCTTACTCATCAGTTTGGAAGACTCGTTCTGATATGGACTTATCAACGTTCTGCGTTCATGCTCCACAACCTTGTCTGATGGCAACAATCCAATAGCCTTGAAAATCTCTCCGAGCTTTCGTGCTATAGTGGTCTTTCCTGTACCAGGGTTACCAGTAAGGAGTATGTGAACAGGTGTCAACTCTGCCGAGCTTACTCCTGCAGCCATGCTCATGCGTTCAATCTGTATCTTATTGGCAAGTTCGCGCACCTGCTTCTTTATGTTGTCCATACCAACAAAAGCATCGAGCTCTTCCAATATCTGGTCTACGCTCTTTTCTTCATCTTCGTCGCAGATGTCTATCTTTGTTATAATGCAGTTCTGTTGCATTGCTGCTTGTGGGTCAACCTTCTGTAGTTCGAGCAGTCTATGTGCCTGGCGCTTCTTTGCTTTATCTAATACATTTCTCACGTCGCGAGCATTACCAAACTTTGCACCACGCATCAGATACATCTTCTTGAAGTAGTTGCGAGTCCAAACTTCGTCGTCAGGGTTAAGAGTGAGCTTATTGCCCTTCATCATCATTTGGAAGATGTCATATAGTTGCTCGCCTGTATAATCATCGAAATGAATAGTTTCATTGAATCGCGATGCCAATCCGGAGTTGGTACCGAGGAATTCGTTCATCTCGTGGTCGTAGCCTGCTGCAATACATATAAATTCGCCACGTCGGTCTTCCATCAGCTTTAGCAATGTGTCGATAGCTTCTTTACCAAATGTGTCGTTCTCACTTTGGCTCAGCGTATAAGCCTCGTCAACAAACAGTATACCGCCAATAGCCTTGTTTACCGCAGCCTCAACCATTGGCGCTGTTTGACCAACGAATGATGCCACAAGGTCTTTTCGTGTCACCTCAATGAGCTGACCAACCTTCAACACTCCCATTGCTGCCATCACGTCGGCAAACACACGAGCAATGGTGGTCTTGCCCGTACCTGGATTGCCCAAGAATAGGAAGTGGTCTTTACATTTTATCTCAGAGCCGTCGCGCTGTGATTGCATCTGCATCATAGTGGTAAGATTGCGGATATTATCCTTTATCTTATCCACACCGATGTATTTATCCATCTGCTTAATAGCCTCTTCGAATGTCTTCTCCACATATTCCTTTCCATCAATTTCGTCTGGACTGATGAATGATGAAGTCTGGTGTGTGGCATTCGAATTGTGCTTCAAAGCTATAGTGTCGGCAAGGTTCTTTGCATAATATCCATTGGCGTCAGTCAATCTGTCGCGCTTAGCTTGCCTTACCACTCTCAATAGCTTCTGTCTTGCATCTTCGCTTAGTCCTAATCCGTAGGTCAACATAAGTCGGCGCGAGCATATCTCGGTAAGTTCTTCGTAGGTATATCCTGGTAGGTTTATCACCATATCGAAGCGGTCGCGGATGTTAGGATTATTTTTCAGATAACTATCCAGCACTACCGACCATCCACACAATATCACGAAAGGATCGCCCTTCCATGTCTGCACACCGCTGAATATGCGGTCTAAGGTTGTAGTATTGGTGTCTTGACCATTAGGCAATAGTTTATGCACTGCATCTATACATAGTATTCCGCCCTTGGCTTTAGCCAGATTTGCATCAAAGTCTTTAGCATTGCGGAAAGCATCAAACTCTTCGCTATTCAGTATATATGTAGCAGGGTGCTTAGTCATACCTTTCTGACTGAACAGTTTTTCTATCACCTCCACGAGCATAGTCTTACCCGTTCCCATCTCACCACTGATAATGATATTAGCGGTGAAAGGTTGGCTCACTCCCGTAGTCTTCATTCTGCGCTGATGTTCCTCGTAGCGTGCTACGAGGGTCATCAGTTGCTTCTTCACCTTGTCCATTCCCACCAAGTCGGCAAGAGGACCAGTATTGTCGTTAGATAGAGCAGAGCCACACCATTTGCAATAGTGTGCCTGCTCTCTATTTTGTTTCTGACATTGTGGACAGATCATAGTAATTCGTTTTTCTTAAACAACTATTAGTTAATTTCTTCAAGCTTAAACCCACCACCGCTATTGTTTGATGAGTTCACCTTGATATTATATCCTCCGCTATTGCTGTTTTCATGCTTTGGAGTTGAATGTTGTCTACTTCCACCATTGGTGTTGATAGAATGCGACGACGATGACCCCTGTATGTTGATGCTGTGTCCTGCAGGTTTTGAAGTTTCTGTAGCCTGAGTGTTCGAACTTGCATCCGAGCTACTGTTGCTTGTCTCGCTCTTCTGACTATTCTCGTTCTTCTTGCTGCTACTCTTTTTGCTTGTAGTCTCAACAACATCAGCCTCGTCTGCTACATTCTCTGCACTTCCGTCTTTGGTGAGTGTAAAGCCTACCTCCTTGCCTGTCTTGGAATTGCGGTATTGACATTCCATGGTGCCAGCACTCTTGTCTACATATATATTATATGTACCATCGAGCACACCATTCTGCACATTGTCTTTGAGTTCGAGTGTTATCTTGTCGCCATCCTTGGCAGTTCCCGAAACGCTCTCTTGCGCAAGATTCTTAAACTTTACAAACATAGTACCATTCACCTCACCTGTCTTCTCGTCTACATTGTCTATAACCAATGTTGCTGCTTTGCCTTGGAATTCTCCATTCCATGAGCCATTTAGCACGGTTGCGATTTCTGTATCTGATGAAGAGAAGCTTAGTCCCTTTGCTGCTCCCATAAGTATCAGTAGCGAAGAGATGAGTATCGAGGTAACCACCGACCAGAGGGTCTTCTTCTTAATCTTTTGAATTACATTCTCAAGATAAGCCTCTTCGTTTTCTGTTCTTAGCTCTACGGTTGGTGTAAACTGCGAGATACTCTCGTTAGATCTGTAAGCGAAATGCAATGGAGCCACCACAAGTTCGTCGTTGCCAAGCAAGTCGGTACTATTGCTGATACTTACCGAACCGATACATGCGCTATATATCTTCCATGCGTATAGCAGTAGCAATCCTGCCACGATATATCCTGCAAATGGCATCAGCAGCTTTAGTATAAAGTACAGTCCCCAATATATCGCCAGCGCTATCAGTCCGCCCCATATCAGTTCGCCTATACATCCGCCTTCTCCTTCTGATAGTGCAAAGAAGCCTATAGTGCATATTATGAACAATATGGCAAACACCGTAGAGTTGAATGTTTCCAATGGATTTCCATCGAAAGGCAGTCCCATGATAAGTGAGTATAGTGCCAAACCTACCAATGGCACCAAGCCCAACAGTATCACCACCCATCTTAGTGTTAGCACACGCTTTCTCAAGCTGAATATCTTGTCTACGCATGCCTCTGTCTTGTCTACAGCCTGACGGAATCTACTCACCTTTTGGTCGCTACTATTGAAGCCTTCTATATACTTCAAGTATTTCTCCGTCTCCAGCTCGTAGGTATAAGCCTGATTCAGATTCAGTTTTGGATTCTCTTGGAAGAAGATAGTTAGCCAGTTGCCAAGCTGTCTACCTGTATATTCGTTTTTCTTCTCTGTATTGGTGAGTTTGTTTACGTCGGCAAGCGAAGTGAGCTTCTTACTGCCACATATATAATAAGGTGTAGCTCCCATTCCGGCTATACACTTATATGCTGCAATAATCTTGTTGTATGGACCAGGCTTGCCGGTATTGGTCTGGCTCTTCAGGTCGAAACAATATTTTATGTAGTTTATCTGGTTCCTAAAACCGCGCACCGTGAGATACTGTTCCAGTCTTGACCCATCGATATTCATAAACTCATGGAAGAAGGAATACTTATCCGAATTCTGTCCGTAGTCAGAAACCAACTTGTTGAGTCTTGCTGCCAACTGAGCAGGAGTAAACAGTGCATTAGGATCCTTGGCATCTGCAACAATCTTATAGTCGTAACCACATTGCTTGTTCAGCAGATACAACACACCTGGATAGCATTCTGTAGCCCAATTCTTCTGTTGCAAATATTTCTCTACCTCGGCAGCAATCATACCGTTGCGTGAGTTCACCCACTTAGTGAATCCACCGCATGTTATCTCCCATTTAGAGTCATCGCTAAGGTTTTCGCCATATTTTAGCACATCGTTGATATGGTCAACATAGTGTATCTGATTGCCGGTAGTAACGATGCGGAAAGGCAACTTAGCATTATACTCGTAGATAAATCTCAGCAGGTTGTCTTGAGCGTTCTTCTCCAACTGCTGGTATATGTTGTCAGCCCATGCCTGTTCACCATTCACACGCAGATATACATAGAATGTATGATCCTTGTCTTTCAGGTCTTCGCAATATTGGTCGAAGTTATACAACAGCGACTCTGCAATCTCTGCAAATGTGCTCATCTGTTTGCCCTTGACGTCGGTCCATGGATATTCCTCATCCAAGGTGAAGATGGCTGCAGCAAGACCGGCAGACTTATTGCTTGGATACCACTCTTCAGTTATCTGGTCTATGTTAAGGGCCATTTCTGGGTTAGTCTGGTCGATAAGTTTCGACAGCTTTCCACTATACAGATATTTCTTTGCCAACTCTTGGTCTTCGAGCATGAAATGTGCAAGCTCGTTCATTGAGTGTGCCACCTGATTCTTCGCACCATTGTAAACGATGCTCATCTGTGGTACATTCTGGTTTGCTGCAGCCTCGTCTTCCACGAGGTTCTCGCCCTTAATCCATCTCTGTATATCGGCAAAACCTGCACGCTCACTATTGTTGAACAACAACAGCGCCTTTATCAGCGACAGCGAATGTGCGCTGAGTCCTGTAGGCATCGGTATCTGCTCATACTGCTTCATCTTTATGAGCTGACGTTCGTTCTTGCCTTCGAATATCTTGTCAAACGCCTCTTGTCCCATCCATATTCTCATCAGTGAGATACCGAGAGAGTAGAAGTCGCTCTTGTCGTCAACATCGATAAGCTGACCTTCTATATGCGAATATATCTCTGGTGCTGCATATTTCTTTGTTCTTGCCTGCGAACATTGTCCTTTACCATTAGCATCTATTGCAACAGCAAGGCCGAAGTCGCCCAACACCAGGTTTGTGCGTTGCTTGTCTACAAAGAGGAAGTTGTCGGGCTTGACATCGAGATGCAAGAAACCTCTCTTGTGGCATAGGTCGATACTTATCGCCATTTGCATGGCAAGCTTCTTCCATCTTTCTTCGTCGCCTTTTAGGTCGAGGTCGCTCAGAGTGCCACCCTCGCAGAGTTCCATAATCTCATAGTCGCGCACATCCTTGTCGTCACTTGGACTTGTCCATGTTCCGTGCTTATATAGTCGCATCAGTCCTGGCATACCCTGAGGTATAGTCTTCACCTTCTCCAGCATGTCGTGGTTAGGATGTATTCCCGAGAGATATAGCTTCAGCATATATTGCTTACCCTTGCTCTCTACCTTTATCAGCTGCGCCTCTCCCGACACCTGCTTCAGGTATTCCACCACGTGCAGTTTCTTGCCATCAATAAAAATATCAGGCAAACCAAAGATAGCACCCTTTTGGTTCTTATAGTCTGCATTAGCGCTGTTGGCAGCCTGTGCTTGTGTAGCCTGCTGTGGTCTTCCGCCCATATTGCTATTGGCAACGATGGTTCCTCCGTTGTCGTTATTGGCACGAATGGTGCTTCCAATTCCCATGTCGCCGTTTCCTGCAGCTTGTCTAACTGTAGCGTTGCTGTCGCCACCAGCTCCTGTGTTTGGTCTCATGGTGCTACCATTGTCATTCATTCCCGGTCTCACGGTGCTGCCGTTGTCATTCATTCCCGGTCTCACGGTACTGCCATTGTCATTCATTCCCGGTCTCACGGTGCTACCGTTGTCATTCATTCCTGGTCTCACGGTGCTACCATTGTCATTCATATCTGCCGATGGTCTTACGGTAGAATCATTATTTCCACCATTGTTCGCTCCAGGGCGAATAGTGCCATCGTTAGGGATTATAGTTGAATCGTTCATGTCGCTTATCTTGTTTCTATAGTTCGTACAGTTTCAGTATAAGAATTATATTTCCATACACCTCCCAACTCAGGTCTGGTGCATTCGCTTGGCTGATTGTGCTCGCAACCGCAATAGTTGCAAATCCATGTTGTTGGTCGTCTAACCAATCTCTGTGTTGTCACCACCACCTTGTGTGCACAACAGAAGTTACGTTGCATCTGTGGCGTAGTATTGGCATCTGGTTGCATAGCGTTCAATAGCGACTGCATCTCCTGCATCTGTCGCTGATATTCAGCCTTCATAGCAGCCAAGTCGGCACCACCCACGCGTGCTTTCTTGTCTACCTTCTTCTTCTGTTGCACCTGCTGTTGAGGCTTTGGCGTAGGCGTTGGCGTATTGTTTATAGGAGTAGGGGTTGTTCCCAACAGCTGATGATATTGCTCCATCAACTTCTTGTCTTCCTCGCTGAGCTCCATCACGGTTTCGAAGTCCAGTTCTTCAACATCCTCTTCTTCTTCTATATCAAAGTCGTCACTATCATCAGGCATTCTGGCTTCTCTTTCTGCAGCCATAATCTGCTCTTCCAGTTCAGCCATCTGTTCTGCCAGCGATACCGCCTTTTGGTATACAGGGTCGCGTTGTGCCTTCTCTACCTCTGCTCTTGCAAGGTCGTCGAGAGGTGTATTGCAATGACTGCAGAAACTACGGAAGTTCAATGTGCCACATATAGGACAGGTGATACCCTTACGTGGACCGCCACATTCACAGCAGAACTGATCTTCTGGCTCCATCTCTGCACCGCAGTATGTGCATATATCAGGATGTAGCGGATGATGACAATGTGGACAAAGTTCCATGTGGAAGTCTACTGCCGCTCCGCAATGCGGACATATATAGTTCGGGGTGTTATTATCATAGCTTTGTGTAGCAGCAGTCTGCTGGCGTTGCTGTTCCTGCTGCTGTTGCTGTTGAAATTGATCCATTGTATTATATTCGTTTAGGTTGTTTTCTATTCAATTATTTCTACAACTATCACGCTGACGTTGTCTTTGCCTCCAGCTTCTTTTGCTGCAGCCACCAACTCTGGTGCGCTACCGCCATTTTCCATCACACTCTCTATAGTCTCGTCGTCTGCCATATCCGACAAGCCGTCTGAGCATATGATGAATTTATCGCCCGGAATCACTTTCTGTGTTATATCCTCTACATCGGCAAAGACACTATCGCCCACTCCTAATGCGTTGTATATTATGTTCGACGGTATCGTTGGGTCTTTCTCCTTTTCGCGCATCGAGTGGTCAGTACTCAACTGTCGCAATATACCGTCGCGAAATCTGTATATTCTGCTATCGCCGATGTTTATCCAGCTCACGCTACCGTTATAGAAGAGCAATCCTACGAATGTTGTTCCCATATTATAGAATTGTGGCATCTCTTCGCCCTTGTGCTTTATCATATAGTGAGCATCTGTAGCCCACGACTTTATCAGGTTGTGTAGAGTTGCTGTGTCAACCGTCGCTGGTAGTGTTTCCACAAAAGTTTGGAAACTCTGCGCAGCTAACTCGCTGGCAAATTCTCCACCTGCATGTCCGCCCATACCATCTGCCACTATGGCTGCCATACGTGCGTTGTCGTTGAGTGTGAATGTAGACTGATAGGCGTTATCTCTATAAAAATCGCCATTTAGCAACACTATGTCTTCGTTGTTGGTACGCTTCAGTCCAACGTCTGATATTAAATTGCAAGATATTATCATAGCTTCATCGGTTTTTAAATCTGTACAGCAAACTCCAAATTAGCAAACTTCACTATGTCGCCTACGTTCACCACTCTTGGCATGTTTGGCGCCAATTGCTGTCCGTTCACGAATGTGCCATTTGTACTACCAAGGTCTACTACCTCAAACTGTCCGCTGGCATTATACTGCAAACGGGCATGGTTGCCCGACACATATCCTTGTCCTGCAAATGCCTGTGCATAGCTTCCGCGTCTACCTATTATAGCACCATCGCCAATACCCAACCTTATCGATGGGTTTTGGCAAACCAGATGTCCAGGCTTTGCCTGTGGCTGACGAGGAGGTGGAGGTGGCGTAGCTCCCGGACGCATCGTGCGGTCTGTATTCATATCTGCTGTCGGCTGCCCAGGGGTCACAACTTGTTGCCCAGTGTTTGGCATAGGCTGCCCAGTGTTCGGCGTATGTTGCCCAGTATTTGGCATGGGTTGTCCCACAAAGCCTGTCGGTGGCTGAGGAACAGGATTAGAATTTACGTTTGGAGTTGGCGAAGGACCGATATTCTGTGTGTTGCCCACAGGTGGAGTTGTTGGGTCTTTCACGCTACCTCCATTCTGGGCAAAAGCCTTTGCGGTCACAAGTTTTGTACCACATTGGTTGCATGTCATACCTCTTTTTATAGTACGACACGAAGGACAAACCATCAGTTCTGTACCACATTGGTCACAAAACCAGCTGTCGTCTTCAATGAGCTGTTTACATTTTGGACATGTCTGCATAGGTTGGTCAGTTGTGTTATTTAGTTTATATAATCGTTATAGTTATGTATTAGTTATATATTGTGCAAATATAATGTTTTTTATTCATTTATCCGCACATAATGCAGAAAAAGTGTACCTTTGCAACATGATTTGCTCAACTTTCGCATGGTTGTGGTTTCTCATCTTGGCTCTGCGCTTCAGCTTTAGTTTTGGCTTTAGCCCTAGCGCTTTGGCTTTGGCCCTCCCTCCTGCGTTTTGGCTTTGACCCTTCCTCCTGCGTTTTGGCTTTGGCCCTGCGCTTTGGCTCTGCGTTTTGGCTTTGGCTCTGCGTCCTGGCTTTAGCCCTCCGTCCTTGTTCGAAGTCGTTTTTACGACTTCGCTTCCAATTCCGCCTCAAGCCCTCGTTGAGCTTAGTATGCTAATAATCCCTATAAATATATGACAAAATACAAATTGATAGCCTTTGATGCCGACGACACCCTTTGGGACTGTCAGTCGCATTTCGTAAATATCGAAGAGAAATATGCTTCTCTTCTATCTGACTATGGCATCGCTCCCGACGAGGTCAAGAAAAACCTCTTTGCCACAGAGTGTGCCAACATGCCGCTTCTCGGCTTTGGCGTAAAAGCCTTCATGCTCTCGCTGATTGAAAATGCCAACCGAATGACAGAAGGCAGAATCGGAGGCAAGGGTATAGACCGAATAATGGAACTCGGCAGACAGCTCCTCACCTTCGACCCTAATCCGCTTGATGGTGTAGAGGAGGTGCTCACTGAGCTATCCGACAATTCAGACATCAAGCTCGCTGTCTTCACCAAGGGCGAACTTCTCGACCAGAATAGCAAGCTCGACCGTTCTGGGCTCCGCCATTATTTCGACCTCGTTGAAGTTGTCAACGACAAGACTCCCGATGCCGTACGTGCCTTATGCCGTCTTGCTGGTGTCAAGCCCGACGACCTCCTTATGGTTGGCAACTCCTTCAAGAGTGATGTCGAGCCTACCATAGCCACCGGCGCTTCCGCCGTCTACATTCCTACCCACCATACCTGGGAATACGAAAAGACTGAAGAATATGCTCACACACGAGTCACTAAAATCTCCAATATCCGTGAGCTCCTACAAATAGTGCAATAATATAATTAATATAAAATAACACAACATTCTCAGCCCTCAAGTCTAATTACTCCCCTCTCTATTGGAGAGGGGTAGGGGGTGAGGCTATTTATTATGGAAAATCCCTATATCAAGCAATACCCCGACCTCATGGCGGGCAAAAAGATAATGTATATCCATGGCTTCGGCTCTTCAGCCCAGTCTGGAACAGTTACTCGCATCCGCGAAACATTCCCTAATGCCGAGGTCATAGCCTACGACATGCCACTCCATCCCGCTGAGGCTATAAGCCTGCTCCACGATATCTGTGAGCGCGAAAAGCCCGACCTTATCATTGGTACTTCCATGGGTGGTATGTATGCCGAACAGCTCTATGGCATCGACCGCATTTGTGTCAACCCTGCCTTCGGCATGCACGACACCATGAAGGAGCATGGCATGACTGGCAAACAGCAATGGCAGAATCCTCGTGCTGATGGCGAAACAGAGTTTCTCGTAACCAAAGCCCTGGAAAAGGAATACCGCGAGATATGCGAACTCAACTTCCAACATGCTGCCGACGACAACGACCATGTCTATGGACTCTTTGGCGACAACGACCCTGTTGTCCACACCTTCGACCTCTTCTGCCAACACTACACTCATGCTGCCCACTTCCATGGCGAACATCGCATGGACGACAGTTCTTTCTTCCATGGCGTAGTGCCAGTGATACGCTGGATAAGTGACAAGCAAGAGGGTAGGGAGCGTCCTGCCTTGTATATCGATGCAGATGCCCTTATGGATAGCTATCGCAAGCCGAAGTCGAGTCTCGTCAAAGCCTACGAATTCCTGATAGAGCATTTCGATGTATATATCGTGTCGCCATGCCCTACCAACTCCCATACCTACGTCACTGATATGATGTCATGGTGCGAACAGTATCTCTCTACTCCTGCCCACAACCATGTCATCTTCACCAACCAGCCTAAAGCTCTCATCGGCGACTATTACATCTCATGCAATCCTCCTCGCGACTTCATGGGCACCACCATCGCCTTTGCCTCCGACACCTTCAAAACATGGGAGGAAATCCTAACCTTCTTCCAGCGCATCTGCTAAATGAAGAATTTAAGTGAAGAGTGAAGAATTGAAAATCGGCG
>HF994073.1 GCA_000436915.1 Prevotella sp. CAG:1092 | reverse complement strand
TAGAAAAAATACGTCTGTCCCCCACACATAAGAGTTACAAAAATCAAGTATATATTACATGTATTACTGAATTCCCTTCACGAGTTTCATACCCTCGCTCACAGCCTCCATATTCAATGGAATAAGACCATGGTGGCGCTCAGGCAAACTCTTATAGAGAGCCTTGTTAAGGCCGTCGGTGCTAACCACAGGGCATACGCCAAGCAAAGCACCAAGCACAATCATGTTGAAGACCTTAGAGTTTTTCATCTCTGCAGCCTTGTCCATGGCGTCTACACGATACACCTTGATGTCGGTGCGTGTAGGAGGATTGATAACACCAAAGCCGTCGTAGATGAGTATGCCACCAGGCTTAACCTTGCTTTCAAACTTGTCGAGCGAAGGCTGGTTTAAGACTATAGCCACATCATACTTGCTAAGGATAGGCGAACTGATGCGCTCATCGCTAACGATAACGGTAACATTAGCTGTACCGCCACGCTGCTCAGGACCGTATGCAGGCATCCATGTCACCTCTTTATCTTCCATAAGTCCGGAATAGGCAAGAATCTTACCCATAGAGAGAACGCCCTGTCCTCCGAAGCCGGAAATTATAATTTCTGTTTTCATACGTCCAATGTGTTTTTAAGATCACCCTTTACATATTTCTCAAACATGTGCTCCTTCATCCACTCGTTGGCCTTAACAGGCGAGAGTTTCCAACCACTATTACATGTGGCAACAATCTCTACGAGCGAAGAGCCCTTGCCCTGCATAGAAGCTTCGAAGGCTTTGCGGATGGCAGCCTTGGCTTTGCGGATAGAAGCCACCGACTCTACGCTCTGACGAGTAACGTAGCATGTACCCTCAAGATGTGAAGCCAGTTCGGTGATGTTGAGTGGATAACCATGAAGTTCAGGGTCGCGACCATAAGGACAAGTAGCTGTCTTCTGACCGATAAGCGTTGTTGGCGCCATCTGACCTCCAGTCATACCATAGATAGCGTTATTGATGAAGATCATGGTGATGTTTTCACCACGGTTAAGCGCATGAATAGTCTCGCATGTACCAATACATGCCAAGTCGCCATCGCCCTGGTATGTGAATACCAAGCGGTCTGGCCATAGGCGCTTCACGGCAGTAGCCAATGCTGGTGCACGACCATGAGCAGCTTCCTGCCAGTCGATGTCGAGATAGCGGTAAGCAAACACGGCACATCCCACAGGACATACGCCTACAGTCTTCTCCTGCATTGCCATCTCTTCAATAACCTCGGCAACAAGTTTGTGAACAACTCCATGAGAACATCCCGGGCAATAGTGCATCGGAGTGTCGTTCATCAATTCCGGCTTTTTGTATACCAGATTCTCTGGTGATATAATATCGTTTGCCATTTTACAGTTTCTCCTTTAATGCGTTAACGATTTCCTCGGGCTCAGGGACAATACCTCCAAGACGTCCGAAATGTTCTACTTTCTCTTCGCCATTGATAGCCAGGCGCACGTCCTCAACCATCTGTCCGGCGTTGATTTCTACTACGAGCACACCCTTCTTGCCACGAGCTGCCTCAGCAATCTGCTGTGATGGGAAAGGCCAAAGAGTGATAGGACGGAACAATCCAACCTTCAGTCCCTCTTTGTGTGCCAATTCGATAGCCTTTTCAGAGATTCGTGCTGCACTTCCGAAGCTCACGATAAGATAGTCTGCATCTTCGCAGCCTGTAGCTTCATAGCGCACCTCATTATCTCTGATTTGCTGATATTTAGCCTGCAAGTGCAAGTTGCGTTGCTCCATTACCTCAGGCTTCAGTTCGAGCGAAGTTATTACATTAGGCTGACGGTCTTTAGTGCGACCGATAGTAGCCCAAGGATACAACTGTCGTATCTCCTCCTCTGTCTTGCGAGGCTTGTATGGTGGCAACACCACCTTCTCCATCATCTGTCCGATGACGCCATCGCTAAGAATCATAGCAGGGTTACGATATTTGAAAGCCAATTCGAAAGCGAGGTCTACAAAGTCTGCCATCTCTTGTACAGAGTTTGGTGCAAGCACAATGACATAGTAGTCGCCATTGCCACCACCACGGGTAGACTGGAAATAGTCGCTCTGCGAAGGCTGAATAGTACCAAGACCAGGACCGCCACGCTGTACGTTTACAAACACTCCAGGAACCTCAGCACCAGCCATATAGGCTATGCCCTCCTGCATAAGTGCCACACCAGGCGACGATGAAGATGTCAACACACGTTTGCCCGCAGCAGCACCACCATAAACCATATTTATTGATGCCACCTCGCTCTCTGCCTGCAATACCACCATACCTGTAGTTTCCCAAGGTTTGAGCTCTGCCAAGGTTTCGATAACCTCGCTCTGCGGTGTGATAGGATAGCCGAAATAGCCATCGGCTCCACATCTGATGGCAGCGTGGGCTATGGCCTCGTTGCCTTTCATTAGCATTACTTCTTTTTCTGCCATAGTGCTATTCCTCCATCTTTTTCTTGTATACGGTAATACATCCGTCTGGGCACACGATAGCGCAACTTGCACATCCTATGCAGTCGTCGCCAGTTTGCTCCACGTATGGATATCCATGTACGTTGACTTTTTTTGGTGCCAACGCAATAACGTTTTTAGGGCAAGCCACCACGCACAATTGGCAGCCCTTACATCTGTCGCTATTAACGACTATGGCACCCTTGATCTTTACCATAATGATTATTGTTTAAGTTTAGTTAATAGGAAGTTGCGTTTAAAAGGGGCTACAACTTCCCATTATGGGTTATAAGCGTCTTTATGATAGAAATTGAGAATATCCTCGAGCATCGCCTTTGCATGAAGCGCAGGCGACTCGGGATCAATTTCTATAGCCTCCAAGTAGCAGTCGATGGCATGTTTCCAATCGCCTTTCTTGCGATATTCGTTGCCACGCTCATACCACTCAGCGGCAGTCAGAGTTTCTTTGTTTTCCATAAATTACTGTTGCGACCAATCTTTTTTTGGTCTTTCGGCATTTGCCTTTTTTATTTCAAAGAAAAAGAGTCTTATGCCTTTTTTCCCTTAGCTGCAAGAAGAGTATTCTTCATGAGCGAGCATATTGTCATAGGGCCAACACCTCCTGGCACAGGAGTGATGAACGAGCATTTCTCTGCCACCTCATCAAACTTCACGTCGCCATTTAGTCTGTATCCGCTCTTGCGAGTAGCGTCAGGCACACGAGTTGTACCTACGTCGATGATTACGGCTCCTGGCTTCACCATGTCGGCAGTAACGAAGTCTGGCTTGCCAATAGCAGCGATGATGATATCAGCCTCTTGGCATTCCTTCTTCAAATCGCGCGAATGCGAATGGCATACAGTAACCGTAGCGTCGCCATATTGCTTCTGCATCATGAGCTGTGCCATTGGCTTGCCCACGATATTTGAACGACCCAACACCACGCACTTCTTGCCACTTGTCTCTATATTATAATATTGTAGAAGGGTTATTATACCCAACGGAGTGGCAGAAATGAAACATGGCAAACCAATAGCCATGCGACCCACATTGACAGGATGGAAACCGTCTACATCTTTATTATAGTCGATAGCCATAATAATCTTCTGCTCGTCGATGTGCTTAGGCAAAGGAAGCTGCACAATGAAGCCATCTACATCAGCATCCTTGTTTAGCTTGTCTACACAAGCAAGGAGCTCCTCCTCTGTAACATCAGCCTCGTAGCGGATGAGTGTCGACTTAAAGCCACATTGCTCGCAAGCGATGACCTTGTTTTTCACGTATGTCTCGCTGCCACCATCGTGACCCACGAGTACTGCTGCCAAGTGTGGGCGCTTGCCGCCACCAGCAACGATATTCTCTACTTCCTGTGCTATCTGAGCCTTTATGGCTGTAGCAGTAGCTTTTCCGTCAATGAGTTGCATAGTATAGTTTTTGTTTCCTTTATAGTTTTGGCATTCCCGGGATATTCATACCCTTCATTCTCGACATCATGCTTGCCATCTGGTTGCCAGTTACCATCTTCATCATCTTGCGAGTTTGGTCAAACTGCTTGATAAGGCGATTAACCTCCTGAATGTTGGTACCCGAACCCTTGGCAATACGCATTCTGCGACTTGTATTCAAAATCTCAGGGTTTGTACGCTCCTTTGGAGTCATACTCTTTATGATAGCCTCAATGCCCTTGAAGGCGTTGTCGTCTATTTCTACATCCTTGATAGCCTTGCCCACACCTGGAATCATAGCAGCCAAATCCTTCAGATTACCCATCTTCTTGATTTGCTCTATCTGGTTCAAGAAGTCGTTGAAGTCGAATTGGTTCTTCTGTATCTTCTTCTGAAGTCTGCGAGCCTCTTCTTCGTCAAACTGCTCCTGCGCACGCTCTACCAACGATACGATATCACCCATACCGAGAATACGGTCTGCCATACGCTCAGGATGGAATACGTCGATAGCTTCCATCTTTTCGCCTGTACCGACAAACTTGATAGGCTTGGTAACAACGGTGCGGATACTCAACGCAGCACCGCCACGGGTGTCGCCATCGAGCTTGGTGAGCACAACGCCATCGAAATCCAAACGGTCGTTGAATTCCTTTGCTGTGTTTACAGCATCCTGACCAGTCATCGAGTCTACTACGAACAATGTCTCATCAGGATTGAGAGCCTGCTTGAGCGAAGAAATCTCGTTCATCATCTCCTCGTCAACAGCCAATCGACCGGCGGTATCACCAGCCAATCGACCGGCGGTATCCACGATTACTACATCGTAGCCCTTAGCCTTAGCCTCCTTGATGGCATTGTTGGCGATGGTGATAACATCCTTGCTATCAGGCTCTGAATATACAGGCACACCTACCTGCTGACCAACCACCTTCAACTGCTCAATAGCCGCAGGACGATATACGTCGCATGCACAGAGCAAAGGATTCTTATGCTGCTTTGTCTTGAGCATATTGGCAAGCTTACCACTAAATGTGGTCTTACCCGAACCCTGCAAACCGCTCATCAATATTATCGCAGGCTTGCCAGTAAGCTTAATATCTACAGCCTCGCCACCCATCAGGGCTGCCAACTCGTCGTGAACAATCTTCACCATCAATTGGCCTGGCTTTACCGCTGTTAGCACGTTCATACCCAATGCCTTCTTCTTGACATCGTCGGTAAACGACTTTGCTACCTTATAGTTTACATCGGCATCGAGCAAAGCTCTACGTACATCCTTCAGCGTTTCAGCTACATTTATCTCGGTAATCTTACCTTCACCCTTCAAAATCTTGAACGAGCGTTCAAGGCGGTCACTTAAATTTTCAAACATTTTTTCTTGCTATTATTTTAGATGGTGGTAATATCTCAGTACTCACCTTATAGTATTTTTGCGCAAAATTAATAATTTACTTTCAAAAAAAGAAGTCTTTCAAGAGGTATTTATAATAATTTAATGATATGATTACACCAAAGGCTTTGCCAATTACCTATTAATTAGTATTTTTGCACACGTAAACTAAAAACATTGTATAACTACTAAAACCACTATTCATCATGAATATCAAAACTATTGCATTAGCCAGCTTGCTTATACCTGCCATGGCTTTTGCTCAAGACAACACAACTATCAACGATTCAAACACCCCACTCCACCTCCTCAAGCCCGACTATAAGCATGGCTACGGAGTGTCGACAAAACAGGAGGTGAAGGCTGCCATCGACAGAGTGATGAACTACATATTGGCAAACCCAAAGCAATTTCGCACAACGAGCTATGAATGGGGAGTAACCTACAGCGCATGCCTCGATGCTGCCAAGGCTTCGGGCGACAGAAAATATGCTGCCTACGTAGAGCAAAACTTCAAGGCTATTGCCGATGCCTTTCCTGGAGCCATGAAAGACCTTAAGAAAGGCAAAACTCTCGACAGAGCCATACGCAAGGTTGTAGATCCTCATGCCCTTGATGATGCTGGCGCCATCTGTGCAGCCATGATAAAAGCAGAGCTCGACGCAAGAAAGAACCCTAAGACTCGCTCCACTCAGGTCATCAATACCGCTCCAGTAATAGAAAACTATTCGCAGTATATCATGACCAAGGAGTTTCGTTTGGCTGATGGCACCTTTGCCCGCAAGCGTCCTCACAAGAATACTGTTTGGCTCGACGACATGTTTATGGCAATTCCTGCTATAGCCTACATGGGCGCTTATACCAACGACAGCAAATATTTCGACAAAGCAGCAAAGCAAATAATGCTTTTTAAGGATAAGATGTGGGTGAAAGAAAAGAAACTCTTCCGCCACGGATGGGTAGAAGCCATGAACCCTCACCCTGCTTTCCATTGGGGAAGAGCCAACGGTTGGGCTATCCTCACCATGTGCGAAGTGCTCGACGTTTTGCCTGAAAATCATCCACAACGTGGCGCCATCCTCGACCTTCTGCGCCAACATATAGAGGGTCTCGTGGCTTTGCAGGGCAAAGATGGATTTTGGCATCAGCTCCTCGACCGCAACGACTCTTACGAAGAGAGCAGCTGCACAGCAATCTATACTTATTGTATAGCTCACGCCATCAACCAAGGTTGGATTTCCGCCCTTGCCTATGGTCCAGCCGTTCAGCTTGCATGGCATGCCGTAGAAGCATCTATCGATGCCCAAGGTCGATTCATGAACACTTGCGTAGGCACAGGTATGGGCTTCGACCCTGCTTTCTATATGTATCGTCCTGTGAGCACAGCTGCTGCCCACGGCTATGGTCCTGCCATTTGGGCTGGTGCCGAGATGCTCCGCCTCCTCGACCGTCAGCATCCTAAAATGAACGATAGTGCCGTACAATTCTATCCTGAGGAAGTAAACACCAACGAGCCTATCTTCAACTACGATGGAGAAATAAGGTTTTAGGATATTTATTACTTAAGAAAATATTAGGGCTGAATTCCTTGCTGTTTGCAGGAGTTCAGCCCTTTATTCTGATACTAATTAGTATCGATATTTTACCTTACTTTCTTCGATTACGAAGCCTGTTAAATTGAATCTATGCTTACTATCAAATTTTGCTATGCTTACTAGCAAACGTTTTTTTGCTTACTTTCAAATCTTGCTTTGCTTGCTACCAAACTTATTCAAATATAATAACAGCTACTAATTAGAGTATAGCTATATTTCTCAGTTAGCAATCTATTATACAAACAGTTAGCCTACTTACACGAGCAACAGGCGCAATAGCAAAGCATACATAAATGATAACATTTTACGCATTTAAGCATCATAAAACAGCTTATCACGTTATCATGATGCAAAGATACTATATTTATTCTCCATTAGCAAATGTTTTGTAAAAAAACATCACCGCATACATACTCATCAATATTACGAAGAATATGTATGCGGTTACAGGAGATAGAATTACATTAACAATATTAATTGTGGCCTGTGCCCATACAGCCACTACATGGATAATGATAATGATCAGCTCGTGAGGTACAGTATGGACAATGATCGCCTAATTTACTATGATATGGTGGACGAACGCCTGAGGTAGATGCAGCAGCATATTGCATAGCCTGAGGATCGTATTTTGTACCATGGCATTTGCTACAAGAACCCGACGAGCTACGACGAGACGAACTACTACCAGTAGAACGTTCATCATCAAAAGTATAAGAAGTACCACCTGGAGGTGTGATTACAAACTTATCGTCACGTCCATTATATCCTGCTGTATTTCTTATTGTTGTGCCATCAGGAGTAATAGCAGATGTGCTACCAATAACATAGCCGGGATATTCAGAAGCAGCAGTACATACGCAACGACCAGAGCCTCTACATAGCGAACAAACGCCCGAAGAACCACAAAGACCACAAGGAATATATCTGCCATAGCCTGAAGTCACGATACCACCCTGTCCGTTGCATATTCCGCAACGTCCGGTACCATAACATCCTGCGCACCTTTGTCCGCCATTGCAATTAGGACATATACGATATCTAACGCGCGAGATATTACCATTTGGATATTTAGTCACGATAACAAAGCAACCCATTCCCAGTTCTTCACGCCATTTTTGTACACCATTCGATGCACTTGCCTGCGTATTAACCTGTCGACGGTTTTGAACATTATTACGCGTTGTTGATACAGATTGAGCATTATTGTTATTTGCAGAATGGCTCACAGAAGTGTTATTAGCAACAGTTCTATTGCTTGCGTTAGCAACATTGTTCGAAGCCACAACCCTCTGTTTGTTTGCCTTAGCTAAAGCCTCTTGTCTACGTCGCTTCTGTTCTGACTCACGCTTAGCTTTCTCAGCTTTAGCAATAGCAATACGTTTTTCATTTTCAGCCTTTGCTATAGCAGCCTCTTCGGCAGCGATATCATGCTGCAATTGCTTTGCTTCTGCGCCATTCGACGACTCAGCATATCTTTTATACTCATTATAGAAATGGCGTGCCTGTTTTACATTCTTCGTCATTCCTTTTCCTGTTAGATAGCATTTTGACAAGCGAAGACAAGGCATATAATAACCCACATCGGTCTTTTCTTTCATACACTCTACAGCCTTCAAATACCATGTAGCAGCAGTCTCTTCATCAGGATTTTCTGATGAAGACTGGCTATAGCAGTCGCCAAGAGGATAATAGGCACGTGCATCGCCACCATATGCAGCAGAAGAAAGGTAAACCATCGCCTGCGCATATTTCTTCTGTTTCCACAAAGCCTCTCCTACATGATACGTGGTAGTGGTAGTCTTTGTCAATACCGAGTCGCCAAGAGAAGAAATAAGTCCATAGTCAAAAGGTTCAACCTTGGCAGGTTTTCTTTCTACCACCTGACCAGGATTTGGTATAAGCAGTTTTCTACCTACATAGCATAATGAACTTGAAGGGTTGGATGCCTTAAGCTCATCTACCGTTATACCATATTTTTGAGCTATAGAACTAAAGTCTTCTCCACGTTGCACCACATGCTCACATCTCTGCGCATACAGAGACATACAGCATAGCAATGCTGCGATAAAAGAGACTAAACGAAGTCGCATAATAATTAATATTTAATTACGAGATAATTAGTTACACTCCAAAAGCGAGTAGCATCAGTAATAGTTAATGTGCTTGTTCCATCGTCATTTTTAGAAACCTTATATGAACCAGAAGGCATCTGCGACAATATTTCATATCTATTGGCAGGTATCTTAAACGATTTGACATTTCGAATATCAATCTTCTTGAATGCCGACGCATTAACCTTACTCATATTAAGCTTACTCTTCTTAAACAAAGAGCCACCTGTCATAAGGCCAGCCGCCTTAAGTTCTTTCTTTGAGCCTATAACTACATAAGCTTCATTTAGCATATTGCTCTGAGCTTCAAGGGCTTTCTCTTGTTCTGCCTTTTCTTCTTTAAGCTGAGCAACATTAGTATTCAATTTATCAACGTGCGACTTAAGAGTAACAATATCAAACTTGCGTTTCTCCAGTTCTTCGGTAAGTTCAACAATTGTTTTATCTTTCTCTTCTATCTGTTTCTTTAAAGCCTGTATGGTATGCAACATCTTCTTAGATTTAGCATCTCCATCTTTCAGTTTTGCCTCCAATATTGAGATACGCTCACGCTGACGCTCCAACATCATCTTGTAGGCTTCAAGATTTTGTTTTATCTGCTCTTTTTTAGACATAGGGCTCTCGCCTGAAGTGCGGAGTATTCCGCCTTCCATATTTACCACGCTATCCATGCTTGTGTTTACAGCATCAAGGAAGAGGTTCATCTCGTCTATCTCAGCCATATTTGCACCAATAACATTGCGCAAAGAGTCAGCCTCAGAATTACTTTTGTCTGTTTTTTCACCACACGATGTGATAGATAATACTGCCGTAGAAAGCAATAGCGAATAGAAAAGTCTTTTCATATCAATATTTTTTTAGTTATTCTTTATCAGATTATATAATACTCATGGCAAAGATAAACGATTTTAGTGAAAAGAACAATATATAAACGAAAAAAGCAGAATTCCGAGTTCGGAATTCTGCTTTTTTAGTATAAAATACTTAGCCCACTTTAAAAAGTATGGCTCGTTTTCTTATTTCTTCAGCTCTACGCCTGCGTGAGTAGGCACTACACGCTTGATGGTGCCATCGGCATTGAACTCCATTTTGTCGATGCATACCTCGCGGTGAACACCTGGCTGGAAATGGATGTAGTCTTTGTTGATGCGATGGTAGACGATATACCAATCGTCGGAGCCAGGAATCTGGATAACAGAGTTGTGGGCGGTGCCATAGATTTCGTGTTGTGGGTCTTGGATTAATACGATAGGGTCTTTGGCAACCTCGATAGGTCCGAGTGGCGATTTAGAGGTGCCATAGGCAACATGATAGTTTGCTGCGCCTGTGTCGTCTACTGACCACATAAAATAGTAGAGTCCATTGCGATAGAACACGTATGGTGCCTCACGATAAGCATAGTCCTTCAGACTGCCACCCTTAGGAGTCATCACAGTCACGGTCTCGTCTTTAATCTTTGTCATGCTTGGGTCGAGCTCTGCACCAGCCATGAAGCTGTTGCCCCAATATAGGTAAGGCTTGTTGCTCACAGGGTCGATGAAGACATCCACATCGATGAGCTGACCATGGCAACCAGGATGATTCTTAGCCAAGAGCGGTTTGCCAAGGTCAACGAAAGGACCTGTAGGAGAATCAGAAACAGCTACACCCATCTGCTTTCTGCCATTGTCGTTAGGACGTGCGCTGAAATATAGATAGTATTTATAGCTGCCATTCTTCTGTTTCACTTCTACGGCTGCAGGTGCCCACAGATTGCCGTTAGCCCAAGAGATTTGGTCGGTAGAGGCATCGAGGGCTACACCTTCGTTCTTCCATGTCTTTAGGTCGGCAGAAGAGTATACGTAGTATTTATATCCTCCCCACCCTGGTATACCATCGGTAGTGGAATAGATGTAGTATTTGCCCGTTTTGTTGGAGTACAGAATCTCAGGGTCGGCATGAAAACCGGGCAATATAGGGTTGCCTACTGTCAGAGAATCATGTTTCAATGCAATGGTGTCGCACACATTCTTTGCAACTAAGGTGTTTGCAGGAATGAATAATGCCAAAGATGTAAAGAGCAGGCTACACAATAGTTGTTTTTTCTTCATAATTTGAATGTAAGTAATGTTTTATTGATAATTGTTGTTATTTATCTAATACTTCGAGCATATAGATAGCATCAAGGCTCCAAAGGGCGGCGCTATTGGTAGAGAAGTCGTCGCGACCATAGAGGAGGTCGTGCCAAGCTGTATGGGTAAGAGATGCATCATGCAAACGGCTGGCAGCATAAGCCTCAAGACGACGCACAGGGAAATGGTTTTTGCTTATTTCCATGGCGTTACGCTTATAGTCGCGAGCATGGGCAAGCCAAGCCTTATCGAACGAAGCATCCCAAAGCATAGGCTCAAGCTCTATCATGGTTTCAAAACCACCCATGATAGTCATCAAGTGGTTGGTGTTGCGACGACCAGGGGTGCCATCATAAGAGAGTACGCCCGTCTTGGGGTCGAAACCTAAAGCCTTATTGCCAGTAAAGAGACCGTCAGGCAGACTGCCGATGCTCTTCATACCAGCCATTATCTTGTTGCGATATTTGGTGTTGCCCGTGCGCTCCCATTCTGTCATCCAGTTGCCGACATACGAGAGCCAGTCAGGACCAATACGCAAGCGTGCAGGAGCATTGCAAGGATACTGGCTCTTTGGTTCTGCAAGGCGCATAGGGTCTATGGTATA
>HF994072.1:11151-23761 GCA_000436915.1 Prevotella sp. CAG:1092 | reverse complement strand
TATGTGGGAAAAGATTAAATAGTAACCAGCCAGGAAGGCAAACTAAAACGCCCTGCAAAGGATAAAGTGTTTATCAGCCTTGATAACACTTTTCCCTTGCAGGGCGAATTGTTTATTGGGGGTGAAGGAATATTTCTTCTTAGCAAGTAGGATTATTTCTTCTTAGCAAGTTCGATGACTGCCTTACCCTGCTTGTTGCTAAGGATGAGGTTGCCATTTTCGTCGATGCTGAAAGAGTTTACTTTCTCCAACGCACCAAGAACAATCTGCTCGTTTGTCATGTCTGCGCACAACATCCGTGTGCATCCCATCTTTGAGAGATCGAGCTTGTTGTCCTTTATTTCCATGGTTCCTGTCAGATTGTTGCAACCTGTGCAACCATATACATTCTTTTTGTCTACCTCAAAACCGAGGAATGGAATCTCGTCGCCAGCATTCTTGTTGATAGCTGTGCCGTTGACTTTCTCAATTGTCCATTCGCCATTAAGGTCGGCTGATGATACTACTTGCTTTGATGAGCTGCAAGCACTTGCCATTACTGCAGCCATAGCGATAATGAAAATGTTTTTCTTCATGTTATAAATTTTGGTTGTTTATAAATTTTGGTTGTTTATATTTTTAGAAGTTTTAGCATAAAAAGAAGCTGTTGCTCCATAGCGGTAGCTAGAAGCTAAAGCCATTAGCCTTTTTTATCTTTTTACTTTTTTACCTTTTTACCTTTTTACCTTTCTTATTCTTCCTTCTTCCGTTAAAGTCTTTTTTTAGGATGAAGCCCAGACCTTGGGTGTTTAGACTATTGCGAGTGAAGTAGCGGTCGTTAGACTGGTTGTACACACGCACGGCAAGGTTGCCGTTAGGGAAGAGAAGATAGCGAAGGTCGAAGTCGCCGATGAAACTTTGTGTGGCATTAGCGTTGTCGCGATAGCCAAACTGACCATTAAAGAGCAGACGATTGTTGAGCAGTCTACCGCTCAGCAGCCCCTCGTATTCGGCGTTGTTCCATCCCTCGTCGCCAGTAGAGATATTGGCTCCAAAGTTCCAGTTGTTGTTATTAATAACCGTTCCCAATAGCGAGTTTATCTGCTGACTTATCTGTCCGCTCAATATACTCTGCATGGCCAACGTAGTCTGACTTTGTGCTTCACCTTCGGCATTCGCGTTGTTGTTGCCCTGCGAATAGAATCTTCCTACAGCAAGCAAATAGATAACCTGCTGGTTCATCTCCTCCTCGCTATTTATGAGGTTGTATATCATCTGCTTGGCGTCGCTACTAACTGTAGGCATATCTAATCCGAAGTCTACCTTTGGCTGATTAGGCGTTCCTGTGATATTCATGAGACAGTTCACGCGGATGTTGTTGCTCGTAAACGAGCGACCTAACTGCAAGTCTGATAGGCTCACGGAGTTTACAGGATACATAGCCTTGAGGTTCAATATCGCATCATACGGATTGCCACCAAAAGCAATTGTGCCGCCAGGCATGAATTCAAAATCCTTGTGCAAAGCATTCTGAATGGTAAGTTTATATACGCCACTCTCCACCAAGTAGTTGCCATAGAGGTCGAAAGAGCCCTTATTATAATATGTGGCACGAATAACGCCCGAACCGCGCAAGTCGATATAGTCGCCACTTGTATTGTCCATTATCAAGCGTATCGTTGCCGTAGGTTGCGTATGCACCAAGAAGTTGAGGCGTATGTCGGAAGGCATATCAGCCAGGGTCTTCAATCCCTGTGGCAGATTTATCTTCGTACCTTGTAGTTGCATAGAATCTCTATCCACCCAGTTTATAAACTCTTGCGACTTTATGGCATCAGGACTCGAAACATTATATGTTACGATAGAACCCTCGTTAGGCACAACGTCGATATCCATCACCACTTCGCCACTTCGTCCGCGTATGTTGCATTGGCCCGTGGCATAGGCTGTGCCATAGAATGTGCTGCCATCCGAGCCATCGAAGTTGTATGCTAAGAGGTTGTTGGCTTTCACTCCGATATCGTAGGTAAGGCGCGAGAGATGCTGATGATGCAAGCTTCCTGTCACCACGCCTGTGTTGCCTCTATGGTCGATAATGGTGTCGCCAGGCAATTGGATTTCGTTCTCCAATAGTCGCACATGAGCATTATTAAATGAATACTCCGTGTTCAAACTTGAAATACCAATCTTTCCAGCTATATCGAGGTCGCCCGTGAGGTTTAGCGCACTTAACGATCCCCATAGTCTTACGTCGCCATTAGCATTAACATCGCATTTGTCCATGAAGCTGCTACAGAAGCCAAGCATAAATTCTGCCCTTGTGTTGTGGGCAGAAATGCCGAGGTCTATATAGTTGCGCTTTGGCGATACATAACCATTAATGTCTGTATGTCTGCCACCTTCGTCTTTAGCTTTGGCGTTGATGTCTATCTGTTCCTGCTCGTTGTTCCAAGCCACGTCGGCATATAGAGTTCCCATTCTTCCTTCTTCGAATGTGAATTTATCAACCGTAAGGTTAGCCTTGGCATGAGGTGTGCCAAAGGTACCTGAGACAAAAGCTTTGCACGAAGCATGACCGTCGAAGTCTACAGCATGGAAGTTGACGAGGTTAAGGATATAAGCCACATCAACATCCTTCAAGTCTACCGTTAGCGAATCGGAATTATCCTCCGTAGCCAGACCGTTGATATGAATATGCTGGTCGTCATGCTCTATAGCGAAGTTCTCTATCTCTATATGTTTTGGCGAATAGGTGAGGGTAGAGCTCATAATATCCCAGTTGGTGTCGTCTATCATCATATGCGATGGCATGATATTTACCACAGCCTTCACCTTGCCTTCTTCGTTGCGTGAGAATTGAGCGTTGGCATTCATGTTGCCCTTTATGTGCAACTTGCTATGATTATCGAAGACGAGAGCTGCCGAAAGTTTATTGTTTGCAGCCATAGCGTCGAGAGCGTATTCTGCCTTATTGCCGTTGCTCAACACCTTCTTTGCTTTAAGAATTGCGTTAAGAGCATCTGCAGGCGTTGATACTGAAAGCGAGATGTCGGCATAGTCTTGGTCGCTAATGCTCAGTTGTGGCACAGATGCCTGTATGCTTAGTTCCGACTGCAGACTATTCATATATCCATCTATTCGCGCAGGCATCTTTAATGCTACAGGCACATTCAATATTCGTTGCAGAGGTTCGGTATTCATGATGTCGGCATAGAACAGCATTCGACAGTCAGGCGCCTTGCGAGTTCTGATAGGTGTGAGCTGCTGTATGCTTGGCAATTTCTCTGCCACCAGATTCTCTACATATTGTATGAGGTCGGCTATATGGAATTGTCCTGTTATGCCAATGTTTGCAAAGTCGGAATTTAGTGTTATGGTATGTCGCTCATCGTTGTAACGTGATGATAGCGATACATTTCTTATATTATAAGTATCTTCGGCAGTAGCCATGCTGAAGTTGCTAATAGTAATATTACCATTTGCATTATCAACGTTGGTACCTACAAAGTCGGCATCCACATTAGCTGCGAAGCATGCGTCGCCCCATTTGTCAGTAAGTCCTAATGCCTTTGGACAGATGTTGCCCAACTGCAACAGTAAATCTGCCTTTGGAAGATCGGTAGCGAAGGTGCCGTTGGCATTTAGCTTTATGTTTTCGTCGTTGATAGCAAGTTGTCCGCTTATGTTATTGCCATCAAGTTTTCCGTCGATATTGATGTTGGAATATACATAGCCGTTGTATTGAAATTTGTCGATATTGCCATTAGCCGTCAGCTGCTGTATCTTGCCAAGAATGCCTTTACGAGCCTTGCCATTACCAGTATTTTTAGCTTCGTTTTGCAACATGGCAGTAACTTTAATTTCTGTTGCCAATATGCCGAGCTTGTCGTTGTCGAGAATTTCAGCAAGGTTGCAATCGTTGGTGCTTACAGATAGCGACAAATTTCTATCTTCCTTTCCTCCATCAATCTTTAGCGAGCCTGCACTCGTCTTGAGATTGCCGTTGGCAGATATGTCGTTACCCTTACCGCCAATAGAGCCCACGAAAGCTATATCGCCAAGGTTGGCGAGTGGGGTAGGCATAGCCTTGTTAGGGTTGAAGGCTTTTAGGACCTTGTCTATAGTAGTATTGCCAACCTTCAGCAGGGCTATATTTGCAATCCATTTTGGCGAATCAAAACCATTACTTAGCGAACCGTCAGCACTAAGTTTTGTTGAGCCGTTGTCGGTATCAATCTCCAAACGGGCAACTTTCATGCTGGTTCCTGTTCCTGATATTGACGTCGAAATGTTTATGGTATTTGCAAGTTTTGCAAGCTCCGGAACCACGGCTGCCAAGTCGGGCAGGTATACATGGCTATGCTCCATCTCGGCTTCATATTGCAGCGATGGCAATAGCGACTTGCTATCCTTGGCATCGTAAGTAGCTACTGCTTTATCTACATTAATTTCAGACTTTGGCAAAGCAATATATAGCTTGTCGATTTCAGCTTTCTTCTTACTTGCTATAGCTCTAAGTTTGAAATCACGAAGTTTAAGTCCTGATTTGTCTTTCAAGGCTAACTTCTTGATATTTAGATTTATAGAATCGTTGGTAAGTCTGTTGAGAATTATATGCGCACTTATATCGCTAAGGTCTATATGCTTTAGCGATGTTAGTCGGAAGTCGGGAGAATCCAGCTGGTTGTATCTCACCTTGCCATGGCGTATCACCAACGAGCCAATCTCAAGATTCAAAGGCTTCTTGGTCTTGGTGGTATCCTTCGATGCTAAGGCGTCGATGATGAATTGAAGGTTGGTATTAGACTTCTCGTCCTTGCGATAAATGTTGGCATCAAGACCGAAAATCTGTGCCGACGATATCGTGATGCCACCCTTCACAAGGTCTGTAAATGATATCTTAGCCGAAAGGCGAGTGGCTGTCAACAGCTTTTTGTTAGCCTGGTCGTCTATGCGTACATTATCTATAATAACACGGTTGAGCAATCCAAGGTCTATGCGACCGATGCTCACCTTGGTGTCGAGAGCATTACCGATGAAATTGGCTGTTTGGCTACCAACGAAGGCTTGTACTGCCGGAATATTCAGCAGCACTACGATACTAAGATACAGAGCGCAGAGTGTCCATATCGTGGCATTTATTATAGTCTTCAGTCTTTTCATTTGTAAACACCATTTTACAAATTGTGGTCAATAATTTTGCAAATGGTCTACAAAATTACAAATTTACTTGTTTACGAGCAACAAACGAAGTTATTTTTATCATTTTTTCCTATTTATTCTGTAATTTTGCAGCTATCAAGCATAGAGAATAATAATTATCCTTATTAATATATAGTTATGATCAGAAATTTTGAGACGCACAAGGGATTAGACATTTCGCTCGTAGGTCAGGCCGAAAAGCGAAAGGATGTTGTGTCGCCTATTGGTGACTTTGCCCTTGTTCCCGACGACTTTGCCGGTGTTGTCCCCAAGGTTGTTGTTAAGGAGGGTGAAAAGGTGTTGGCAGGCGATGCTTTGTTTGTCAACAAGAATTTCCCTGAGGTGAAATTCGCTTCTCCTGTCAGCGGTACCGTTAGTGCCGTTGTTCGTGGCGACCGCCGCAAAGTGATGAGTATTAAAGTTACTGCCGACGCAGAGCAGCAGTATCGTGACTTCGGTAAGCTTGACTTGGCTTCTGCCGATGCACAGAAGGTAAAAGATTTATTACTCGAAGCAGGCTTGTTTGGTTATATCAACCAGTTGCCTTTTGCTGTTTCTACAACACCAGACACAAATCCTAAGGCTATTTATGTTTCTGCATTCCGCGACATGCCTTTAGCTGCCGACTTTGAGTATGAACTCGAAGGACAGGAGGCTGACTTTCAGGCTGGTATCTCGGCTCTTGCTAAGATTGCTAACGTGAATGTTGGCATTGGCAAGAACAGCAGCAACAAATTTTGGGATGGTTTAAAGGATGCTCAGGTTAATCGCTTTGTAGGTCCTTGTCCAGCAGCCAATGTTGGTGTGCAGATTAATCATATTGACCCTGTAAACAAGGGCGAAGTGGTTTGGACTGTCGACCCTGTAGCTGTATTGTTTATCGGACGTTTGGTTAACAACGGTCGTGTAGACCTTACTCGCTTGGTTGCTGTAGCTGGCGCGGAAATCAAAACTCCTGAATATGCAGAAGCCTTGGTTGGTACACCTTTGTGTATGATACTTAAAGGAAAACTAAAACGCGAGAATGGCATCAGAATTATTAATGGCAATCCTTTGACAGGTCGTAAGGCTACTGCAGACGACTTCCTTGGTGCTCATACTTCTGAGGTTTGCGTTATCCCTGAGGGTAACGATGCAGACGAGATGTTTGGCTGGATAATGCCACGTCTAAATCAGTTCTCGGCTAACCATAGCTATTTCTCATGGCTCTTCGGAAAGCGCAACTACAATATCGATGCACGTATCAAGGGTGGCAAGCGCCACATGATAATGAGCGGCGAATACGACAAGGTGTTGCCAATGGATATCTATGGCGAATATCTTATCAAGGCCATCATCGCAGGTGACATCGACCGCCAGGAGCAGCTTGGTATCTACGAGGTTTCTCCAGAAGACTTCGCTGTGGCTGAGTTTGTATGCTCTTCAAAGCTTGAACTGCAAGACATCGTGCGCAAGGGTCTCAATATTTTGAGAAAGGAAAGCTAAACACATATCATAACTTTAATTTATTTAATCATGTCATTACGTAAATATCTCGATAAAGTAAAACCTACTTTCGAAGAGGGTGGAAAGTTGCATGCCTTTCGTAGTGTCTTCGACGGCTTTGAGACTTTTCTCTTTGTGCCTAACGACACAGCAAAGAGTGGTGTAAACATCCACGACGCCATCGACTCAAAGCGCATCATGAGTATCGTTGTGATAGCTCTGTTGCCAGCTTTGCTTTTCGGTATGTATAATGTGGGCTATCAGAATGCAGCACATGCTCAGGCTTTGGCTTCTACCTCATTTGTTGAAATGTTCCTCTATGGAGCTTTGGCTGTATTGCCAAAAATCCTTGTTAGCTATATCGTTGGTCTTGGCATCGAGTTTGCTTGGGCACAATGGAAGGGTGAGGAAATTCAGGAAGGTTACCTCGTTTCCGGTATCATCATTCCTATGATTGTTCCTGTAGGCTGCCCTTTGTGGATGCTCGCCATTGCAGTAGCCTTTGCCGTAGTTATCGGTAAGGAGATTTTTGGTGGAACAGGTATGAACATCTTCAACGTGGCTCTCGTGGCTCGTGCATTCCTCTTCTTCTCTTATCCTACTAAGATGAGTGGTGATCAGGTTTGGATTGCCAACGACACTATCTTTGGTCTTGGTCATGTGGCTGTCGACTCTACCACAGGTGCTACACCTCTTGGTCAGCTTGCTGCTGGTACCGACATCACAGCTTCGCTTCAGGATATGATTCTTGGTTTCATCCCTGGTAGTATTGGTGAAACAAGCGTTGTAGCTATCGCTATCGGCGCCGTAATCCTTTTGTGGACAGGCATCGCTTCTTGGCGCACCATGTTTAGCGTTATCGCAGGTGGAGCTATTGCAGCCGTAATCTTCCAGGCTACCGATATGTGTGCTATCGCTTGGTATGAGCACCTTGTTTTGGGTGGTTTTGCTTTCGGAGCAGTCTTCATGGCTACCGACCCTGTGACAAGCGCACGTACTAATACTGGTAAATATATCTATGGCTTCATGATAGGCGCTTTGGCTATCATCATCCGCGTTATGAACCCTGGTTATCCAGAGGGTATGATGCTCGCCATATTGTTTGGCAACATGATGGCTCCGCTCATCGACCACTATGTTGTTGAGGCTAATGTTAGCAAGCGAATGAAGCGAATTCAGAAGTAAACACCATTAATAGCGTATAATCATGAATACAAATAAGAATTCCTACATTATTATATATAGTGCTATCTTGGTTGTTGTTGTAGCGTTTCTCCTTGCCTTTGTGTATTCGGCATTGAAACCACAGCAGGATATCAATGTGGCACTCGACAAGAAGAAGCAGATACTCGCTTCGCTCAACATCCGCGACCTTAGCGATGCTGATGCTGCAGCTAAATATACTGAGGTTGTAGAGTGCGACGAGATTATCGATACCAACGCTACTGTTATCAATAAAGGCGAAAAGGGTGGCGAAAACGCAGGCTTTAAGCTTAATAGTGCTGACCTCAAAGAGGGTAAGCTTGCAGTATATGTCTGCAATGTTGATGGCGAAAAGAAATATGTAATCCCTGTATACGGTATGGGTCTTTGGGGCTCTATCTGGGGTTATATTGCTCTCGATGCTGACAAGAACACCATCTATGGCGCATATTTCGACCATCAGGGCGAGACAGCCGGACTTGGTGCAGAAATCAAGGATAGCAAGGCTTGGCAAGACCTTTTCAAGGGAAAGAAGATTTTCTCTGCCGATGGTGCTGCCGTAGCTATAGCTGTTAAGAAAGCAAGCGACGTTAAGAATCCAGCTTCTGAGGTTGATGCCGTTACTGGTGCTACTCTCACCTCTGATGGCGTGTCGCTTATGCTTCAGGAGTGTTTCAGTAAGTATGTCACATTTTTAAAGAAATAAGATTTTAAGTTATGAGCTTATTTTCAAAACAAAATAAGGAAGTATTTACCAGTCCTCTGAACCTCAACCATCCTATCTTGGTTCAGGTGCTTGGTATCTGTTCCGCATTGGCCGTGACTTCACAGCTGAAGCCAGCCATCGTGATGGGACTTGCGGTAACTGTGATTACAGCATTCTCGAATGTTATCATCTCTATCATCCGCAACACCATTCCTACTCGTATTCGTATTGTCGTACAGCTCGTTGTTGTTGCCGCTTTGGTAACCATCGTTAGCCAAGTGCTCAAAGCCTTTGCTTATGATGTTAGCGTACAGCTTTCTGTCTACGTCGGACTTATCATCACCAACTGTATCCTTATGGGTCGTCTTGAGGCTTTCGCCATGACAAACAGTCCTTGGCCAAGCTTTATCGATGGTATCAGCAACGGTCTTGGCTATGCCATGATTTTGGTATTGGTAGGTGGTGTGCGCGAGTTCTTCGGTCGTGGTTCTTTGCTCGGCTTCCAGATCTTGCCAGATGCTGTCTACGATATGGGATATGTAAACAACGGTATGATGACAATGCCTGCTATGGCGTTGATACTCTTGGGATGTGTAATCTGGGTACATCGTGCCTTCTTTTATAAGGAGAAATAATTATGGAACATTTGGTTAGCTTATTTTTCAGGTCCATCTTCGTGGACAATATGATATTCGCTTTCTTCCTCGGCATGTGCTCATTCCTTGCCGTTTCAAAGAATGTGAAGACATCATTAGGTCTTGGCCTTGCCGTTACCTTCGTGTTGTTGGTAACTGTGCCTGTAGACTATCTTTTGCAGACTAAAATCTTGGGTCCAGACTGCCTCGTCGAGGGTGTCGACCTCTCATACCTTAGCTTCATCCTCTTTATTGCCGTTATCGCAGGTATCGTGCAGCTTGTAGAGATGGTTGTGGAGCGTTATTCTCCTTCGCTCTATGCAGCGTTGGGAATCTTCCTTCCTCTTATTGCCGTAAACTGTGCCATCATGGGTGCTTCGCTCTTCATGCAGCAGCGTATCAACCTTGACCCTTCCAACACCCAGTATATCGGCAATGTTGTAGATGCTTTGGTTTATGCTCTCGGTAGCGGTATTGGTTGGACTTTGGCTATCGTTGCTATGGGTGCCATCCGTGAAAAGATGGCTTATAGCGATGTTCCAAAACCTTTGCAGGGTCTCGGCATCACCTTCATCACCGTTGGTCTTATGGCTATGGCTATGATGTGTTTCTCTGGTCTTAAAATCTAATATTAGGAGGAGATAATAAATATGATACAATTCATTTTGACGAGTATAGGAGTATTTCTCTCTGTGATATTGCTCCTCGTAATAATTCTTCTTGTTGCCAAGCGCTACCTTTCACCAAGTGGTAATGTCAACATTACCGTGAATGGCGACCGCACTCTCTCTGTAGGTCAGGGCAACAACCTCATGGCAACACTCAACGAGAATGGCATCTTCTTGCCTTCTGCGTGTGGCGGTAAGGCTTCGTGCGGACAATGTAAGGTGCAGGTGCTCGAAGGTGGTGGCGAAATTCTTGATTCCGAGAAGCCTCACTTCAGCCGTAAGGAAATCAAAGACCATTGGCGCTTAGGATGCCAATGTAAGGTAAAGGGCGACATGAGCATTCGTGTGCCTGAGAGCGTGCTTGGAGTTAAAGAGTATGAGTGTACTGTTATCTCTAACAAGAACGTGGCTACCTTTATCAAGGAGTTTAAGGTGCAGCTTCCTAAGGGTGCCCACATGGACTTCCTCCCTGGTTCTTATGCTCAGATTAAGATTCCTACATTCAGCATCGACTATGATAAGGATATCGACAAAGAGCTCATTGGCGACGAGTATCTGCCAGCATGGAAGAAGTTTGGTCTCTTCCCATTGAGGTGTGTGAACACAGAGCCTACCATCCGTGCTTACTCTATGGCTAACTATCCTGCCGAGGGTGATGTATTTATGCTTACCGTGCGTATCGCTACACCTCCTTTCAAGGCCGACCGTAGTGGCTTTATGGATGTTAACCCAGGTATCGCTTCTTCATACATCTTCACTTTGAAACCAGGCGACAAGGTTATCATGAGTGGACCTTATGGCGATTTCCATCCTCATTTCGACTCTAAGCGCGAGATGATTTGGGTAGGTGGTGGTGCCGGTATGGCTCCTCTCCGTGCACAGATTATGCACATGACAAAGACTCTCCACACCAAGGATCGCGAAATGCACTATTTCTATGGTGCTCGTGCGCTCAACGAGGTGTTCTATCTCGACGACTTCTTGCAGCTTGAGAAGGAGTATCCTAACTTCCATTTCCATCTCGCTCTCGACCGTCCTGATCCTGCAGCCGATGCAGCTGGAGTTAAGTATACCGCAGGCTTCGTTCATCAGGTTATGTACAACACATACCTCAAAGACCACGAGGCTCCTGAGGATATCGAATACTACATGTGTGGTCCTGGTCCAATGTCAAAGGCCGTTGTGGGTATGCTTGATTCTCTCGGCGTAGAACCAGAGTCTATTATGTATGATAACTTCGGTGGATAAATCAAAACCACAATAAACTTATAGCAAACATTAACAAAGCTGCTGATTTTCAGCAGCTTTGTTGCGTTTATAAATAAAAACGCAAGATTATGAATTCTGAGATACTAAAGATAGCTATACCCTCAATAGTTTCTAACATCACGGTACCGTTGTTGGGACTGATAGACGTTATGATAGTTGGCCACATGGGCAATGCTGCCTATATTGGCGCTATAGCCATTGGTAGCATGATATTTAATGTTATTTGCTGGGTGTTCGGCTTCTTACGAATGGGCACAAGCGGTATGGCATCGCAGGCTTATGGCAAAGGCGATGATAAGGGAGTTGCAAACATCCTTGTTAGAGCGTTGCTCATAGGCTTAGGCATAGGTATGCTGTTTGTGGTGATGCAGCCAATAGTGCGTTGGGCTGCTATGGCGGCAATGGCTCCTCAAGCCGACGTATTGCCGTATGCTTGTACTTATTTCGATATTTGCATTTGGGGTGTGCCTGCTATGCTCGGACTATATGGTCTGAATGGATTTTTCATTGGCGTACAGAATACTAAGGTGCCAATGATGGTGTCGATATTCCAAAATGTGGTGAATATCGTGTGTAGTCTAAGTTTCGTTTATCTCTTAGGAATGAAGGTTGAGGGAGTGGCTCTTGGCACTCTCGTAGCTCAATATTCAGGCTTCGCTCTCTCGCTATGGTTGCTCAAGAGGCAGTACGGCGAATATGTGAAGAAATGTAGCCTTGAGGCTGTTAAGGCAAAAGACGAGATGAAGAGATTCTTTGTGGTGAATGGCGATATTTTTGTGCGCACGCTATTCCTTGTGGCTGTCAACTTCATGTTTACTGCTACAGGTGCCAAGCAGGGTGCCGTGGTTTTGGCAGTAAACACTCTGATGTATCAGTTTTTCACCTTCTTCTCGTATGTCATGGATGGTTTCGCCTATGCAGGCGAAGCTGTGGGTGGAAAATATTATGGAGCAGGCAAAGAAGCAATGTTCCGTAGTACGGTGCGCCACCTCTTTGGGTGGGGCTTGCTCCTTTGCCTGCTTTATACTATGTTTTATATCGTGTGTGGAGGAGGAATAATGCAACAGCTCTCTGACGATGCAATTGTGATTGCAGCCTCGGCAACCTATATGCCTTGGGTATGGCTGATTCCCTTTGCTGGCATGGCGGCTTTTATCTGGGATGGACTATATATCGGCATCACAGCAAGTCGTGGCATGCTCATCTCGTCATTGGTGGCAGCAGTAGTTTTCTTCCTTGTTTATTTGTGCCTGTTCCCCTCGTGGGGCAACCATGCGCTATGGCTTGCACTCTTGCTCTTCCTTTTTGTTAGAGGAACTGTGCAAACTCTTATGTGGCGCAAGATTATTCGTTCAAGAGGAATTGCATAAACTGCATAAGATTACACACTCAAGAGGAATTGCTTAAACGCAGAGAAGTCGGCAGCCATTTCCAACGATTGCTTCTTGCCCTTCATAAAGTCT
>HF994072.1:0-11079 GCA_000436915.1 Prevotella sp. CAG:1092 | reverse complement strand
ATCCACCTTCTCCTTGAACTTCGCAGGGTGAGCAGTTTCGAGGAATACTCCGGTTTCACCCTCCTTCAGATTATCTTTCAAGGCCTGATATCCGCATGCTCCATGAGGATCGAGCACGTAGCCTGTTTGCTCGTAGCATTTCTTCATGGTGGCAGCAATCTCGTCGTCGCTATAAGTAGCGCCCGATATGTGGTTACAGATTTCAGCATGCGACGACTTGTAAAGGTCGAGTATGCGTGCAAAGTTGCTTGGGTCGCCCACGTCCATAGCGTTGGCTATAGTCTGAATACTTGCCTTTGGCGAATAAATGCCCGAAAGCAGATAGTTGTAGAAGATGTCGTTGGCATTGTTGGCTGCAATAAAATTCATTATTGGCAATCCCATGCGCTGCGCAAAGAGTCCGGCTGTGATATTGCCGAAGTTGCCACTTGGCACACAGATAGTCAGGTTGTCTGCTTTGCCCAACTTCTTAGCCTGTGCATAGGCATTGAAATAATAGAATGCCTGAGGCAGGAAGCGTGCCACGTTGATAGAATTGGCAGAAGTAAGGTTCATGTGGCCTTGCAACTCTTCATCCATAAACGCACTCTTCACCAAAGCCTGGCAGTCGTCGAATACTCCATCAACCTCGATGGCTGTGATGTTTTTGCCAAGAGTGGTAAACTGGCTCTCCTGAATCTTGCTCACTTTTCCTTTAGGATAGAGCACATAGACATGTATGCCATCAACGCCAAGGAAACCGTTTGCTACGGCAGAACCTGTATCGCCCGATGTTGCTACGAGCACGTTGACTTGCTCTTTGCCTTCGCGCTTAATGAAATAGCGAAGCAAGCGAGCCATGAAGCGTGCGCCAACATCCTTGAAGGCGAGGGTAGGGCCATGGAAGAGTTCAAGCGAATAGATGTTGTCTTCCACCTTTACGATAGGAGTTTCGAAAGCCAAAGTATCGAATACGATTTCGCGTAGCGACTCGGCATCTACGTCGTCGCCGAAGAAGTTGTGTGCCACCTGATATGACATTTCTTGGAAACTCATGTTTTCGATATTGTCGTAAAACTCTTGTGGCAATGGACGTATCTCTTGTGGCATGTAGAGTCCCTTGTCTGGAGCAAGTCCGCGAACTACTGCCTCTTCGAGTGTGGCAAGTGGAGCCTTGCCGTTGGTGCTATAGTATTGCATGGTTGTATTATTTTATATTCATAAATGCTTGCATAAACTCCTGCAAGTGGAGCAGGCCGTAGGAGCCTGAAACGCAAGCCACTTCGTCGTAGGTTTCTACATCGTCGGGAGTGATACCTGGATACCAAATGCTGAAAGGCACAGGCTCATCCTGATGTGTGCGCAATTCTACTGGAGTAGGGTGGTCGGGCATAACGGCTATGCATACAGGCTCATCCCATTTCGAAACCTCCTCGTAGATAGGCTTCACGATGCGAGAATCGAGGTTGCGTATGGTCTTCAACTTCAGCTCAAGGTCGCCATCATGTCCTGCCTCGTCGCTTGCTTCGATATGCAGAAACACGAAGTCGTCGGTTTTTAGAGCTTCGATAGCAGCCTGCGCTTTGCCTTCATAGTTGGTGTCGGCAAGTCCGGTTGCACCCTCAACGATGATATTTCTTAGTCCTGCATAATGTCCGATGCCGCGAATCAAGTCGACAGCAGAGATTACGGCACCTCGCTTCACCTCAGGATACAGTTCCATCAGCGTTTTCATCGAAGGGCGATAGCCGCCACTCCATGGCCAAATGCTGTTAGCCTTCTCTTCGCGATTAGCGTTGAAAGGATGCTTTGCAAGTAGTTCTTGTGAGCGCAATATCAAGTCGTTGATGAGGTCGGCAGTCTCTTGTGGAGTCATTCTTCCTTCCTCCTTTTGGTCGCCATCAGGCGAATATCCCTCTTCAGGCTTCACCATTAGCTCTCGCCAAGGCTCGTTAGGATGGTCGTGAGGAGGTGCGCATACTATATGCTTGCTTGCGTTCTTTATCACCAGCAGATGTCTGTATTGTATGCCTGTGATGAAATGGATGTTGTCGTTGCCGAGTTGTTTGTCGAGATATTTTATCAGCATGTCGCCCTCTTCTGTTGTGAGGTGGCCGCCATGATGATTTTTTATTAAGCCATTTTCCAGTTCTATGATGTTGCAGCGTATAGCCATGTCTTCATCAGCCATATTGTAGCCAATGCTTGCCGCCTCTAATGGTCCACGACCCTCGTAAACGGCGTTGAGATCATAGCCGAGGATGGCGGTATTGGCAACCTCGCTACCAGGCAGAAATCCCTTTGGTATAGTAGAAAGTCGGCCTGAGCGTCCCATACGTGCGAGCATATTCATATATGGAGTGTCGGCATATTGCAGCAGAGTTTTTCCGCCCAATCGTTCCACCTTGTGGTCGGCCATGCCGTCGCCTAATATAATAATGTGTTTCATGTTGTGTGTCCTCCTTTGCTATTAAATATTTGCGATAGACATAATATTTGCAAACACACCAGCCGCTGTTACACTTGCTCCAGCGCCGTAGCCTTGAATCTGCATAGGATATTCTTTATAACGCTCTGTGGTTAGGAGCACGATGTTGTTGCTTCCCTCGAGGTTGTAGAAAGGATGGTTGCGGTCAACGGCCTTTAGTGCCACGTTCACCTTGCCTCCGTCCATAGTAGCCACGAAGCGCCAACGTTTGCCTTCTGCTTCAAGCTCCTTGCGGCGAGCCTCGAAGTCGGCATCAAGAGCAGGAAGATTCTTCCAAAAATCTTCCAATGAACCTTGGAAATATTCCTCAGGCACAAAGAGGTGTTTTTCAACATCCTCTTGCTCCACTCTGTAGCCAGCCTCGCGAGCCAAGATAACAAGCTTGCGCACCACGTCAGTACCGCTAAGGTCGATGCGAGGGTCAGGCTCGCTATAGCCTTGCTCTTTAGCCAAACGCACGGTTTCTGAGAATGGAACTTCGGCAGATATGGCATTGAATATGAAGTTTAGAGTGCCACTCAGCACAGCCTCTATGCGCAATATCTTGTCGCCAGAATTGCAGAGGTCGTTGATGGTGCCGATGATAGGAAGTCCTGCTCCCACATTTGTTTCGAAGCGGAACTTCACACCACGCATCATAGCTGTGGTCTTGAGTTTCAGATAGTCTTCGTATTTCGATGAAGCAGCAATCTTGTTGGCTGCTATCACACTAACGTTGTGCTCCAAGAACGACTGGTAGAGTAGTGCCACATCCTTTGATGCTGTGCAGTCTACGAATACCGAGTTGAAGATGTTCATAGAGAGTATTGTGTCGCGAAGCTTCTCAGGCGAGCTTGGCTCAGAAGCCTGAAGCTGCTCGCGATAGTTGTCAAGGTCCAAACCTTCGCGGCAGAATATGGCGTTGTGCGAACTTGCTATTCCCACCACGTTGAGCTTCAGTCGTGAGTGCTCTTTCAGCTCCTCATATTGTGAGCGAATTTGCTCTATGAGCTTGCTTCCTACGGTGCCCACACCACAGATGAAGAGGTTCAAGACCTTATATTCCGAGAGGAAGAAAGAGTCGTGGAGCACGTTGAGCGACTTGCGCAGATACTTGCCGTCGATAACAAACGAGATGTTTGTCTCTGATGCACCCTGCGCACAAGCAATAACGCTGATACCGCTACGGCCTAAAGTGCCGAATAACTTACCAGCAATACCAGGAGTGTGCTTCATGTTTTCGCCTACGATGGCTATTGTTGCCAATCCGCTTTCGGCATGCATAGGGAACATGGCACCTGTTTCAATCTCCTTAGCAAATTCGTTGTCCAGCACGTTTACAGCCTTCTCTGCATCCTGGTCGCGAACACCAATAGAAGTAGAGTTTTCTGATGATGCCTGCGAAACGAGGAACACGCTTATGCCTTGTTGAGCAAGAGCGGTGAAGATACGGCGGTTGACACCAATAACACCAACCATCGAAAGACCAGTAACTGTTATAAGTGTGGTGCCGCTGATGCTTGAGATACCCTTGATAGGCTTTAGATTGTTTTCAATCTTTTGCTTGATGATGGTACCGTCTGATTCAGGGTTAAAGGTGTTTTTCACCCTGATAGGAATGTTCTTCACACACACAGGGTATATTGTAGGAGGATAGATAACCTTTGCACCAAAGTTGCAAAGCTCCATAGCCTCGATATAGCTAAGTTCGTTGATGGTGTAGGCTGTCTTTATAACCTTAGGGTCGGCGGTCATAAAGCCATCCACGTCTGTCCATATCTCAAGCACTTCTGCATTCAGCGCTGCTGCAATAATGGCTGCAGTATAGTCGCTACCGCCACGACCGAGGTTTGTTATCTCCTTTGAGTCGCGGTCGCTTGATATGAATCCTGGAACGAGAGAAATTCGTGGCAAATCGCTGAAAGTCTTTGTCACGAGTTCTGTAGTAAGTTCTGCATCCAATACGTGCTTACCATTCTTGTCTACGGTTTTGATAAATTCGCGAGAGTCGTACCACTTTGAACCTTTCACCAAAGTGGAAACAATGAGCGAGCTCAATCGTTCGCCATAGCTAACTATAGCGTCGGACGTTTTTTCGCTAAGATCGTGGATTAGAAAAACACCAAAGTAGATGCTGCGAAGTTGGTCTAATAATGCATCTACCTTTATAAATAAGTCTTCGCGTGCTTTGGTGTCGGTGATGATAGTGTCTATCATCTTATGGTGTCTGTCTACCATGGCGTCGAATTCTGTTTTCCACTCTTCGTCGCCAGCAACAGCCAACTTTGATGTTGCGATGAGCTTGTCGGTGATGCCACCGAGGGCGCTCACTACTATTACTACTGGTTGTTTCTTTGCCTCGTTTTCTACAATCTGCTTCAGACTGAGAATGCTCTTCACGGAACCTACAGATGTTCCTCCGAATTTTAATACTTTCATATTGTTTTTAGTGTTTGCGTGGTGATAAAAGACGGCTTTCTGCCATCCTTGCCATCACAGGTAATGCTCTGATACCCCTGAAACAAACAGGGCTGTAACCGAACTTGGGCGCAAAAATACAAATAAATATCTTCATTGCCAACGTTTTTTCAAGGAATTTGCGTAATTTTGCGCTTAGAATATCATATTATGAAACATTTTGCAATAACTATACCATTTTTGCTTACGCCTTTTCTCTGTTCTCACGCTCAGAAAAGACAGGCTGCAGAGTACTTTATGGATATACCTATTTATATAGACTCCATTCAGGCTATTCTCGATTATCCTATGGCGTGGCGCCATATGAAAGATTCTGTTAGCTTCGATACTTGGCGACAAGAGGCTCGTCAAAAGGTGATGGAATGTATGGGACCTATGCCGCCAAGAGCCGACAGCTGGGATATGAAGCTGTTGGCTGAAGAACAACGCAATGGCTATAAGGCTATGAAGGTGGAGATAGCGTTGAGCAGATGGTATAGGGTAGTGGCTTATATCCTGAAACCTGATGGCGAAGGCAAACATCCTGCCGTAAACTTGCTCCACGACCATGGCGCACATTTATATATAGGTAAGGAAAAAATGATAACACCTATTGCCGAAGAGCCTGCTGTGGTTGAGGATGCCGACAAGTGGGCAAAGCAAATCTACGAGGGACAATTCCTTGGTGACTATCTTGCTCAGCATGGCTATGTAGTGATGAGTATTGATGCTCCGCTCTGGGGAGAACGTGGTAGAAAAGAGGGTGTCGACCGCAAACGATATGATATCATTGCAGGCAACATGATGATGCTCGGACAAAATCTCTGCGCTTATATGCACTATGATGATATTGCCTCTACCGACTTCCTTGCGTCGCTACCTTATGTCGATGCCAACAATATCGCAGCCGCAGGATGTTCGATGGGCGCTTATAGAGCGTGGATGCTCTCGGCATTGTCAGACAAAGTGAAGGCTATGTGTGCCGTATGCTGGATGGTTACTACCGATGTTCAGCTTACCACACGTTATGGCAGAAAAGAAAATGGCGGATTTGCCAACTGTATACCTGGTCTTCGCCTCTTCCTCGACTATCCCGACATAGCATCCTTGGCAGCACCAAAACCGTCGCTCTTCATAGCTGGCGATAGCGACAAGCTGTTTCCGCTCGATGGTGTGAGGAAAGCTTATTCCATCATGCACTCAGTATGGAAGGATGCTGGTAGCGAGAGCAATCTCGAAACTCATATCGAGGCTCAACCTCATGAGTGCAACATTAAAAATCAAAAAGCAATTCTCGATTTTTTAGATAAAAACATAAAATGACTTACGAATATCAATTAAGAGTTCTGCCACAACAGGCAGCTTCAGAACAGTCGATAGCAGAATATGTGGCAAAAGATAAAGGCTTAGACGTGAGAACGATAAATGCCGTAAGGGTGTTGAAACGCAGCATCGATGCTCGTCAGCGCACCATCTTTGTCAATCTCAAAGTGAGAGTCTATGTCAACGAGATGCCTGAGGATGATGCCTATCAGCATACGGAATATCCCGACGTTAGCGGCAAACCACAGGTGATAGTAGTGGGCGAGGGTCCTGGCGGACTTTTCGCTTCTTTGCGACTCATCGAACTTGGCTTGCGTCCTATAGTGCTTGAGCGCGGCAAGAATGTTCACGACCGCAAGATAGACCTTGCAAACATCACCAAAACTCAGAAGGTGGATGGCGAGAGCAACTATTGCTTTGGCGAGGGTGGTGCTGGTGCCTATTCTGATGGTAAACTATATACTCGCAGCAAGAAGCGTGGACCAATAGAAAAGATTCTTAATGTGTTTTGCCAGCATGGTGCTTCCACATCTATCCTTGCAGATGCTCATCCTCATATCGGCACCGACAAATTGCCTGGAGTGATAGAGAGTATGCGCAACACAATATTGCGTTGCGGAGGCGAAGTTCACTTCATGACAAAGATGACGCATATCATCACTCAGGGCGACAAGACCATTGGCGTAAAGGCAATAAACCTTCAGACTGGTGGCGAAGAAACATATCATGGTCCGGTGATTCTCGCCACAGGACATAGCGCTCGCGATGTTTACCGCCTTCTTGTAGGCTCTGGTATCGAGGTTGAGGCCAAGGGCATTGCCGTAGGTGTGCGTCTTGAACATCCTGCCGAACTCATTGACCAAATACAATACCACAACCGCAATGGCAGAGGCAAATATCTGCCTGCTGCCGAATATTCATTCGTCACTCAGGTTGATGGCCGTGGCGTTTACTCATTCTGCATGTGCCCTGGTGGTTTCGTTATTCCTGCCGCCACAGGTCCTGAGCAGATAGTGGTAAATGGTATGAGCCCTGCCAACCGTGGCACAAAATGGAGCAATTCGGGTATGGTGGTAGAAGTGCGCACCGAAGATATCGAGGGCGACGACCCTCTGCGCATGCTCACATTCCAAGAAGAATTGGAGCGCAACTGCTGGCAGCAAGGCAACATGCGCCAAACAGCACCTGCGCAGCGTATGGCCGACTTCGTGAATGGTCGCCTTAGCTACGACCTGCCACGCTCAAGCTATGCTCCAGGTTTAATATCCAGTCCGTTACACTTTTGGATGCCAAAGTTTGTTGCCTTACGTCTGCAACAGGGATTCAAGGATTTCGGTCGTCGTAGTCATGGCTTCCTCACCAACGAGGCATTGCTTATAGCTGTAGAAACTCGCACGTCGAGCCCAATCCGCATAGTTCGCTCCAACGAAACCCTTCAGCATGTACGCCTGCAAGGCTTGTTCCCATGTGGCGAAGGTGCAGGCTATGCAGGTGGCATCGTGTCGGCAGGAGTCGATGGCGAACGTTGTGCAGAGATGTGCGCACTCTATGTTGCTTCAGCCCAAAACTAAAGCAAAATAGCTACACATTCTCTATTTCAATGAGTTAAAAGAAATAAAAAACCTTAAAAGCATTAATTCTTTTACTAAATGTTTTGCAGGTTCGGGAAATATTTGTAATTTTGCACCCTGTTTGGAATAAGTATCAAAAAACGAAAACAAAATTTAAACATAGCAATGTCTAAGATTTGTCAGATTACAGGTAAGAAGGCACAGATAGGTTGTAATGTGTCTCACTCAAAGCATCGCACAAAGCGTTCCTTTGACGTTAACCTTTTCAGCAAGAAATTCTACTATGTAGAAGAGGAGTGCTGGATTTCACTTAAGATCAGCGCTGCTGGTCTCCGTCTTATTAATAAAGTTGGTCTTGACGCAGCTCTTAAGCAGGCAGTTGCCAAGGGTTATTGCGATTGGAAGGACATTAAAGTTATAGGAGATTAATTACCATGGCAAAGAAAGCTAAAGGCAATAGGGTACAGGTTATCCTCGAGTGCACTGAAATGAAGAACAGTGGTCTTCCAGGAACAAGCCGTTACGTTACCACAAAGAATCGCAAGAACTCTCCTGAGCGTCTTGAGTTGATGAAGTATAACCCAATCCTTAAGAAGATGACTCTTCACAAGGAGATTAAGTAATAAAGGAGATTTAAACTATGGCTAAGAAAGCGGTCGCTACCCTCCACGAAGGTTCTACCGACGGACGTGCATACACAAAGGTTATCAAGATGGTTAAGAGCCCTAAGACTGGTGCTTACATCTTCGATGAGCGTATGGTTCGTAATGAGGATGTTAAGGACTTCTTTAAGAAGTAAGAATTACATTATTCTATTATAATAAAGTCGCATGTCGTTAAGGCATGCGACTTTTTTGCGTTATTATGAATATCACGTTCGCTTTTAAAAGAACACGAACTTTTGGCTTTTATATGAACACAAATCTCTCGAATCAACCGAATTTTTTTAGATTAGACCTCTCACGCAAGAAACTCCAACTGCTTGTGATTAAAACGAACACGAATAACTCGAATCAACCGAATTTTTTTAGATAAACCTTTCACGCAAGAAACGCAAGCAGCAGAGCCCAGAGGGCTCATTCGTGTTATTTGGATTATTCGTGTTCGTAAAACCTCAAGCAGTTCGTGGTTTAAATCTCGTGTTCTTAATCAACTCCAGCAATTGTGGTTAAAAGCGGATCGTACTAATGAGCCCTTTGGGCTCTGCAGCTTGTGATTATTGTATATTAGTAAAGAAGTTACTAAAATTTTTATCGATAAAAACTTGGAAATGTCGATCAAATTGTTTAAGTTTGCCAATGATAACTTATTGCTAACCATCGGTGGATGACATTATTGTCGAAACCATAAACTCTTATTTGCTATGGATAGACGTGAACGATTTGTAATTACTGTCAACAGACAGTTTGGTACTGGCGGTCATGAGATAGCTGCCGAGCTTGCAAAAAGATTGGAAGTAAAACTCATAGACAAGCAGATATTGACGGCCGTGGCTCATAAGTTTAACCTTACAGAGTCGGAGGCTGCCGAGTTAGAAAACAAACGACCATCGTGGTGGGAGGACTTCTCGATGTTCTATAAGTCGTTTGTCTCTGTAAACGAATATAAGGTGGTGGATCGCGAAGTTACGAGTCGCCAACTATTTTATGCTCAAGCTTCAGAGATGAAACGCATTGCCGAAGAAGAGAGCTGCGTTGTTGTTGGTCGCTGTGGCTTCGATGTTTTCAAATCTCATCCTAACAAGCTGCGCATATTCCTTCATTCTTCGTTAGACCGTCGTATAGCGAGAATCAAGGAGCGCTACGATGTTGACGAGGAGAAAGCGCGAATCCTTATCGAAGACAACGACTACACTCGCGAACTATACACCAAGACTTTCACTGGCAAAGACTGGTATGATAGCCGCAACTACGACATTGCCCTCGACGTAACCAAGTTTGGTGTCAATGGCGCTGTTGACTTCCTCATGCGCTTTATTGATGAGTAATGGCATAGGACATAATAATAAGGGCGGATGCAAACAACATTGCATCCGCCCATTTATTTATTTTCCGTGTTCCCGCAGATTAATTATTCTTCACCTCTTCGAGTGCTTTCACCCAATTAGTGTCGAGTGAGAAGCGAGTTAGGTAGGTGTCGTTGTTCACGTATGATTGCACCACCTCGAGGTCGGTGTCGTTAAACAAAGGGTTGTTCAATGATGCTGCGCGAAACTCTTTTCCCACAAGATCCTTCGACTCAGGAGTCTTAGCTTCAGCAAGTTGCTTGATGTAGAGATTCACAAATTCATACATGGCGTATGCTTGCTCGTTCACCATCTTGATATTTTTGTTAATAGCCTCCTTGTCCTTAGGATTGCCAGCCACAATATCGCGAATCTTCATTTTCATATAGTCTACTGCGTTTACTTTGAAGTAGGCTACGCGGCGCACTTGCACGTCTTGCTTTGGGTCGTTGACCACGGCTTTAGAAATTCGCTTTATCTCGTTAGCCACTTCCTGTGCCTTTGCTTGTCCTACCATCATCAATGCGATGGCAATGACGAAAAATAACTTTTTCATATACCAATTATTCATTAACCATTATCAATTAAACATTAGCCTTTATAAATAGCCTCGTTTTGTCATGAGTCTAATTACTCCCCTCCCTTTTGGGGAGGGGTTGGGGGAGAGGCTGTCCCTACACCTGCCTCTTCAGGAATATGCTATGGTCTATGCATGGAGGCAGTTCCTCTTTATAGTGTGTCACCATGATAAGAGTTTTGCCTGGTCGCTGACAGAAAGTATTTATAACTTCTTTCACCAGCTTTCGGTTTTTGTTGTCCAAACCATGCAGCGGCTCGTCTAATATCAGCAGCTCAGGGTCTCTGACGAAGGCACGGGCAAGGAGCACAAGGCGCTGCTCGCCCGACGAGAGCTTCATAAAGCTGCGATCCTCTATTCCTTCCAGTCCGAAGATGTTCAACCAGAAGCGGCATTGCTCATACTCCGACTCCTCAGGTCTAACATATAGTCCGATGGAATCTTTCAGTCCGCTCGCCACAATTCGTATGCAAGGCATATCGCGCTGATATGAGCGGTGCATCTCAGGCGACACATATCCTATATGCTTCTTTATATCCCAGATGCTCTCGCCAGTACCACGCTCATGGTCGAAGAGCGTGATGTTGCAAGCATAGCTCTGTGGATTGTCGGCACATACGAGGCTTAGCAGCGTCGACTTTCCTGCGCCATTCTGTCCCGACAGCGCCCATCGTTCGCCGTTGTGGATAGTCCAGTCGAG
>HF994071.1:11286-20974 GCA_000436915.1 Prevotella sp. CAG:1092 | reverse complement strand
TTGAAAAAGTTTTACCGGACAGCAATAATAGAATTATTGTAAAAAACATGGCTTTCATTTCTTATATCAATTCTTTTATTTAACTTTGCAACATGGATTTAGCAGAAATTAAAGATAAGAAGATAGCTGTGCTGTTGTCAGGAGGTGTAGACAGCAGTGTGGTAGTTCACGAGTTTGCCTCGTTGGGCTTGCATCCCGATTGTTTCTATATAAAGATAGGTCCTGAAGAACAGGAGGAATGGGACTGCTCAAGTGAGGAGGATCTTGAGATGGCTACTGCCGTAGCTCACAAATATGGTTGCAAACTACAGGTTGTAGATTGCCATAAGGAATATTGGACTCAGGTTACTCGCTACACCATGGAAAAGGTGAAGGCAGGATTCACTCCTAACCCTGATGTAATGTGCAACCGCTTGGTTAAGTTTGGTGCCTTCAACGAAAAGATGGGACACAACTACGACCTCATTGCTACAGGTCACTATGCACAGACGGAATGTATAGATGGTAAGAAATGGCTTACCACTAGTCCTGACCCAGTGAAAGACCAGACAGACTTCCTTGCACAGATATACGATTGGCAACTCAAAAAAGCCATCTTCCCTATTGGTCACTACCAAAAGGGCGAAGTACGCGAGATTGCTGAGCATGAACATTTGGTAAACGCAAAGCGTCGCGACAGCCAAGGCATCTGCTTTCTTGGACAAATCAACTACAACGAATATATCCGTCGATATCTTGGCGAAATGCCTGGAAAGGTAATAGAACTTGAAACAGGCAAGATGATAGGCGAACATCGAGGTCTATGGTTTCACACTATCGGTCAGCGCAAAGGTCTTGGCTTTGGTGGTGGCCCTTGGTTTGTTGTAAAGAAGGATGTAGAGGCAAATATATTGTATGTCAGCCACGGCTATGACCCAGAGACTGCTTACAAGCAAGACTTCAAGATTCATGATTTCCATTTCCTCACAACAGAAGTCAACGAACCTCGCGTCACATTTAAGATTCGCCACACTCCAGAATATCATCATGCAACAGTAGAGAAGACTGCCGAAGGCGCATACATCATCCATGCTGATGAGAAGATACATGGCGTTGCCCCTGGACAGTTCTGTGTGGTATACGATGAAGACCACCACAAATGCTATGGTAGCGGTGAAATTACACTATAAACTATAAAAGATGCGAATGCTATACAAGTGGCATTCGCATTTTTTATTATGAAGTAAGATTTTTGAAAACAAGTATAAGCATAAATAGCAGCCTAAAAGAAAACTACATATCAAGCTATTCTATCTTTATCCACATATAATTTCTATTGAGCACATAAAACTAAGCTTTTTACATCATTTTCAGCAAAAGGTCTATATATGTTGTAATAATTACAATTATGAATGCAAAATAATTATTATCCAACTTGCCACATATTACCATGTATATACTATTATATAATAATAAAAAAATGCTATTCTCTAAGCTTTTATACCATATTATGCGCGAATCTTATAGTCATAAAGCAATTTTTTTATAAAAAACACCCGTAAAACATAAATATTAATAGAAAAAGCATTATCTTTGCACACGGAAAACAGTATTACCAAGACTATTACTACAAATAATCTTAATTATTGCATTTTTAACTAAATCTAAATATAATATGAAACTACGATCTTTTTCAGTAAAGATTTTTACCATAGCAATGGCTATGGGAAGCCTTTGGAGTTGCCAAACTAAAGAAGCAGCAAAGGATATTATTAAAGACAACGTCGACAATGCTGTAGCACAGTTAACCCTACAGACCGACATTATTGAAAAAAGTGGTAAATTCCTGAACCCACGTACCTATGAAAATGGCAAAATGAACTATGTGCCCATTGATGACTGGTGCTCAGGATTCTTCCCTGGAACATTGTGGTATACTTATAAGCTTACTGGCGATAAGAAATGGGAAACACTTGCTGCTAAATATACTGAGCAGCTCGACTCTGTAAAACATCTAAAATGGCACCACGATGTAGGCTTCATGATTGGCAGTAGCTATCTTAATGGTCTGCTCTTGGATGGTAAGGAGGAGTATAAGCCTGTTATCATCGAGGCTGCTAAGTCGCTTTCTACTCGTTTCCGCAAGGGTGCTGGCATCATCCAGTCATGGAATGTTGACAAAGGCACATGGCAGGCAGAGCGCGGATGGACTTGCCCTGTTATCATCGACAACATGATGAACCTTGAGCTTCTTTTCGAAGCTACTCGCTTGTCGGGCGACTCTACCTATTATAATATAGCAGTTAGCCATGCCAACACAACCCTCAAGAATCACTTCCGCGAGGACAACAGCTGCTACCATGTTATTGACTACAACCCAGAGACAGGCGAAGTGCTTCACAAGCATACTGCTCAGGGCTATGCTCACGAAACAGCATGGGCACGCGGACAGGTTTGGGCTCTCTATGGCTACACAATGTGCTATCGTTATACTAAGGATGAGCGCTACTTAGAGCAAGCACAGAAGGTTTACGACTTTATCTTCAACCATCCAAACTTGCCAAAGGATCTTGTTCCTTACTGGGACTACAACGCTCCAAAAATTCCTAACGAACCACGTGATGCTTCAGCAGCAGCATGTACAGCTTCTGCACTCTATGAATTGGCAACATACGTTCCTAACAAGGGTTACAAGGAGACAGCAGACAAGATTATCGAAAGCCTAAGTTCTCCTGCTTATCGTGCAAAGGTAGGTACAAATGGTAACTTCATTCTCATGCATAGTGTAGGTAGCATTCCTCACGGACATGAAATTGACACTCCACTCAACTATGCAGACTATTACTTCATGGAAGCTCTCCTACGCAAGCAGCGTACAGAAAAAGGAGAACCTGTAAGATAAAAACAACTCATTCGATATTAATCAGTTCAAAAGTTAAGGAGCTCATTTTTAGCTCCTTAACTTCTGAGCATATATTCACTTCTACTCTTTTTTAGAGTAATTTTATAATCTAGTATCTATTCTCTATGGCAAACAACAATTGGCTATTCTTTAAGAAAACTTGTTGTCTGATAGCACTTTTTCTATCGGCAAACCTTGCTTACGGCCAGATTAATGTCAAGGGTACCATTGTGGATGAAACCAACCTTCCTATGATGGGAGCCAGTGTATTGCTTAAAGGTTCCAACGGCGTAGGCACCGTGTCCGACTTTGATGGTAACTTCTCATTAGACGTTAAGGACGAAAATTCTGTTTTGGTATTCTCGTATCTTGGCTTCGCTACTCAGGAAGTGAAAGTTGGCAAACAAAAGACTCTTCAAATTGTATTGAAGGAAGACGGTGCACTGCTTCAAGAAGTAGTGTCGATAGGTTATGCTACCGTTAAGAAGAGCGACCTCACTGGTTCGGTAGACAAAGTAGACATGGGCGAACTCAACAAAGCATCTGTGGCTTCTTTCGACCAAGCTCTTGGTGGACGCATCGCTGGTGTACAGGTAGTTAGCGGTGATGGTCAACCTGGTGCTGAAGCCAACATAGTAATCAGAGGTAGCAACACTATTAGTGATGTTGCCGACGGTTCACCTCTTTATGTCATCGATGGCTTTGCAACAGAGGATGCAAATGCTGCAGCCATAAACCCTAACGACATCGAGTCGATAGACGTGTTGAAGGATGCCTCGGCAACAGCTATCTATGGTGCACGTGGTGCCAATGGTGTTATCATTATCACCACCAAGCGTGGTTCTGAGAGCGCTCCTCGCATAACATATAATGGTTATGTAGCTTATCAGACAAAACCAAAATTCCTTAATCTTCTTCAGGGACGCGACTTTGTTGAATTGCAACAAGAAATGCTCACCCCTGACGAAATGAACAAGACTTATTTTAGCTTCGACGAAAATCTGGGACGATACCAGACTATCGACGACTACAACAATCGAGCTTCTACCAATTGGCAGGATCTCGTATTCCGTGATGCTCCTATGACAAGCCACCACTTGGCTCTCAATGGAGGTACCAAGAACACACGCTACAGCAGTAGCGTTTCATACTACAATCAACAGGGAACTATCGTAGAATCTTCTTACGAGAGCTTAAAGGCTCGTATGACCATCGACCAGCAACTCTCTAAGAGCGTGAAGTGGGGAGGTGCTGCTAACTTTGCTAACAATATGTCTATTGGTTCTGCTCCTTCACAGGGCGATGGACAGAGCACTCAGTATTTTCTTTATCAAGTATTGGCATATCGTCCTGTGAAATATCGTAGCAGCGACGACCTTGCAGACATTACCGACACCAATGGCGGTACATATCCTTACAACCCTGTAAAGACTATCGAAAACAGCTATACCAAGCAGCGTAACCGTCAGTTCAATATCAACACATATCTTAATTGGACTATCATCAAAGACCTGCTCTTCAAGGTTACATTCTCATATACATGGCGCGAAGTTCGCGACGAGAAGTTCTACAACAAAAACACCTACTTTGGTGATCCTTCATACTCTTCGTCCCGTTCTAACGGTATGTTCAACTATAAAGAGTGGAACAGTTGGTCTAACGAATATACTCTCAGCTACAAAAAGCGCATCAAAGACCATAATCTAAATGGTATGCTCGGTACCTCACTTTCAAGCCAAGAGATTACAAACCTTGGTGCCAAGTCGGTTATGCTTCCATGGGATGAGATGGGCTTCTGGGGTATCAACGAGGGTACACCACAGTCGCTTACTGCTGATAAGGTAAAGAACAATATGTTGTCGTTCTTTGCCCGATTCAACTACGACTGGAAATCTCGTTATCTCATCACAGCAACTATGCGTGCCGATGGTACATCACGTTTCGTACATCATAAATGGGGCTACTTCCCTTCTGTTGCTGCAGCATGGCGTGTTAGCGACGAACCTTTCATGGCAACTTTCGGTTCATGGCTCAGCAACTTGAAGCTACGTTTGGGTTGGGGTGCTACAGGTAACAATGCTACACAAAACGCATTCCCAAGCAACCTCCTTTATACAGGCAACCAGAACTATCCTTTCGGAAATAGCTTGCAGCCTGCTATCTACCTTATGCAGATTGCTAACCGCAACTTGAAATGGGAGACAACATATCAGAGCAACCTCGGTATCGACTTTGGTATTTTGAACAACCGCATCAATGGTAGCATCGACTTGTATAATAAGGATACACGCGACTTGCTTTTGTATGCCGACGTGCCACCTTCAATAGGTTTCTCTCAGGTTCAGCAGAATGTTGGTAGTATCAACAACAAGGGTCTTGAGATTACTCTCAATGCCACTATCCTACCAGGCAAGAAGAACCGTTTGAAGTGGACAAGCAGCTTTAACATTGCATTCAACAAGAACGAGATCACAGCTCTTAGCGACGGACAGTTGAGTCGTAAGGCTGGCATTCGCTATCCTAACATTCCTGACCTTTACATCTGTAAGGTGGGTTCTCCTCTTAGCGAGATGTACGGATATGTATATGATGGTGTATATCAGTATGAAGACTTCAACGAGGTTGCTCCTGGTGTATTCCAGCTCAAGCCAGAGATTCCTAACAACACCAATGAGCGTGCTAACATCAAGCCTGGTGATCCTAAGCTGAAAGATATCAACGGTGATGGTAAGGTTACAGCAGAAGACCAGACCGTTATCGGTCATGGTTTGCCTATCCATACTGGTGGTTTCACCAACAATTTCGAATGGAAGGGCTTTGACCTCAGCATCTTCTTCCAATGGTCGTATGGCAACGATGTCATCAACTACAACCGTGCAAGACTTGAGAGCCTCGACGGCAGACATCTCAACCAACTTGCAACAGTAAAGAACCACTGGACTCCTCGCACTACTCTTGCAGACAACACAGTAGTAGAAGGCAACTATACCAACTACCTTTGGGCTGTAAACCGCGGTTTGAGCAATATCCACACAAGCAGAGAGGTTGAAGATGCTTCATTCCTCAGACTGAAGAACGTGCAGCTCGGCTACCGCTTCCCTAATAAGGTATTGAAGCGTCTACACCTGTCAAGTCTTCGCATGTATATTAGTGCACAAAACCTATACACATGGACAAGCTATACAGGCTACGACCCTGAAGTGTCTACACGTAACTCAGCAATGACTCGTGGTTTCGACTATTCAGCTTATCCTAAAGCCAAGACTTTCACCTTCGGTGTAGAATTGGCTCTGTAATAATTCACAATTCTTTTATATAAGAAAAGCTCAACATAATATATATAATAAGGTATGAAAGGAATAAAATATATTCTCTTAGCAGTTCTATCTCTACCGTTTGCAGCTTGCAACTTCCTTGAGACTGACCCTTACGACTATCTGGAGCAAGATGATATCTACCGCACAGAGAGCAGCTGTATGGCTGGTCTTGCTGGTGTCTACGATGCTCTTGGCTCGGTGGGATGCTACGGACAAAACCTATGGGCTGACCTCGATGCTGGTACCGACATATTGGTTTACAACCGCAGCTATGGTAAGAACTACATCCAGATAAGCAACTATAATTACAACAATACCGATAATGCGCTGAAGGTGTCTTGGACAGCTCTCTATGATGGTATCAACCGTGCCAACGACTATATATCTCTGATATCTCAGCGTAAGGATTCAGAATGTGGCGGTGCTGAGCGCAAAGCTCAGTTCATTGGCGAAGCTAAGGCTTTGAGAGCTGTATTCTACATGAATCTTGTTGCTTTCTGGGGCGAGGTGCCTCTACGCACCACACCTACCTACGACCTTAAGACTCAAAACCTTAAAAAGGCTTCACAGCAGGAGATTTATGCTCAGATTATTAGCGACTTGGAATATGCTGGCGAAAACTGTCTGCCTGCCAACAAGTTTGAAACTCCAGGACGTATCTCTCAGACTGCTGCATGGGCGCTTCTCGCAAGAGCTTATATGTGGGAAGCTGGATATCCTGTATATGCCGACACTTGGGGTAAGGCTCTTGAGTATGCTAAGAAGGTAAAGCAGAGTGGTCTCCATCGTCTTATCCCTAAGGGACAGGGTGGCTATCGTCAGTATTTCATCAATCTTTGCACCAATGCTTACGACTTGACATACCGCGAAAGCCTTATGGAAGTAGAGTTCTATGGTAACGGACAAACTCAGACCAATGAAGCTGGTAGATTAGGTCTTTACCTCGGTGTCACCCAGCAGGCTGTGTCTAACGACTATGCTTATGCTTATGGTCTATACGACGGTACAAAGTATCTATTCCGTCTTTACGAGAATGGCGACGAGCGCCAGTGGTGGAATATTGCCGACTATAAATATGTCACAACAAATGGTGTTGTAAAGGAGGTTGAACGCACTACAGCAGAAAAGGCCTTAGAGGATGGCAATGCAGCTAAATGGCGTGCTAAGTATATCCCTGAGCGCCCATTGTCACGCAACAACTCTTCTATCAACTTCCCTGTTATGCGCTATTCTGACGTATTGCTGATGATAGCAGAATGCAACAATGAGGTTAACAACGGACCTAACGAAGAGGCTATCAGCGCTATAAACCAAGTTCGCATGCGTTCTGGTGCTTCTATCGTAAGTCTTGCCGACTATCCTGACCACGATAGCTTCAGCAAATTGGTGGAAGAAGAGCGCACACGTGAGCTGTGCTACGAAGTGCCACGCCGCATGGAGTTGCGCCGCCATGGTGTAGAATACTTCCAGAAGCAGTTGAATATTCTGAAAGATCAGTCGCTCAACGATGTAAACAAGAAGATAGGCTACGACCTCGACAATGTAAAGGCTACTCCAGCCCTCAACTTCTCTCTTAAGCACATCTACTTCCCTATTCCACAGGCAGAGCTTAATGTAAACACTCTGTGCAAACAGACTGAATTGTGGTAATAAGTAAGGTTAGAAAGCATACAACAATCACACAACATAACAAGCAATATGAGGAAACCCATTAAATATATAAACAGCATTTTGGCTTCATCGCTTATCTTGATGGCCAGTGCTTGCGACCCTGATGGCGTAGATAGTCTATCTTTCAACGTTAGGACAGAAGGTGGTGTTACTACCGTGAAGACAGATGAGGAGATTCATTTCCTTATTGATGGTAATGCCGACTATATCACATTCTATTCGGGCGAAGATGGAAACAACTACGACAACAAGTCAAGAACTGAAGCAGAAATAGCTTCGCTCACCTTGTCGTGCAATATCAAACAGCAGTATAATGACCTCAGCTATTGGAACAAGGAAATCATACATGCTTATATCAGCACAGACTTCAGTGGCGTATATACTCCTGAGGAACTGTGCAAAGCAACATGGACTCCTATCTCTGGCAATGAATATGGTCACTTGCCTATGCCTATGGCAACAGCAGCATCTGCTGCAGAAACCTCTGGCACAGTAGATCTTTCGTTGTTTACCAACATCAACAAGAACTTCTATGTTGCATTCCAATACAATGCAGAAGGTCGCGATGCTATTCCTGAGTCTAACGGCAACAACAAGTATACTAATCGTCCACGTGTAGACATCACTAATCTGAAAATGCAGAAGACTACTACCGACGGACAGGTTATTGACATTACAGACGCCATTAAGGAGTGGGCATTCAGACCTATCTACCAGCAGTCGTCAACAATGACCAACTACCAGGTTAGTGACAACAGCCTACTCTTCCAGCCTCAGAAGGCTACTCTCAATGCTGAAGGCAAAGAGCCTAACGAAGTAGTATGGATGGTGAGCCAGAATATCAACCCTCGTAGCGTTGAGCCTGATAGAGGTACTGCAATACAATCTATTGAGGCACGTCTCAACAAATATAGTTATTCATATCGCAAAGCTGGCACCTATACCGCCACTTTCGTAGCTAAGAATGCTAACATGTGGGAAAGCAAGGCTACAGTACGTAAACTCACCATCGTTGTGCAGGAACCATAATAATATGGACTTTACAATAATGGACATACTACTTGCCTACAAACAATAATCTGATAATAATCTGATAATACTCTGAAACTTATGAAATACTTACGCCAACTACCTCTGATGTTACTGCCCGTGTTGGGTTTGTTGTCTACTGCTTGTAGCGACGATGACAACACAACTCAGAAGCCTACAACACCAGAAGTTCCTAATATTCCAGAGCCTGAACCTGAACCAATAGCAGGTTGCTCTCTATGGCAAGACTATCTTGCAGCACGCACCAATGGCGAAGAAACGACATTGCTCGATTTCTCTTATGCTGGTTACGAACATGGCGAAAGAGGAATACCAGATGTTGACTACCCTGTGTACCTGGTCGATGACTATGGTGCAGTAGCCAACGACAACAAGAGCGACCGTGAAGCTCTCGAAGCTGCTATTGATGCAGCAACAAAGGCTGGTGGCAAAGCTATCATCCGCTTCTCTGCAGGTAGATACGATCTCCGTCCTGCCGATGCACCAAACAAGTCAATCATCATCAATGGCGACAATATCATATTGCAAGGTGCTGGTAGCGGCGAAGGTGGCACAGAGATATTTATGGAATATCCTAACACCATCGTTCAGCCTAATGTTCTTTGGAGCGGTCCTGATTTGATAAGATTTACCTACCTTGGAGCCAACTCCGACAATCAGCTCTTGCTTACTAATGTCACAGGCAATGCAGCTCGTGGCAGTCACAGCTTAGAGGTAGCTTCAACGAGTGGACTCTATATCGGTCAGCGTATACTCCTCAAAGGTGGCA
>HF994071.1:3507-11230 GCA_000436915.1 Prevotella sp. CAG:1092 | reverse complement strand
GGTTGCACCATATGATGTAGTGACTTCTGAATGGAAGACATTCATCAACGATGGCGTACAGGTAAACGAGTATCTTACCATTGAGCGCATCGAAGGCAACACTCTACGTTTCAAGGAGCCATTGATGCATAGCGTTGATGCTTCATGGGGATGGACTCTTCACAGATTCCAGCATCATGTTGGTTGCGGTATCGAAGACATTGCCTTCCGTGGCAACTTCCACGAACCATACATCCACCATGAGCCAAGTGGCATCCACGATAGCGGATACAAGATGATTGCTTTCCATCGTCAGGCTAACGGCTGGATTCGTCGTTGCCGCTTCATCGATGTCATCGAAGCAGCAAGCGTGATGCTTAGCGCTAATGTTTCTGTTATCGACTGTAGCATAGAGGGGCAAAAGGGTCATGCAGCCATACGTTCAGAAGCCTCATCACATGTATTGTTGGCAAACATCAACGATATGGCAGGTCAGGAACACTCTACAGGAGTTTCCAAGACTTCCATCGGTACCGTAATCATGAATTGCACAACTGCAGCTACAAGCACATTCGAATCTCACAGCACTCAGCCTCGTGCCACTCTTATAGATAAATGTTCGGGTGGTTTCTTGCCTAACCATGCAGGTGGCGATGTAACATTTGGTCCTAACCATTTGGCAGACCTTGTGCTATGGAACTATACCGAGACAGGAACTTCAGTAGGCGAATTCAACCTATGGACACGCAACAACCGTTTCTTAAAGCCTATCATCGCTGGCTTCCAGGGTGCAACAACCTTCAATCCTGATCAGGTAACTGTAGACTTGTCGCATGGCACCATGGTAGAACCTCTATCTCTATACCAGGCTCAGTTGCAGACACGCTTACGCAAAGTGCCTTCATGGCTTACCAATCTTAAATAACAACAAACAGAACGTATCATAAAAGTAACTATCGTCTTATGAAAAGTATCTATAAATATATTTTTTCGCTATCCCTTTGCTTAATGCTCTTTGGCATGCAGTCTTGCTCTGACGACAAGACAGAGGATGAAAGCGGTCCACGTCCTGTCATCTTGAAAGCAGAGGTCTTTACCGCAGGCAATGATGCAGGCGCCACTTGGAGCAGCGGACAGAGCCTCGGAGTCTACATGCTAAAGAATGGTAGCAACGAGATTATTGGCGACAATGCCAATATCAAGTTCCTTGCCGACAACCGTGGTACTACAGGCTATCTTGTTCCTGCTAACAACATTCCTATATACTACCCTAACGATGGTAGCAAAGTAGACTTCCGTGTTTACTATCCATACAATGAGAACATCGCTACCCGTAGCTTAGGAATCAACCAAACGGAAGTTGTTATTAAGAACAATACTAAGGCCGACGCCCTACTCTATTCCGACAACTGCCAAGGTGCTACTGGCGACAATAAGCCAACTATTCAGATAAAGTCTATGCTCTCTGTTGTCAAGTTGGATATGCGTTGCCAAATCGAAGATGCAGCTACCGTTACTGCCGCTATTCGCAATGCAGCTACTCGTGCTACATTCGACATTATCGAGGGCAAGTTTACAGAGCGTATTGTTGAAGATGCTCCTGTTCAGTTTACTGCCACAAAGAAAATCGACAATGGCGAAGATGTTTACACCCTGCAAGCCACTTTGCTATCGGGCATAATAGAAGAAGATGCAGTTATCGACATCACCGTGAAAGACAAGGCTGGCAAAGTGATAAAGGCATACAAGCCTGCATCGTTGCGTAAGGTTCTTGCTCTTAGCGAGGAACAGCCTGCCGAAGAGAATACTCAATACGATATTGATGTTCAACTCAACGCAGCAAGCAACAACATCACTACCCAGGTGGCTGCAAAATCGCAGATTGTAATTCTTAAATGGAATGGTAACGAGGATAATGCCATAGGCGGTGTTGCTCGACCAGAGAGAAAATAAACAATAATAATAACAATAATAATATATTGCCCTTATGAAAAAAACATCAATTCTTTCAGCCAGTCTGTTATTGATTCTTGCTGCTGGATGTAGCGAAGACCAGATTCAGCAAACAGCTGTTCGCAAGAAGGCGACTTTCACCATAGGAAACGTAGGTACTATGGGTAGCCGTAGCGTAACTCACAACGACGGCACTACTGAGTTTGTAGTAGGCGATGGTATCGGAATCTTTGCTACCAAAGGCGCTGAAGGCTCTAACGTGAAGCATACTGTAGGTCCTGATGGCGTACTTACTTCTGACGAAGGCATCTATTACATCGGTACTGATGCAACAGCTAACTTCTTTGCATATTATCCTTATCAAACAACATTCGATGGCGAGAATGTCAACTTCAATGTTGCTACCAACCAGGATAGTGAAGATTTGTTCAACAATAGCGACTTTATGACCGCTACCACTTTGAACGTTCCTGTAACCACAGAAGAGAATGTATCTCTTAAGTTCCAGCATCAGCTCAGCCTCATACAGCTTGAGATGGTAGTAGGAGAAAATGGAAGAAAACCAGACTCTGTATTGATAAACAACTGCCAGACAGGTATCTCTTGGAACTATCTCCAGGGCACATGCACCACTACGGGCAATACTGCAAAGGTTAAGATGTGGCAGCAGAGCAACGAGGGCAACCCTATCTTCAAGGCGCTCATTCCTGCTCAGACCATTCCTGCAAAGTCTAAATTGCTTAGCATATTCATTGGCGACAAGACTTATTCATTTACAACTTCTGCCGACGTAACTCTCGGCACCAACAATATCAAGAAGTTCAAGGTTGGTATTGGTAGCGATGATAAGCTCGTAGTATTCTCTACAGATATCACAGCCGGTTCATGGCAGGAAGATTCAGAAGTTATTGAGGGTGAAGGAACATTGGTAGAGCCAGAAACTATTATGGCAGAAACAAACTTCGAGAACTTCAACTATAATACTGTAAATAAGACTAAAGAGGAAATCAACGCAGCTGGATGGTGGCGCTTTGTTGTTAAGCCAGACGAAGATGTTGTTGATGTTACCGACGATGCTGCAGATGCAGAGCGTGGCAAGGTAATGCACTTCAATCGTACCAACCTTGCTTGGCACAACGGTACATTCTACTACTGTGCTGAGAATGTTATCAAGGGCCGCTACGTTCTTAAGTTCAAGGCTAAGTCTTCAGTTTCTGAGAATATGAAGGCTAACCAGCTTCGCATTGGTGCTTACATGCAGGAGTTCTATACTGGCGAGGATGGCAAGCTAAAGAACAAGGACTATTTTGCTATCATCGAAAACAACAAGACAGAGGTTACGACTGTTTACAAACAAATTCTCACTTCTGATGCTTACGACGAGTATACTATCGTATTCGACCTTGGTCGCGTATCTACCATCCACAATGCTAATGCTGCCAACGTAACAGAAGAATCTAAGCAGGTTGCTTCAGAGGAATTGCTCAAGAAGGTTGTTCTCTACCTCAGCCCTAACAAGGCAGGAACTGACTTCTGGATTGATGATATCAGCTGGGAACCTTTGAAAGATTAAAAAGGTAAAAAAGTAAAAAGGTAAAAAAATAAAAGAGTAAAAAATAACATAATGATAATCAAAACACATAAAACTATGAAACATTTAACCTTATTCCTTGCATTAGGAGCAGTAGTTCTCTCCTCTTGCCAAAATGAAGATAATGAGATCGTTAACGAGTCAACAACTCCTGTAAGCTTCACTATCAATGGTCAGGAAGCTATCACACGTTCATTGACAACTCCTAAGGAAAATAGCTATGCTACAGCTTTCGTAGCAAACGACCAAATTGGTATCTATGCTACAGGTGCTGCAACAGCAACAAACGCTTGCTATACAGTAGCTGCTGATGGTGCAGGCCTCACAGGTTCTACCGTCACCATCAACAAAACTGGCAACGCTCAGTTCTTTGCTTATGCTCCTTACAAAGCAGAGGCTTCTGCCGAAGCTGTAACTCACAGCGTAGCTATCAACCAGCAGGATGCTGAGGCATACAATGCAAGCAACTTCCTCACAGCTAAGGTTGCTGATATCACAGCAGAAAATCCTAACGTAGCTTTTGCTTTCAATCCTCGTCTCTCACTCGTTCGCGTAGAACTTACAGGTGATAAGGGTGTTACCACTACCGACGTTAAGATTAATGCTAAGAGCGCTATCTCTTGGAATCCTACTACTGATGAGGTTACAGCAACAGGCAATGCAGCAGCTATCACATTCTACAAGCAGGAAACAACAGCTGAGCATGCAGTCTTCACAGCATTCGTACCAAACCAGACTATCGTTGGTGGCACACAGGTGCTCATCATGACTGTTGGCGACAAGACTTATGCCTTCAAACCTGCTAACGACATCACACTTACTGCAGGTTCTGTAAACAAGATTAATGTTAAGATTGCTGGCACAAGCACTCCAGAAATCACTACCGAGAACATTAAGTTCTCTGGCATTTCAGTAAACGACTGGACAGTAAACGATATCGTTGTTAATGATGGCGAAATCGAAGAGGTTGTAGCTGCTCCTATCGAGCTCATCTCTGCTGCTGATGGTACATTCACCGCAGAAACAGCTTTGAAAGCAGTAACTGGCTACCAGGGTTGTGTTGTAGGTTGGAATGCTCTTAATGTAAAGGATGGTGAGAACGATCTTGCAACTATCGGTTACGACGAAACTGAGGCTGCTATGAAGGTAGACATTGCTGCTGGTGGTGCATGGTATCAGAAGGCTTTGGTATATCGCACTCCTGACAATGCAGGTTCTCTTGGCAAATATAAGCTCAGCTTCAAGGTTAAGTCTACCAATGGTAAGGATATCATCGTAAGAGTAATGCGCGGTCAGACCAAGGATGTATTCACATCAAATGCTTACTTCTGCACTGGTACCAACGGCTTCTCTGGTCAGCCTCTTGCAACAAAGAACGCAACAGAGAACTATGAGTCAAAGGTTGTAAACATCGACTTGTCTAAGATTACTAATGCAACAACAGCAGCTACCGCAGCTGACCTTGCAACAGGTATCACCATCTCGTTCTCTACAAAGACTGTTACCGACGCTGAGACTTACTATATCAAGGATGTTAAACTCGTAGAAGTAAAGGAATAAATCTCTTAAAACGACAACAACTATGAACAAACTGTTCATTTTTGCGGCACTCACAACATCGCTTCTATTCACGGCTTGCAGTAGCGACGAAGAGTTCAACGACTCTGAACGAACATCTACTGTTAGCTTCAAAGTAGAAAAAGATGTAACAACCCGAACAACTACAGATATGGAAGGTTCTGTATACAAGACCAAGTTCGTAGTTGGTGAATCTATTGGTATTTATGGCAACAATGCCAACAATAAGAAATACTCATTCACAACAACTTCAGAACTGTCGAGCGAATCTCCTATCAGCATCATAGGCTCACAGGCATACACTTTCTATGCCTATTCTCCATATGCAGAAGCCAACGACGCTACTATTGCATTCAGCGTAAAGGAAGATCAGACTAAAGCCGAGGATTTCAATGCCAGCAACTTCCTTGTAGGTGTCGGTACTCATGCTGCAAATAACACTACTCCTGTAAGCCTAACCTTCTCTCCAAAGATGGCTATGGTTTATGTGAATATCACTGGTTCTCTTGGCTCCAGCATTACTGATGTTAAAATCACAAATGTTCACAAGAGCATCAAATGGAATGCAACAGCCGCCGAGCCTGAACTTGTTAGCACAGACGCTGCGACATCTATCAAGATGTACTGTCCAAACTCTGCAGAGCAAGTTTATTTGGCTTTCGTTCCTGTTCAGACCATCAATGCAGGCACACCATTCTTAAGCTTCACCATCGGTAGCAAGAAGTATGCATATACTCCTTCATCGGCAGCCATCAGCCTCAAGGCTGGTTCGCGCAATGCTTTCACTATCGATTCAAGTAAGCTTACACAGAACTGATATTCGGGACACTCCCAATATACTATAATGGTATAAATCACACAAGCCGATAGCACTCACCAACAAATGGTGCTATCGGCTTTCTTTTTTACTCTAAAAAGGTGGAAATATCACATATTTTCGCTATATTTGCAGTATATAAATCTCAATCACAGAATCTATGAAAAAAAATATCGTAAATGCCGTCGTAGCCCTTGCTACTCTTGTAGCTATGCCTATGTATGCACAGGAGTTTACATGGAATGAAACTACCCACGACTTCGGCACCATCGACGAAGCTGATGGCACTGCAAGCTTCGACTTCACCTTTACTAATACTGGCGACAAACCGCTTATTATTAATAAGGTTATAACAGGTTGCGGATGTACATCTGCTAAATGGAGTAGCAAAGCCTATGCTCCTGGAGCTAAAGGAACAGTGCGCATAAGCTATCATCCAGAAAACCGAAAGATGGCTGAATTCAGCATTCCTTCTGAGGTGTTCACAAACCTCAAGGAGCCTGCTACTCTCACCATCACAGGTAAAGTAAACCTTGTGAAACACTCTTATGTAAACTTCTTCGACCCTACCAAGGGTGAACGCAAGGTATATAAGGCACAAGAACCTAAAGACGACTACGAGCTGGTGTTGCAGCGTGTGCGCCAAAACCTCTACGAGAGCACAACTGTAGAGCGTATGGATAAGGGGGCAACAAGTCTTATGAAGATGCTCACACCTGAAGGTATATGGCCAGAGTTCGACTATAAGTGCTTCTTCCGTACCAATTGGGAGCCACAGCGCCACCTCACCAATATCCGTCAGATGGCTATTGCTTACACTTGTCCTGAGTCATCGCTATATGGCAATCAGGTGTTATTCCGTGCCATCGACAAATCCCTACGCACATGGAATGACTATAAGCCAACTTCTTTCAACTGGTGGTACAACGACATCTCGGCACCAAAGATTATGGCAGACATCCTCGCCTTGCTTGCTGCCGGCGAACAGAAGCCTGCTCCAAGCGTAACAGCAGGACTCATGGAGATGATGGCAAAGAGCGACCCTCGCAAATGGACTGGTGCCAACAAGCAGGATATTGCTATGCACCACATGATACGTGGCTGTATCCTCAAGAACGATAGCATCGTGAGCACTAATGTTAGCGAGTTCTTCGAGCCTATCTGCATAACAAGTGGCGAAGGTATACGCGAAGACCTCTCTTATCAGCAGCACAATGCTCAGATATATATCGGTGGTTATGGTACCGTATTTGTTAACAACATCTCGCAGATAGCTCCTCTCTTCCGTGGCACCAAGTATGCACTATCAGAAGACAAGCTTAAGCTCTTTAGCGAGTTTGTACGCTCTACATATCTCAATATCTTCCGTGGCAGATATATGGACTTCAGCGTATGCGGACGAAGCGTAACTCGTAAGAAGACTCTCGACCTTGGCGACTATGCTTCACTCTTTAAGAATATGAAGGCTCTCGACCCTGAGCATGCCGACGAATATGATGCAGCAGCTCAGCGCTTTGCTACTCAGAATCCTACCATCGGACGTACAGACATCAACAAGATGTACTACACCAGCGACTACATGCTTCAAAACCGTAAGCGCTACGACCTATCTGTACGTGCTGTCAGCAAGCGCACTTGTCGCTCAGAGAGTGGTAATGGTGAAAACCTTTGGGGTACATACCTCAGCGAAGGTGCCACCAGCATCCGCGTAATGGGTAATGAATATATCGACATCTTCCCAGTATGGGAATGGGATAAGATTCCTGGCACCACACTTCCTGCAGGTGAAGTTGAAAACCACAATG
>HF994071.1:0-3453 GCA_000436915.1 Prevotella sp. CAG:1092 | reverse complement strand
TAGGCGGAGCCTCTGATGGTCGCTACGGCGCTATGGCTTACGGCATGAACGACTATGGCGTGAAAGCTCAGAAGGGTTGGTTTATGTTCGACAACGAGGTAGTTTGTCTTGGTGCAGGCATCGAAGCTCCAGGCACAGAGAAGGAGTTGAACACCACCGTTAACCAATGCAACCTCCTTGGCGATGTATATATGATAGGTGCTGATGGGGCAGCAGCAAAGGTTGCACCTGGTTCTACTGTTAGCCAGCCTATAAGTGGTTGGGTATGGCACAACAAGGTGGCATACTATTTTCCACAGTCTACTTCCGTAAACCTCAAGACAGCTAATCAGACTGGTCGATGGAGCAAAATCAACTTCAACCAGAGTGGCGAGGAAGTATCAAAGCCTGTATTCAACCTCTCTATCCCTCATGGTAGCAAGCCTCAGCAGGCATCTTATGCCTACTTCATCGTTCCTGGCATCGCATCGCCTGCCATGCTAAAGGCTTACGACACACAGACAGTAGAGATTCTCAGCAATACAGCAACTCTGCAAGCTGTACACCACAAGAAGCTCGACATCGTAGAGGCTATATTCTATCAGCCAGGCACTCTTACCGTAGGCACCACTACCCTACGTGCCGACAAGCCTTGCATAATGCTTGCCAAGAAAGTATCTACAGGCAATCCTGAGATTATCCAGAAGGAGCCTGGTAAATAACCCTTTGCTCACATAGAGCAATAAACAAAGATAAACCGTTGCTTAACTTTTGCTTGTGTAGAAGTTTGCAACGGTTTATTTCGTTTTTAATGTCAATATAAAGAATTAACTGATATTTTATTATTGCTAAAACAAGTATCCCAGTACCACTTTTAGTACCGCTTAGGTGGTACTGGAGTTTCACCTATGTGGTACTGGCAATGAAACTAAGAGTCTTTTTTAAGGAGGCTAAGAGCCTTGGGTTGTTGTCTTTAGGCTATAGAAAAAATTTTGAGCTATCTTTCTGAGTTGAATGTCGAGGTAAAGCCCTCCAGGCTATTGTCTGCTTGATCTTCCTTTCCGAGGGCGTTGACCCCGGTTACCTACATCGGCAAACCGATGTGTATAACCAAAGGGCAAGGTTTAGCAGTCCCCTATATTTATCGAGTGAGCCCACAAACCTCCGCTTTGTCGTTAAAACAATAGGCAACAAAAAAAGTCTCTTCATGTTTGACTAAGCAAACACGAAGAGACCAAGCTTTAAATCAAATTATCTATCAGTAGCCTTTGGATTATTCTTCCCAAAGATTACCACTTTTAGCACCCTCACCTACAAATGGATCAGTTTCTTCTTTGAGATTAGAGAGATTTCCACCTGGTGTAGCAGAACCTGTTGAACCTGCCATTATTGTATTGTTCTCCATCTTCAATTCTGTTATAGCTGGAGCGATATATGTCTTTTTCATTTCTATTGTTTTATTTAGTTATTTCTTTACGTTGATTGTTCCATCTGCATTAAACTTATATTCTGTAGAGCCCCAAGCGGTGTTAGCTTCTGTTACCCACTCGCTAAATGGCTTTTTGTCAGCTTTCTTATAGCATTTATTTGGTGTAACAGCAGTACTTGAAATCAAATTATCAGCATTTGTCCAACAATTATTCAATGTAAACTCAATTGTACTTGTTGAAGCTACTATACCTCGATTAGTTCCAACTTTAGGGAACGACAAGTTTTCAGTCCAGCATGCTGTAATTGTTATTTGATTAGCATCTTTAGGATTTACAATATATCCTAAAATACCTCCATTATAAGCAGTTGTTGCAGTTGTAGTAAATGAAACATCTTTTGTTGAACAGCCTTTTACAATAATTTTTTGATTAGCTTTATTTCCATTTATAGAACCAACAATACCACCAAATCTTGGGGATTCATTTGTGCAGTTAATATATCCCTCGTTTCTACAAGCTTCAATTACCGCATCAGTTTTATCATTTTGAGCATATATATCACCAAGAATTCCACCAATATACTGTGTTTTAGAATTAATAATACCTTTATTTACACAATTCTTTATAGCGTTACCTGTATGTTTAATTCTACCAACTATTCCACCTACGGCCTTAGTAGTTACTGATTCATCTGTTGTAATATTTGCTTTATTAGTAAGGTTTTTCACAACTCCATTATAGCCCAAAACTCCAAAGAGACCTAATTCATTTTGGGTACCTCCAAGTTTAATATTTCCTAAAATCGCATAACCATTACCATCAAAATTGCCATGGAAGTTGTCTATTGGAGTCCATGTACCATTGATGAGAATATCAGAAGTCAACTTAAAGTATTTACCTTTAGAAAATTGATCAGATTTAGCATTTTCTTGTTGTAAATATTTCAATTCTGCCAAATTACTAATCTCCCAAGGTGTTGCTTGACTACCAGTACCACCTGCAAACTTAGTTGCAGCCTCTATTGCAACCTTTGCACCATTCTTTTCAATCTTATAAACCTTACCAGCTGCGAGGTTAGCATTACCAAGATTGAATTCATAGGTATTGCCATCAGTCATTACAGCTTGTAGCTTAACGTTCTGAACCTGCCCTGGGTACATAGCGATATAGATATCCTTTGTCTGACCAGCAGCTACATCTACTGAAGGAACGGTGATAGTAAAGCCATTCTGGTTGCCGAGCTTACCAGCTTTATCACCTGTAGTATTCATGCGTGAGATAGAATACACGTTGTCGCCTGTAAGATATAAAGCTGCTTTGCCTGCAACAGATGCATCCTGGAAGTCCAAAGAAAGCTTAAGGAATGTTGTCTGATACTCAAAATTCATTGAGAGTTCACTTTCTGAATTGTAGGTTGTCTCACCAAACAATACGCAACGGCTTGTTGCATCTGCATAAGTACCATCTTGTTTAGAATAGTCTACCTCTACCTGATCACCAAGACCCTCTGTTTTAGCATTTACAGCAGTAACACTATAGTTAGCAACATAAGCGGTAATCTTGTCTCCATTCTTAGGTGTTGTAGGCAATGTTACTGTAAGTTTTGCATTGTGCTTATCTGTCGCATTAGGAGCAATAGTACACTTACCTGCATTAGTTGTAGAACCAGCAAAAGCATAAACCATATCGGCAGAGGTCCATTCAACAGAATAATCGTTGTTATACTGAACTCGCGACATTGCTGCATCAGCACCAGCAGTAGCATTAATAGTCAAGGTAACGCCCTTGTCTTCTGTTGAATTTTTGTCACCTACGATATCATTGTCTGAGCTACAAGCTGCAAAGAACGACAATGCTGCAGGAACAAAAAGCATTTTCATAAGTTTTGTTTGTTTCATTTCTTTATTAAGTTATTGGGTATTTATTAAGATATTTATCAATTATAGTTTGATTTATTAAATATTTATATTATGTATGCATTAACGAGTGCAAAATTATATAATATTCTTTAACTACCTAAAATCCGCAAGCAATCTCAATGACA
>HF994070.1 GCA_000436915.1 Prevotella sp. CAG:1092 | reverse complement strand
CTACGGCTTGTTGCCTTTCGATACCGAGCCTTTGCATGAATAGATAGTGAGCGAAGGTAATATTCAAAAGACGTATAAAAAAGATTACAATCATGACAACAACGAATTCAATTCTTTGCCGACTTACCATGGCGGTAGGTGGCACAGACCGGGAACTATTCTGCGAGGAGGAGTTGAATAGGTTTGCTTCGTTGTATCTCGACAAATGGGATGATGGCACGAGCATGGATGTGGTGGCGGAGGCTTTCGTTGACTATTGGAGGGATACGGATAGGAGTTGCAGGCGATGTACCGTGTGTGGCAAACTGATGCGTGAGGGGTATTGCGAAGATATGGGCGAAGCCTATTATTGCAGCCCCGACTGCTTGCATACCAACTTCACGGACGAGGAATGGGACGAGGAATGTGAAAATAATGACCAAAGCTATTATACCGAGTGGTATTAATGGGACAGGGATTTAGAAGAAAAAGTTAGCAGATTCAAAATCTTGCTATCTAGTATTTCTTTGGTACAGAAATAGCCGTTCTCTCAAAGCGTTTTGACCGTACTGATGATGGACGAAGAATTCATTTTGCATCTGCCATGACCTTGTTTGGACTTACAGATGGGTGTGATGCAAAGAGTGGATATGTTTCAGCATGTTTATTCTAAATTTCGATACGCCAGCTTATAAGGTGGCGGAATCGTAAATCTTTCCAACTTGCTATTAACAACAAAGGGTAGCAGTATCTTTGATGATGCTGCTACCCTTGTTTTATTTTATGATGGGGGAAGTTAAAAGAATAAAAGAAGTTAACTTCCAATTATTTTTAGAACTCGCTATTGAAATTGCGATAGATGTGGAGCAACTCCTTGCGGTCGTCGTGAGGAACCTGCCATAGAGGCATGACGCCCTCGATGTGGTTGAGGAGCAGGTCTCTGACCTTGGAGATGCGGCGCACGTTGCGACGTACTTCGAGCACATCAGGAGTTTCGGTTGTCTTGTCGTTCTTCGACTTTGTTTCGAGCTCTGAGATGAAGCTCTCGAACTGATTGTAGAGCAATGCCATCTGCATGTTTACCGACTCGTCGTCGGTAGGAATATCGTCGGCAGAGCCGAAGGTCTTTTCTATCCAGGCTGTGAAGCAAGTGTTAAACTTCTCGTTGTCGGCATCCATAAGATGAGCAAGTTTGCTGTGGTTGCGGTCGAGGTCGCCAAGCCAGAACCATTGGAATGCAAGGTCGGCTTGCAACTTGAAGAGACGCTCCAGGCGGTGGCTTGTGTCGCCATCTACTTGCGAGAGCATAAACTCATGGAATGCAAACTTATAGAGTAGGGAAGGGAGGTCGGAGAGCATGTCGAGACATGGCACAGCATCGTATGGCCATTCCATTTCTTCGGCTCTGTCGAAGGCTTCGACAACATCGCGCCAAGCAGGATTCATGAATGAGCCATCTTCGAGCATGTCGACGATGTTGCGCTTTCTGCCTTCGCGTATTTCGAATGCTTTAGGATAAACCACTCCCTTGTCTTTGCAATATATCAGCACGTTGTTCCAGTCGGCAGCCTCGGCAGGCAAGATGTATTTGCCTTCAGAAGTTTGCTCAAGGGCGATGCCTGTAGACTTGATGCCGTCTATTTCGAGGTCGATAGCCATGAGAGGCAGAGCTTCGGTTACAGGAGTTTTGAAGGCTTTCGACATAACGGTCCATTCGCCATCTTCGAACTCAAGGCGGTAAGGATAGTTGGCAAGATGTATGCGCCAGCGCTCGTCCTTATGCTTGATCATGATGTTTAGGCGAGTTTTGTTCCAGTTGCCGGCTGTCTTCTCAAGCACGTTGCCTATGTATTCGTCGCCCAAGAGCAGGTCTGCCATGGTGCCGCTTGTTGGCACTTCGCCAAGTTTTTCCTGCACGTCGTTCATGTTTCTCACAGCCAGGGTGTCGTTGTGAGTGCGAATGTATTGCAAGGTGGTATTGTTGTTCTCGAAGAGTATGGCGAGACGGTCGTCGCCATTGCCGCCCGGGAACTCGAAGCCATAGTTGGCAAGCTGCATGAACGGTAGGGTGAATACGCCCTGCTCGATAGTCTCTTCGCCATGGGTGAGGCAGAATCCCGACATAGGCATGATGATTCTGACGTTGAAGCTGCGCTTGGTGCCCTTTGGCGAGAATACGCATGTTACGGCACGGCTTGCGCCAAGCGAATCCTTGTCGACGGTATAAACGCCCTTCAGCTTTTCGCATCCCATCACCTCGACTTTGCCATGAGGCCAATGGAGCTTGAAGGATATTTGATTGTCGTCGTTGTCGACGATTTCAACAAGTTCGGATGCTGAGATGCCGAGGTGGAGCATTCTGACAGGGCACACGAAGTCGTCGTCCATGGTCAGAGCTCGACCATAGATATATCCAAGAGGAGCGTCGTCGATCCACTTTGCAGAATCCTCTCTGCGGAACATCACCATTGCCATTCTAATCTCTTTGTCCTCTTTGCCCTCTTGGCGCTTGATGAATTTCACGTCGCCTTCGAGATATAGAGGTTCTTTGATGTATGGCGATTTGCATTCCGGACTATATTCTACTACGGTTTCAGCAGGTTTGCTGTTTGGGAAGAAGTCGATGAATTCGTCGTCCTCGTTGGTGATACGGTATGGACCCACGTCGCCCTTGTCGAGCTTCATGATTCTTACTGTTCCCCAGTTTTCGGTCTCTTCGCTCTGCAGTTCTATGTCGGCACTATTCTCTATCTCCCAGTTGTCGGGAATGAGGATATAGCCTTCGGCTTTGCCCATGGCATTGCCTTCTTTTAGTTCGCCAGCCGAAGTGAGGGTGAAGATTACAGGCATACACCTGCGCAGAATGTTTTCGTTGAGAATGTTATCCTTTAACATTGTCTCCATATGATTAATTACGTGTTTTAGAAAAAATATTGTTAGCCATTACCCATACGATGGTTCGTTTGGGCGAAAACGGATGCAAAATTACTAAAAAAATGAGAGAATAAAGAATGAAAATGCCGATATATTTTCATTGAACTCAAGTTTCGCATGTAAGCTCCACACGCC
>HF994069.1:26366-26782 GCA_000436915.1 Prevotella sp. CAG:1092 | reverse complement strand
GAGCATACAGGCAAATATGATAAAAACCGAAAAATGGTTTATGTGGTCATGGCGTGACCTATCTGTAAGACAGACGGGAGATTCGCTGGTTATAGGAAAAATAATAAAACTGACGAAATAGTGAAGTAGGTGGCTTGAGTATTTTACGAAGAACAGTTACCATTTATTCAAAAAATGCTTTAATGGGAAGTGGATATATATATTTTAACACAATAAAAGTACCATACAGATGCAAACATTACGAACATTATTAACATGCTTGTTTATAGCAACCGCCTCAATAAGCATGGCACAGGTAACTGTGTCAACATCACAATTGAATGGAACAAAATGGAGAGTAAAAGGGAGTACAAGCGGTAGCGTCTATGAATACACCATGAGTCAGGAAATTTGGCGTCGTAAAGACGGTTCGTTTT
>HF994069.1:21302-26356 GCA_000436915.1 Prevotella sp. CAG:1092 | reverse complement strand
AATGGAAAATAAAAGGAAGTGCAAGCGGCAGTATCTATGAATTCACCACGAATCAAGAAATTTGGCGTCGTAAAGACGGTTCGTTTAGTACATATCCATATTACCTGACAGACACACCGATAACGTCATACGAATATTCAGAATTCGACTATTCCAAGGTCGGGAAGAACACCAAAGGACGTTACATGGTCTCGGCGAACGATATACTGAAAATCACGTATTGCGCATCCATACAGTCATTTGACAAGACAAAAGGTGTGTTTGTGCTGAAGCTGGTGACCAAAGGACTTATCGGTACAGGCGACGGAATCTGCGAATACGAAATGGTGAAGTAGCGTCCTAACGAAATCTAATACTACAGCCTACAGGGCATAAAAACCACCAAGCCAAAGAAGGGACTATATATCCACAACGGTAAGAAGAGCGTGGTGAAATAACAATAGATGATATTTTACTATATCAAAAAGACTAAAATAATTGTTCGCTATATCCTTATCTCTCTCATATTCAATGAGAAAGATAAGGATTTTATTATTTTTCACGTATAAGACAACAAGTGTTTCAGAAAAAAACAGTACCTTTGCAACGGTACTACCATAAACTAAAACAAATAAAGAAAACAAATAATTTCCTTTCTCGCTGCCATAAAAGCAGCACAATAAACATTATAACTAATGAAGAAACTTCTACTTACTCTGTTGGTACTTTGCGTGGCTATATGCACCAATGCCAACACTATCTACGAACTGTCGGCGGCTACATGCACAGCTGCTACTAAGGCTACTGGTCCTTGGGCTTTCAACAATGGTTTTTCTATTATGCCATCTGATGAAAGCAAGACTTATCAATCAGCAAATGGCGGAATAAAATATTCTGCTGGCGTGCAGTATACCATCACTCTGCCTGCAGGCGTGAGCATCAAGCATGTAGAGATTGTTGGCTACAACAACTATACAGATGCTGACAGCTATATTGCAGAGCTCAACGGCAAGAAATATGGAGAAACAGAATACGTGTTTCCACAAAAGACTGCCGATGGCAATACTGTAAGTACCACAAAGAGCATCACTTTTGCTGATGCTGCTACAGGCACTATTACTTTTACTCCACAGGGCAAGCAGGTGGTTTGGACTATCAGCTTGTATGACTACAACCCTGCTGATGTGAAAGAAGAAGAGCCTACTGGCGACCGCAACACCAACCTATACTATACTCCAGAATCGCAGATGGAGAAGTTGGACCGCGCACCTGTGGCTTTGCCAGCATCAAGCGGCAAGGGAGTATTCTTGAGCTGGCGTTTCCTCGGTACCGACAACTTGCAGACCAAGTTTGACGTGGTGAGAAATGGTAGCACCATCAAGCGCGACCTCTCGGTAACTAACTTCACCGACGCTACAGGAGCCAACACCAGCAGCTATGTTATCGTGGCTAAGGTAAATGGCGAAGAAGTAGACCGCACAGAGCCTGTATCATCATGGGGCAACATCTTCCGCCGTCAGACTCTTGACCGTCCTGCTGGTGGCACTATAGGTGGAGCAGAGTATACCTACTCGCCTAACGACTGCTCGGTAGGCGATGTAGATGGCGATGGTAAATATGAACTTATCGTGAAGTGGGACCCATCAAACTCTCACGACAACTCACAATCTGGATATACCGGAAATGTGTATCTCGACGCATATAAGTTGAACCTCGATTCAGAGACTCCTACTAAGCTTTGGCGCATAGACCTCGGACAGAATATCCGTGCAGGTGCTCACTACACACAATTCTTGGTTTACGACTTCGATGGCGACGGCAAGGCAGAAGTAATCTGCAAGACTGCAGCAGGAAGCAAAGATGGTGCAGGCAACTACGTGAGCGAAGCTGCTACAGATACTAAGATCAAGGCTGTAAACAACACCAAAGACTGGAGAAACTCAATTGGTAAGGTGACTGGTGGACAGGAATGGCTAACAGTATTCAATGGCGAAACTGGTAAGGCTATACATACAGTATTCTACAACCCTAACCGCAACGGCGGCATTGGCGGCGAAGCTGGATGGACCAAAAACTGGGACGACCGCTCAGGCAAGAACGATAAGGAATATGGCAACCGTGGCGAAAGATATCTTGCAGCCGTGGCTTACCTTGATGGTCCTGACGCTAACCCATCGGCTGTATTGCTGAGAGGATATTACACATATTCTTATATATGGGCAGTAGACTTCGACGGCAAGGAACTGAAGACAAAATGGTTCCACGCTTCGGAGGAAAAGAATAAATATAAGGTGACAGATGCCAATGGCAACACCAAGACATACAACGCACCAATTGCTACAGGCAAGGTTTCGGGCAGTCGTACATGCTATGGCAATGGTAACCACAACATCAGCGTAGGCGACTACGATGGCGATGGTTGCGACGAGATAACATTCGGTGCTTCAGCATTGAACAATGATGGTACTCTGCTCTACTCTACTGGCTTTGGTCATGGCGATGCTATCCATGTAGGTGATATCGACCCTGACCGCCCTGGTATGGAGTCGTTTACCGTACACGAGGAGTCGCAATACGGATGGGATCTCCACGATGCTGCCACAGGCGAGATTATATGCAGTAGCACAGGTTCTGCAGATAATGGTCGCGGTATTGCTGCCGACATCATAGAGAAACATCGCGGATGTGAGTTTGCAAGCTCTAACGACCGCAGCCTCCGTGGTGCAGACAACTCGGTAGTTAGCACAAGTAGCACATCGCTCAACTTCCGTTGCTATTGGGACGGCTCATTGCAGGATGCTCTGTTTGATGGCGACAGAATAGACAAATGGAACGGTAGTGGCATGTCGCGCTTGTTCACACTCTACGACTACGGACATTCAACATCATGCAACAGCACCAAGAAAACACCTAACCTTCAGGCTGACTTGCTTGGCGACTGGCGCGAAGAGATTATCCTTTGGGATTCGTCGGATGGTTGCACTCTGAACATCTTTACTACAAATATCCCTACCATCTATCGTGTGCCAACCCTTATGCACAACCACGTATATCGTATGGGCGTAGCTTGGCAGAACGTTAGCTACAATCAGCCTCCTCACGTGAGCTACTATATGCCAGACTACGTGAAATACCTGAAGCAGCAGACAACAGCTATCGAAGGTGTTGAGGAAGTGAAAGCCAACGAAGATGGCGCCATCTACAATCTGCAGGGCATTAGAGTAAGCAAGCCTTGCAAGGGAATATACATCCAAGGTGGCAAGAAAATTGTAGTAGGCAAAAGCCTCTAAAAAAAGAATTTTAATGGTTAGCTGAAATATTTCAGCCAAACAATATAGGAATTCGGATTTTATTTGTTATATTTGCGACAAGAATATTGCATTAGGCGTTGCGCCAATGTGCATGGTCTTGGAAGAAAAGAGTATAACAACTAAAATCCGAATTTATTATGATGCAACATCTCATTGATACCCTGCATAGCGGACAAGATTCTCTTGTCATACTACACGAAGGTCGCCAGCGCAGTTTTGGCGGACAGGGTCTACGCAAACTATACAACATCGCAGTACAGGAACCAGAGCTTCTGCTTGGAGCAAAACTCGCCGATAAGGCTGTGGGACGAACAGCAGCAAGGGTGATGGCAGAAGGCGGAGTGGCAGAGATTTATGCCGACTATATAAGCGATCAGGCATACGACCTGCTGATAGATGCCAACATCAAAGTGAGATATGGCAAAAAGGTTGACCACGCCACCTTCCTCGACATCTGGAAACGATTGGGCGAAGGGGAATAATTCAATCTTCATTAATAAGAAATCAGCCACGAAAGCTAACCATTAGCTTTCGTGGCTGATTTTGTTTTAGTTGAATCCTGCAAACTATATAATTAAATAAAAAAAGTCTCCCAGTACCGTTTTTAGTACCAGCAAGGTGGTACTGGAGTTTTACCTAAGTGGTACTGGAGTTTCACCTAAGTGGTACTGGCAATGAAACTAAGAGCCTTTTTTAAAGAGGTTAAGAGCTATTTTTTATCGTCCTATCCTGAGCAAAGTGCAAGTAGTGCATTTGATGTAAAGGGTTGACAAGGCATGTCGTACAGCTTGCTTACGAAGAGTGTATTACGCTTCGTGCTGGCGCACGCCCATACGAGCCTCAACAACGTTGACAACATAGTCGCCAAGCTTCTCGCACTCCTGGATGATATCCATATACATGGTACCGATAGCGTAGGTGTAGAGATGGTTGTTGACATCGTTGATGTTCTGGCTACGCAATTGGCTGCGATAGTTGTTGATTTCGTTCTCAATATTGAAAGAACGGTTTACATCGTTGTCTGACTTATGACCAACGAGAGTTGCTATCATCTGCGACAACGCCTGATTGGTGAGCTCCATCATCTGGTGCATATGCTCATACTGATCCTGAGTGAAATCTTCTTTGCCCTTGATACGGCGGTTGATGGTGCGAGCTATGTTGTAGCAGCTGTCGCCAATACTCTCGATCTCAGAAATCTCGCGCAACATGGCGCGAATCTTAGCCTTTGTATCGTCGCTAAGGTGAGCATTGCTGACATTATCGAGATATTTAGCAATTTCAATCTCCATAGAGTCGGAGATGCCCTCATACTTCTCTATGCGAGTGAAGAGCTTCACAAACTGATCCTGCTTGGTTTCGCCCAATAACACTCTAACCATCTCAAACATTCGCTGTATGCGCTCAGCAAAACAATGAATCTCTTTCTGAGCCTCGAGCACCGAGATTTCTGGAGTCTTGATGATACCCTGCTGGATGAAACGCAAACGGAAGTCGTCTTCGTCGGCATTCTTCTTTGGACGAATAACCTTGCATACCAACTTCTCTATCTGTGGCACAAACCACACGAGGATAAATGTGTTGGCAAGGTTGAAAGATGTGTGGAAGGCTGCCAAAACAAACGAGAGCTTAGCAGCATTGGCAATGAAGCCTGGGTCGCCCTTGTGCATCTCGGCATCATAGCCCACGAAGCCACATACGAGGTCGATAAACGGACGGAACACCACCAATATCCACAACACACCAAAGACGTTGAAGAACATA
>HF994069.1:16600-21264 GCA_000436915.1 Prevotella sp. CAG:1092 | reverse complement strand
CTTCGAGCCTGAGTGTTGGCTGTGAGGGCTGCTATGTTAGAGGTTACGGTGGTACCGATATTCTCACCCATCACAAGGGCAATACCCTGATAAATAGGTAGCACACCCGTAGAACAGAGAATCATGGTGATAGCCATAACGGCAGCCGAACTCTGCACACACATGGTAAGCACACTACCAATAATGAGGAAGGTGATGGTGGTGATAAAGCTGTAAGGATCAAAACTTGCGAAGAAGTCGAGCACAGGCTGATTGTGGGCGAGGTCCATGTCAATACCCGTTTGGCGAAGAGTGCCCAAACCAAGGAACATGAACGAAATACCAAAGATGAAGTCGCCTACAATCTTGCGCTTTTTGCTATAAATAAGGATTATAGCAAGGAAGAACGCTGGCCACACAAAGTCGGTGATATTAAAAGAGAAACCAGCACTCATAATCCATGCGGTGAGGGTGGTACCAATATTTGCACCCATAATCACCGAAATGGCTTGAGCCAAGGTAAGTAGTCCAGCATTAACAAACGATACCGTCATCACCGTGGTGGCTGTTGACGACTGTACTGCTGCCGTGATGAGAGCTCCTGAGAGAATGCCCGTCACACGATTGGTTGTCATGGTTCCTAACACATGGCGCAATTGTGGTCCCGCCATTTTCTGTAAACTGTCACTCATCGACTTCATACCAAACATCAGCAAGGCAAGAGCACCGATAAGTCTGAAAAAAATCCAAATCGACATATTTTAACTTTATTTTAAGATGGTTTCTTTGTCGTGTCGCTATTTAGATGTATTTTTGCCGTTAAACAAAGGCTTTTAGCCATGTTTCCTTTTACTAACCACATAGAAATTGTAATGGCTATGAAACAAGTAATACAAATCCGTTGCAAAAATAACAAAAAAATTGTAAATGTCAACATAGGAAGCACACTTTCTGACGTTTTAAATGAAATAAACTTAAAGATGCCATACGGACCAGTATGTGCAAAAGTCAATAATAAGGTAGAGGGGCTGCATTATCGCTTGTATCACAAGAAGGATGTGGAATTTCTCGATATGACATCAGGCTCTGGTTCGCGCAACTACACACGCTCGGTATTCTTCGTGCTGTGTAAGGCTGTGAAAGATATATGGCCAAAATCGCATGTGGTTATTGATATTCCTGTGAGCAACGGCTATTACTGCGATTTGCGTATTGGTCGTCCCGTGACAGAAGAGGATGTGGCTAAGGTAAAGGCTCGCATGGACGAGATTATCGCTGCCGCCATGCCTATATGCCGCCATGAATCAGTTACAGAAAAAGCTATAAAATTATTCTCCGACCTTGGCGATACAGCAAAGGTGAAACTGCTGCAGACTACAGGTCGACTATATACCACCTATTATGAAATAGATGGATATTATGATTTCTACTATGGTTCGCTGCTCACAAATACCAAGCAGATATACCTCTACGGTCTTGACAAATACTATGATGGCATGTTGCTCCGCATACCTACGCTGAAAGATCCAAGCATACTGCCTGAGATGATACGTCAAGATAAGCTCTTCGAGATTTTCAAAGAGCACCACCATTGGCAGGATGTGATGGAGATACGCACCGTGGGCGACTTCAATAATGCTGTAGATACCGACCACTCTATTGACCTTATTAATATTAGTGAGGCTCTACAGGAAAAAAAGATTGCGCATATAGCCGATGAGATAGCAAAAAGAAAAGGGGTGAAGTTGATATTGCTCGCAGGACCATCATCGAGCGGTAAGACTACCACGTGCAAACGACTATCGATACAGCTCATTGCCAACGGACTACGTCCATTGCAGATATCCTTGGACGACTATTTCGTAGACCGTGAACAATCGCCACGCGACGAAAAGGGCGACTACGACTTCGAGAGCATACATGCCTTGAACCTTAAGCTCATAAACGAGCAGTTCAACGCATTGTTCAATGGCGAAGAGGTGGAATTGCCACGCTACGATTTTCCTACAGGCAAAAGCGTGAAGAGTGGTAATAAGCTAAAGATGGAAGACAACAATGTGCTGGTGGTTGAGGGCATACATGCGCTTAACCCTGAGCTAACGGCACAGATACCAGAGGAATTGAAGTATCGTGTGTATGTATCGGCACTAACAACCATTCTGCTCGACGACCACAACTATATCCCTACTACCGACAACCGACTTTTGCGCCGCATCATCCGCGACTACAAATATCGTGGTGTGGATGCTCGCGAAACTATCAGGAGGTGGCCAAGTGTGAGAGCTGGCGAGAATAAATGGATATTCCCTTTCCAAGAGAATGCCGACGTGATGTTCAATAGTGCTATGCTCTTTGAACTGGCGGTGATAAAACAGCAGGCAGAACCATTGCTTGAGCAAGTGCCGGAAAACTGCCCTGAATACTCTGAGGCATACCGACTGCTGAAATTCTTGAAGTATATAAAGCCAATACCAAATACAGACATTCCACCAACCAGCCTTCTGCGCGAATTCCTTGGTGGTAGCTCATTTAAATACTAAATAAAAAAATATAGCCTATACTGTTTAACTAAGAAAGCTTTCAAATTTTAACCATGACAGACGACATTGAAATTAAAGACCTCGCTGAGGTGGTAGTTCGATTCTCGGGCGACTCTGGCGACGGCATGCAACTTGCCGGCAACATCTTTTCCACAGTTTCAGCAACCGTGGGAAATGGTATTTCAACATTCCCAGACTATCCTGCCGACATCCGTGCTCCGCATGGTTCGCTCACAGGAGTCAGCGGCTATCAGGTGCATATTGGTAGTGGGCAGGTATACACTCCTGGCGACCAATGCGATGTGCTCGTGGCTATGAATGCCGCAGCGCTGAAGACACAATACAAATATGCAAAACCACAAGCCACTATCATCATCGATACCGACAGTTTCAGTCCTACTGACCTCAAGAAGGCAGACTTCCAAACTGACGACTATCTGGAAGAACTCGGTATAGACCCCGACCGCGTAGTGGCATGTCCTATATCTACTATGGTGAAGGATGTAGCCACAGAGGCTGGATGCGACGACGTAAAGGTAGCTATGAAATGCCGCAACATGTTTGCTTTAGGTTTGGTATGCTGGCTCTTTAATCGCGAGTTGTCGTTGGTATCTTCGTTCCTACACGAGAAATTCGCCAAGAAGCCACAGGTGGCAGAGCTAAATATCAAGGTGGTGAATGCCGGCTACGACTATGGACATAATGTGCATGCCTCGGTGCCTGCTACCTATCGCATAGAGTCGAAGACCAAGAACCCAGGACGATATATGGACATCACGGGCAACAAGGCTACAGCCTATGGTCTTATTGCAGCTGCCGAAAAGGCAGGATTGCGCTTGTATCTCGGCTCCTACCCTATCACTCCTGCTACCGACATTTTGCACGAATTGGCAAAACACAAGTCGTGTGGTGTGACAACGGTGCAATGCGAAGACGAGATTTCGGCTTGCGCAAGTGCTGTGGGAGCATCGTTTGCTGGTGCGTTGGCAGCAACATCAACCTCAGGTCCTGGCATCTGCTTGAAGAGCGAGGCTATAAACCTTGCCGTTATCGATGAGTTGCCACTCGTGGTTATCGACGTACAGCGTGGCGGTCCATCTACAGGTCTTCCTACAAAGAGCGAGCAAACAGACCTTTTGCAGGCTCTATACGGCAGAAATGGTGAAAGCCCTATGCCTGTTATTGCAGCCACGAGTCCTGCCGACTGCTTCGACGCTGCATACCAAGCAGCTAAGATGGCTCTCGAACATCTAACGCCAGTAATTCTTCTCACCGATGCCTTTATAGCAAATGGTTCGGCTGCATGGAAATTGCCAAAGATGGCAGAGCTCGACGAGATAAAACCTCACTATGCTACCGAGGAACAGAAATATAAGTATACACCATACGTTCGCGACCCGGAATCGAAGGTGCGCTATTGGGCAATACCTGGTCAGGAAGGCTACACACATATCCTTGGCGGACTGGAGAAAGATGGCAAGACAGGAGCCATTTCTACAGAGCCTGAAAACCACAACGAGATGTCGCACTTGAGATATGAAAAGGTGGCAAAGATTGAGGTTCCTGACCTCAAGGTGGAAGGCGACGCCGACGATGCCGACTTGCTGATAGTTGGTTTCGGCAGCACCTATGGTCATCTGCTCTCTACAATGAAAGTGCTACGTGAAAAGGGTCACAAGGTGGCTTTGGCACAATTCAAATATATCAACCCTCTGCCTGCTAATACCGCAGAAGTGCTGATGAAATACAAGAAGGTGGTTGTGGCAGAGCAGAACCTCGGCCAGTTGGCAGCTCTCTTGCGCATTCGCATAAATGGTTTCACCCCTTACCAGTTCGACCAGGTGAAGGGACAACCATTCGTGATCAACGAATTGGTATCGCAGTTTGAAAAACTGATACTCGTAAGAGAAGAGCTTAAACCTACCAGCACCTTCGACGAGAGGATGCTATAAAAACTAAAAATCCAACTTTTAAACATCTAATCATGCAATATACAGCAAACGATTTCAAGAAAGGTCAGCCACGATGGTGCCCAGGATGTGGCGACCACTTCTTCCTTGCCAGTTTCCAAAAGGCTATGGCAGAGATAGGAGTTCCTCCATACGAAACGGCAGTAATATCAGGTATCGGCTGCTCGAGCCGCCT
>HF994069.1:0-16586 GCA_000436915.1 Prevotella sp. CAG:1092 | reverse complement strand
GCTCGAGCCGCCTGCCTTATTATGTCAACACCTATGCTATGCAGACGATTCATGGCCGTGCAGCAGCTATAGCCACAGGAGCCAAGGTGGTAAATCCAAACCTTACGATATGGCAGATTAGTGGCGATGGCGACGGTCTTGCCATTGGCGGCAACCATTTCATCCATGCTATGCGCCGTAATATCAACATTAATATGATATTGCTCAACAACCGTATCTACGGACTCACCAAAGGACAGTATAGTCCAACCTCTCCTCGAGGTTTCGTCTCTAAATCAAGTCCTTACGGCACCGTAGAAGATCCATTCCGTCCTGCCGAACTATGCTTCGGAGCACGTGGCAGATTCTTTGCTCGCTCTGTAGCTACAGATGGTCCTGAGACTGTAGAAATCCTCAAGGCAGCCTACCACCACAAGGGTGCTGCGGTATGCGAGATTCTGCAAAACTGCGTAATCTTCAATAATGGCGCCTACGACGCTATATATAAAAAGGAGGGACGACAGAAGAATGCCATCTACGTGCGCCATGGCGAACCATTGGTGTTTGGCGAAAACAACGAATATGGACTAATGCAGCAAGGCTTCGGTCTTAAGGTTGTGAAGATAGGCGAAAATGGCGTCACCATCAACGACATCCTCGTACACGATGCACATGCCGAAGACGACACCCTACAGCTAAAGTTGGCAATGATGGACAATGAACATGGCTTCCCTGTAGCCCTTGGAGTGATTCGCGACGTAGAAGCTCCTACCTACGATGATGCTGTGAATGACCAGATAGCAGAGGTAAGCAAGCAGAAACCTTACCATTGCTTCGAAGAGCTTTTAGAGACCAACGATATATGGGAGGTGAAGTAAGTTTAGTTAAATAATTATAAATATTATATCCTCTAAATATCAGCATACGCTCTATATCATAAGAAATGTGTAATTTTGCACGCCGATTATTACGGAGGCACGCTTAGAGCCTCCAGTTCGGGAGTGTTAATAGCTATGCTTTTGGCCGAGCATGGTGGTTAGTGAATCGCCCGAACAAAGGGTGCGGAATTACTCTACACCTTTTTATATAATAATTGATAAACGTTTTTTAGTAGTAAAATCAAAATTTAAGATGAACACTTTAAGTTACAAGACTATTTCCGTTAACAAGGAAACAGCTAAGAAGGAGTGGGTCGTAATCGACTGTAACGACCAGGTAGTAGGTCGTCTTTGCTCAAAAGTTGCAAAACTCCTCCGTGGCAAGTACAAGCCATCATTCACTCCTCATGTAGACTGTGGAGACAACGTAATCCTTATCAACGCCTCTAAGGTGGTATTTACTGGTAAGAAGGAAACCGACAAGGTATACACACGTTATACCGGTTATCCTGGCGGTCAGCGTTTCAACACTCCAGCTGATCTTCGCAAGCGCGAGGGCGGTGTGGACAAGATGATTCGCCACGCTGTAAAGGGTATGCTTCCAAAGGGTCCTCTCGGACGCGCATTGCTTAACAACCTCTATATCTATGAGGGAACAGAGCACAAGCACGAGGCTCAGAAGCCAACTACAATCGATATTAACCAGTATAAATAAAATAAGGAAAGATGGAAGTTATAAACGCAATCGGTCGCCGCAAGAGCGCAGTAGCTCGTGTATACCTCACAGAAGGTACCGGCAAGATCACTATTAACAAGAAAGATCTTACAGAATTTTTCCCATCAGCAATCCTCCAGTACGTGGTTAAGCAGCCACTTTGCTTGCTCGAGGTAGCTGAGAAGTATGATATTAAGGCAAACCTTGACGGTGGCGGTTTCACAGGTCAGAGCCAGGCTCTTCGCCTCGCTATTGCTCGCGCACTCGTAAAGGTAAATGCAGAGGACAAGAAGGCTTTGAAGTCAGAGGGATTCCTTACACGTGACAGCCGTGCTGTTGAGCGTAAGAAGCCAGGTCAGCCAAAGGCACGTCGTCGCTTCCAGTTCAGCAAGCGTTAATCTTATTTATATTCTTATATTAATAAGAAGCTGAACAGTTTAGTATCTAAATTTGCGCGACTCACAACAACGATTACCCGCAAATTGATTCTAACACAAAGAATTAAAAAAGAAAGTAAACATTAAAAAAGAAACAACAATGTCAAGAACAAGTTTTGACCAATTACTTCAGGCAGGTTGCCACTTTGGCCACCTCCGTCGCAAGTGGAATCCAGCAATGGCTCCTTACATCTTCATGGAGCGTAATGGTATTCACATCATAGACCTCAACAAGACCGTAGTAAAGATCGACGAAGCTGCAGAGGCTTTGAAGGCTATCGCTAAGAGCGGTAAGAAGGTTTTGTTCGTCGCTACTAAAAAACAGGCCAAGGACATCGTAGCCGAGAAGGCTGCTTCTGTTAACATGCCTTACGTTATCGAGCGTTGGCCAGGTGGTATGCTTACCAACTTCCCAACTATCCGCAAGGCTGTGAAGAAGATGTCTAACATTGATAAGCTCATGGCAGACGGTACATTCTCTAACCTCTCAAAGCGTGAGATTCTTCAGATCAACCGTCAGCGTGCTAAGCTCGAGAAGAACCTTGGTTCTATCGCAGACCTTACACGTCTTCCTTCAGCACTCTTCGTTATCGACGTAATGAAGGAGCACATTGCTGTTAAGGAGGCTAACCGTCTTGGTATCCCTGTATTTGGTATCGTTGACACCAACTCTGATCCTAAGAATATCGACTACATCATCCCAGCTAACGACGATGCTAAGGATTCTGTAGAGACAATCCTCAACGCTGTTTGCGGTGCTATCGCAGAGGGTCTCGAGGAGCGCAAGGTAGAGAAGGCTGACGAGAAGGCTTCTGCTGAGCAGGCAGAAGAGGCTGCAGAGGGCAAGAAGCGTGCTCCACGCAAGGCTCGCAAGGAAGAGGCTGCTGCTGAGTAATTTATAAATAGATTACATTTACAAGGATGGTTCCATGGTGAAAGCTATGGAACCACCCATAAAAGAAATTAAACATAGTTATGGCATACAAACCAACAATGGACGACATCAAGAAGCTCCGCACTATGACTGGTGCTGGACTCGGTGATGTCAAGAAAGCCCTTGTAGAGGCAGAAGGTGACTTCGACAAGGCTAAGGATTTGCTTCGTGAGCGTGGCCTCGCCATCGCTGCAAAGCGTTCTGACCGTGAGACTTCTAACGGTTGTGTTCTCGTAAAGAAGGTTGACGGCTTCGCAGCTATGGTAGCTGTAAAGTGTGAGACTGACTTCGTAGCTAATGGCGCTGACTTCATCGCCATGACACAGAGCATCCTCGATGCAGCCGTAGCAGCTAAGGCTAAGAACCTCGACGAGGTTAAGGCTTTGAAGCTCGCTAATGGCGACGACGCAGCATCTGCTGTTCAGCAGCGTTCAGGTATCTCTGGCGAAAAGATGGAAATCGACGGCTACAACTACCTCGAGGGAGAAAACATTGAGATCTACGACCACATGAACAAGCACACTCTTGCTACAATGGTTCAGACCAATATTGAGGCTGTAGAGGCTGCACACAAGGTTGCCATGCAGGTTGCTGCCATGAAGCCTGTAGCTCTCGACGAATCTTCTGTACCACAGGAGGTTAAGGACGAGGAGTACAAGGTTGCTGTTCAGAAGACTAAGGAAGAGCAGGTTGAGAAGGCTGTTGCTGCTGCTATCAAGAAGGCTGGCTACAACGCTTACATCGCTGAGAGCGAGGAGCACCTCGAAGAGGGTATCCGCAAGGGTAACATCACAGAGGCTGACGCTGACGCTATCCGCGAACTCAAGAAGACAACTGCTGAGCAGAAGCTCGCAAACTTGCCTGAGCAGATGATTCAGAACATCGCTAAGGGTCGTTTGGCTAAGTTCTTCAAGGAGAACTGCCTCGTAGACCAGGAGTTCCAGTTTGGCGATGGCGACAAGCAGACTGTAGGCGAGTATCTTAAGAAGGTTAACGCTGACCTTAAGATTGTTGCTTACAAGCGCTTCACTCTTGCTGCTGAGTAATCTTACTACAAAGCAAAATAAAAACCCCTAATGGGCATGCTTCAACGGCATGCCCATTTTTTGTATCATCATATTCTGTTTGTAGAAAATTAAGTATCATCATTTTCTCATTCGTAGAATATAAAAGGACTTGCAGAAGTTCAATTATCATCATTTAGTGGCTTTAATCGCTATAGTATCAAATGTTTTTGCTAATTTTGCATGCAGAAACCAATAAAACTATAAGAAAATGAAGATATTCGCTATCGGCATGAACTATGCCTTACACAATAAAGAGCTACATAATACGTTATTAAAACCAGAGAAGCCTGTGATTTTCACTAAGGCAGACTCTGCCCTGCTGAAAGACCATAAGCCTTTCTTCATACCCGACCACATGGGACGCATAGACTATGAAACGGAACTCGTGGTGCGTATATGCAAGCTCGGCAAGAATATTTCTACTCGCTTTGCTCATCGCTATTATGATGCTGTGACTGTAGGTATCGACTTCACGGCTCGCGAAATGCAGACGCAACTACGCGAAAAGGGATTGCCTTGGGAGATATGCAAAGGCTTCGATGGCTCGGCAGCTCTCGGCGACTGGGTCGACGTGAATAAATTCCGCGATATCCAGGCTATACACTTCCACCTCGACATCAACGGCAAAACTGTGCAGGAAGGATGTTCGAGCGATATGCTCTTCAAGGTAGACGAAATAATAAGCTACATAAGCCAATATTTCACTCTAAAAACTGGCGACATACTATATACTGGCACACCTGCAGGCGTAGGCCCAGTAAATATCGACGACCATCTGGAGGGCTATATCGAAGACCGCAAAGTGTTGGAATTCAATTGCAAATAATGCCCAATAAATGATATTGAGAAAACATATCTTCATACTCCTCTTGCTCTTAGCATCGTGCTTTAGTGCTAATGCGCAACGATTCTTAAACCTCGCCTCTTCACAGGTGGAGGTAGACTCTGTATTGCCTGAGTTTACCTACGCCATACCGCTATACGACAACTACGACGACTCGCTATTTACCGTCAGCATCCTCTATCCTGAGTTCATAGATATGACTCGCAACGACATCGCCAACTACGAGCGATTGTCGAATGAGCCGTTGCCAGAGATGCCTGTTGTTAAGCAGCAAATTGCCGTAAGTCGCAAAAAGGCGATGCTCGAAACTTATTTCTGCCCTTTGGTAAAGCGCGATGGCAAATACCAGATATTGGTGAGTTTCATGCTAAAGGTGGAAGCTAAGGCTAAGGCATCTGCTACGAAGGGCAACGAAACATTTGCAAAGGGCAATGGCGCTATGGCTAATATCAATGACGCTTTCGGCAATAACGCCTTAGCTAAAAATAGCTCAGCAGCAGAAAGATATGCAGCCAACTCTATACTTGCAACGGGCAAATGGGCAAAGATTCGTGTGCCTTCCTCAGGTATATATCAGATCACTGAATCTCTTATCAGAAAGGCAGGCTTCAGCAGTCTTTCTAAAATAAAGATATATGGCTATGGCGGCAACCTTCAGGCAGAGCGCCTTGATGGCAACACCCTAAAAGAACTCGACGACTTAAAAGAAGTTGCAACCTACGACCGTGGCAAGTCGCGCCTTTTCTATGCTCGTGGTCCTGTATCATGGAGCAGTCCTACTGCCACTCGCCGCACCCGTAATCCTTATTCCGACTACGGATATTATTTCATCACAGAGACTACGAACAGCGAAGAAGAACCTCTAAAAGCCGACTCTGCTGCTTTCATCTCTGCTTTCTATCCTTCTAACAACGACTACCACAGCATATACGAGGTAGACGGCTACGCATGGTATCATGGTGGTCGCAATCTCTACGACTCTAAGGTGATAAGTAGCGGTAGTTCGCAAAAGGTGGTATTATCAAAACCTGCTGATGCCACATCTGCTCAACTTTCAGTCAACGTCTCGGCAGGCTCTTCGAGTAGCGTAGAAGTCTTGCACAATGGCGCTTCTCTTGGCACTATCACAATCTCTGTACCAGCAAAATACTATGCTGGCAACGAGGCTATGAAGACTTACACCATCTCTTCGCAGCAGGCTAAAGATACCATAACTATAAGGAATAACGGAGGTTTGCCTGTACGCCTCGACTTCGTTTCTGCAGCTTGGGATAAGCCATTGCCTGCACCTTCGCTCGAAGGCTCGTTTCCTGATGCTGAATATGTGTACAACATAACAAACCAAAACCATCATGCCGACTCTGCTGCCGACATGGTGATAATAATACCTACATCGCAGAAACTGCTGAAACAAGCTAACCGTCTTGCAGACTTCCATCGTCAGCACGATGGCATGCGAGTAAACGTGGTGCCTGCAGATGAACTTTTCAACGAATTCTCAAGCGGCACTCCTGATGCCAACGCATATCGCCGATATATGAAGATGCTCTACGACCGTGCTGAGACTGAGGCTGATATGCCAAGTCATCTGGTATTGTTTGGCGACTGCGTATGGGATAACCGCATGCTAACTCAAGACTGTCGCAACATGTCGCCCGACGACTATCTACTTGTCTTTGAGAGCGAGAATTCATTCTCTGAAACTACTTGCTATGCCGACGATGGTTTCTATTGTCTTCTCGACGATGGCGAGGGTGCAAACCTCTTGTCTTCCGACCGTCCCGACATTGGCGTTGGTCGTTTCCCTGTAACTACAGAGGCTGAAGCCAAGATTATGGTCGACAAGACTATCGGCTATGTAGAAAACAAGAATGCTGGCAGTTGGCAGAATACTATAGTTTTCATGGGCGATGATGGCGACGACAATATCCACATGCACGATGTCAACGAGGTTGCTGATGCCACAATCTCTGCCCACCCTGAATATTTGGTTCGCAAGATTATGTGGGATGCTTATCCTCAGGAGACATCTGCTTCTGGTCATGGCTATCCTGCGGTAACCAACCTCATCAAGCGCTTGCAATCTTCTGGCGCACTAATCTTCGACTATGGTGGCCACGGTCGTCCAGACCAGGTATCGCATGAGAATGTGCTACGACTAACAGACTTCAAGGCTTTCAGCAATAAGAACCTTCCTCTATGGGTAACAGCCACTTGCGACATCATGCCTTACGATGGTGTGGAGCCTACGATAGGCGAAACGGCTGTGCTCAACGAGAATGGTGGCGCCATGGCTTTCTTCGGTACTGCCCGCACGGTATTTGTGCCACAAAACAAAGCCATCAACCGCGCCTTTATGAAATATGTGCTCACCTATGATAGCAATGGCAAACCTATCACCATCGGTGAAGCTCAACGACTCACAAAGTCGTATCTCATAACATCGTCAGAAGACCGCTCTGCCAACAAACTGCAATATCAGCTGCTTGGCGACCCTGCCGTGGCTCTACATCTGCCTACTCAAAAGGTTGTGGTAGACTCTATCAACGGCATATCTGTAAACGACACTCAGAAGAAAGCTACTCTCCAAGCTGGAAGCATAGCAACCATTTGTGGTCATATCGAAGGCAACAACGATTTCACAGGATTGGTTTCTGCTACCATCCGCGACTCGCGTGAACTGATAACATGCAATATGAATGCCTCTGCAGCCGCCGACTCTGCCTTTGCCTTCTACGACTATACAAAGTATTTGTTTAATGGTTCAGACAGCATCAAGAATGGTAAATTCAATATTTCGTTTGCTGTACCTCTGGACATCAACTATAGCGACAAGGCTGGTATAATGAACTTCCATGCCGTAAGCAGCGATAAGCAGATGTTGGCTCATGGATATTGCACCAACTTCATTGTTGGCGGAACAGCCGCTGTCGACAACGACTCCATCGGTCCATCAATATACTGCTATCTCAATTCGCCTTCATTCGTCAATGGTGGCAATGTAAACTCTACCCCATATTTCGTGGCACAGATAACAGATGCAAATGGCATAAACTCCACAGGCAACGGCATTGGCCACGACTTGCAGCTCATTATAGATGGCGACATGGCAAAGACCTACACACTTAACGATAACTTCGTCTACGACTTCGGCACCTATACCTCAGGCACCACATATTATCAGCTTCCAGAACTATCAGCAGGCAAACATAAGCTGAAGTTCCGTGCTTGGGATATCTTGAACAACTCGTCGACGGTATCGCTCGACTTCAATGTTGTGCGTGGCCTTACACCAAAGCTCTTCAACGTAGGCATTACAAAGAATCCTGCATCAACATCAACAACATTCATCATCAACCACGACCGCGTGGGCACAACGATGGATGTCGATATCGATGTATTCGATGCCAGCGGTCGCCTGCTATGGACGCGCCATGAGTCGGGAGTATCCACCAGCGGAGCCTATACCTCTACATGGAATCTATGCACCGATAGCGGTCAGCAACTGCAAACGGGTGTATATCTTTATCGTGTCAGAGTAGCATGCGAAGGCAGTAGCCAAGCATCAAAAGCCAACAAACTTGTGGTTATAAGCAATAAATAGCCCACCACTTACGTTATTATATTGTTTACACCATATTATATATATAACAACGCAGATGAATAAAATATCAAAGATAATCCTCGCGGTTGCACTCGTGATGCTTACTTCTGTTGCCAAGGCGCAGGATAAGAAAAACATGTTCAACCCTATCAACACCTCGGTAACATCACAAACCATTGCCCCTGATGCTCGAGCAGCAGGTATGGGCGACGTGGGTGTTGCCACCGACCCTGACGTAGTATCTCAATACTGGAACCCTGCGAAATATCCTTTCACGATATCTCGCGCAGGTGTAGCACTCAACTATACCCCATGGTTGCGACAGCTGGTATCTGATATCGACCTCGCCTACCTCGTGGGCTACTATCGCATTGGCGACTATAGTGCCATATCTGGTTCTTTGCGCTATTTCTCTCTTGGTGAAGTGTTCACCAGCAGCTCTGAGGATGGCACTAACGATATGACCATCAATCCTTACGAGATGTCGCTCGATGTTGCTTATTCACTTATGCTGAGCGAACATTTCTCACTCTCGGCAGGTGTACGTTGGATTTACTCCGACCTCACCTACGACTACACCGAAGATACATCTCCTGGTTCTGCTTTTGCTGCCGACCTCTCGATGTACTATCAAAACTATCTCAACATCGGTAGCCGCGAATGTCAGCTTGGCTTAGGTCTCAACGTTTCAAATATCGGTAGTAAGATTACTTTCGGCGGTAGCGATGACTCAGAGTTTATCCCTACCAATCTTCGTCTTGGTGCATCGCTCATGGTGCCTATCGACGAATACAACCGCTTCACCATAGCTGCTGATGCCAACAAGCTCCTCGTGCCTACATATCCTAAACAGGAAGATGGCGAGAGCACAGAAGACTATCAGGAGCGTGTGCAGAAAGATTACTACGACGTATCTTCTATCAGCGGTATATTCAAGAGCTTCAGCGATGCCCCTAACGGCTTCAAGGAGGAATTGCAAGAGATACAATGGAGCGTGGGTGCCGAATATGTATACAACGACAAGTTCTCTCTTCGCGCTGGTTATCATCACGAGAGCGAGAACAAGGGTAACCGCAAATACTTCACCGTAGGTGCCGGTTTCCGCATGAATGTCTTCTCTCTCGATGCTGGCTATGTGATAGCAACTGCCAAGAGCAACCCTCTTGACCAAACTCTCCGCTTCACCCTCAGCTTCGACATGGATGGAATAAAGGATTTATTTAAATAAGCGCTCCCCCATCCCCTTGGGTTGCGTTCGTCGCAGCTCGGCTGCGTCGCTTATCCTAAAAAAGGTAAAAAGTAAAAAATCAGCAGTTCGTGTTCTTTTAGAACACGAACTGCTGATTTTTAAGGAACACATGTGCTTCATGTTCCTTATCAAGAAGCAAGGATTAGAGGTCATAAAAATCCGTGCTATTCGTGTGGGACACAACGCAAGCAGGTTCTATTTAGCTAAACTTCCATCTAACTTATCTATCAGCAAGCGGAGTATACTCTTTGCTGTCTTGGATATTCTTGTATGCAGGACGGATGATACGACGGCTCTCGAAGTTGAGCTCTTCGATGCGGTGGGCAGTCCAACCAACGATACGTGCCATGGCAAATATAGGAGTATAGATTTCCTGTGGCAAACCAATCATCTCGTAGATGAAACCTGAATAGAAGTCGAGGTTAGCGCAAGCAGGTTTTGTACGTCCGCGAGCCATCAAGCACTTGATGCCCTCTTGCTCTATGAGCTTCAGGAATTCGTATTCCTCTACTCTACCCTTCTCCTTGGCTAATTCGCCAGCCAACTTCTTAAGCTCAACGGCACGAGGATCGCTCATAGTGTATACGGCATGGCCAAGACCATAGATAAGACCTGTCTGGTCGTAAGCCTTCTTATCGAGCATGCGCATGAGATAGGTGTCTATCTCGTCAATGTTTGTCCAATCGGCAATCTGCTCCTTTAGATGGTGGAACATGTTGATAACCTTGATGTTGGCACCTCCATGAAGTGGACCTTTAAGCGAACCAATGCCTGCTGCGATACTTGAATATGTGTCGGTACGTGTAGAACTTGTCACACGAACTGTGAAGGTAGAGTTGTTACCACCACCATGCTCAGCCTGGATGATAAGCAGAAGGTCGAGCATACGAGCGTCGAGTTCCGTATAGTTTTCATGCTTGAGCATATAGAGGAAGTTTTCTGCTATGCCGAGATTCTCTTTTGGATGACGAATATGGAGGCTACGTCCCTGCACAGAGTGGCGATAGATGTTGTAAGCATAAGCCACGATGGTTGGGAACTTAGCGATAAGCTCTATCGACTGGCGCATCAGGTTGTCGCGCGAAATATCATCGGGATTAGGGTCAAAGGTGTACATTTCGAGCACACAACGAGCCAAGATGTTCATGATGTTAGCACCCTCGAGGTCGATGATGTGTACGATGGTACGATGGTCGAGAGGCATATTATCGTTGAGCAACTCGCGGAAGGCAGCAAGCTCTTCCTTGTCAGGCAGATTGCCTGAGAGCAAGAGGAAAGCAATCTCTTCGAAACCGCAACGCTTCTCTTTGAGCAACGGAGTTACGATGTCGTCGAGCTCATAGCCACGATAGTATAGTTTACCTTCTGTAGGCTGCAGTTTGCCTTCAGCATCACGCTCGTAACCAACTACATTACCGATGTTGGTCAATCCCACCAACACACCACTACCATCCTCGTTTCTCAAGCCGCGCTTAACACCATATTTGGTGAAAGCCTCGCGGTCTATCTTGCACGAGTTCTTTACCTCGTCGCTAAGCTTATATATTAGATATTCTTTCTTCATGTTGTGCTATTGTTTTACATATTGTTCAGACAGCTTCCAGCCTTAAACCATGCTATCTGTGTGTCGTTGTAAGTATGCTGTGCAAGGAACTCCTCGCTTGTGCCGTCGGCATGCTTCAATACTACTGTTAGCGGTTTGCCCGGAGCAAACTCTTTGAGTCCGACAACGCTGATGCGGTCGTCTTCCTTCACCTTGTCGTAATCATTCTTGTCTTGGAACGTAAGTGCAAGCATACCCTGCTTCTTAAGGTTTGTTTCGTGAATACGGGCAAAGCTCTTTGCCAACACCACCTTAACATTAAGGAATCGAGGCTCCATGGCAGCATGCTCACGACTTGAACCTTCGCCATAGTTGTCTTCTGCCACAACGATGCTCGACAAGCCTTTTTCCTTGTATGCCTTGGCAGCAGTTGAAACCTCTACATAGTTGCCACATAGCTGACATTTCACATGGTTCGACTCGCCATTAAAGGCATTCACTGCGCCCATCAGCAAGTTGTCGGAGATGTTCTGCAGATGACCGCGGAAACGGAGCCATGGTCCAGCCATAGAGATATGGTCGGTGGTGCACTTGCCTTGAGTCTTTATCAATAGTGGCATGTCTGTATAGTCGTTGCCATCCCAAGGAGCGAAAGGCTGCAGACGTTGCAAACGCTGAGAATCAGGATTGATAACCACTTCTACATCCTTAGCTTCGTCAGAAGGAGCTATGAAGCCCTTGTCTTCAACTTCGAAGCCTCGTGGAGGGAAACAATAACCTGAAGGTTCGTCGAGCATCACGCTGTTGCCATTCTTATCTGTAAGGCTGTCTACAGCAGGATTGAAATCCAGGCGACCAGCTATTGCGAGAGCTGTGGTAAGCTCTGGAGAACCAATAAAGGCATATGTATTTGGGTTGCCATCAGCACGACGACGGAAGTTGCGATTGAATGAAGTTACGATGGCATTCTTGCGATTGTTGTCGTCGGTATGACGCTTCCATTGTCCGATACATGGTCCGCAGGCGTTTGTCATTATCAGTGCTCCCATCTGCTTAAAGATGTCGAGTATGCCGTCGCGCTCTGCAGTATATCTAATTTGCTCCGAACCAGGGTTGATGATCAATTGTCCCTTTGGCTCAATACCCTTGTCTAAAGCCTGCTTCACTACCGAAGCTGCACGACAGAGGTCTTGGTAGCTTGAGTTGGTGCAAGAACCTATCAGTCCTACCTCTACCTCCATTGGATAGTCGTTGGCAGGACCCTTAGCCTTCATCTGCGAGATTGGTGTGGCAGCATCAGGAGTAAACGGACCATTGAGATGTGGCTCTATGGTAGAAAGGTCTATTTCCAACAGCTGGTCGAAATAAGTCTCAGGATTTGCCAACACATCGTCGTCGGCACGAAGTTCTGCAGCATTCTGCTCTGCCATAGTGGCAACCTCTAAGCGCTCTGTTTGGCGAAGATATTCTGAGGCATTGTTATCGTAAGGGAATATAGAGCATGTGGCTCCAAGTTCTGCTCCCATATTGCAGATTGTTGCACGACCTGTTGCTGTAAGGCTGTCCAAACCAGGACCGAAATATTCGAGTATGGCATTGGTGCCACCCTTTACGGTGAGAATGCCAAGAATCTTTAGTATCACATCCTTTGGTGCTGCCCAACCAGATAGTTTGCCTGTGAGGCGTACACCAATGAGGCGTGGCATCTTTAATTCCCAAGGCTGTGCAGTGAGCACGTCTACTGCATCTGCTCCACCAACACCTACGGCTACCATACCAAGTCCGCCTGCGTTAGGAGTATGCGAGTCTGTACCAACCATCATTCCTCCTGGGAATGCGTAGTTTTCCAATACTACCTGATGGATGATTCCTGCTCCTGGTTTCCAGAAGCCAATATGATATTTCTCAGATACCGACTTCAGGAAGTCGTAAACTTCTTTGTTGCCTTCCATAGCTGCAGGAAGATCGTATTCTACACCCTTGTCGGCACGAATCAAGTGGTCGCAATGCACGCTTGCAGGTACAGCCACGCGCGATTTGCCGGCATTCATAAACTGAAGCAAAGCCATCTGGGCGGTAGCATCCTGCATAGCCACACGGTCGGGACGGAAGTTTACATAAGATTCGCCACGGCTGAATGGTTTCATATCATTGTTGTCGAACAAGTGGGCGTAGAGAACTTTCTCTGCGTATGTCATCGGACGGCTAAGCACTTGCTTAGCAGCTTTTACACGGCAAGAATATGAGTCATAAAATGACTTCAACATTTCGATATCCAGTATCATATTATCTTTCCTTTTATTGTTATATATCTGTATACGCTTACAATATTGGCTGCAAATATACAACAAATTATTCATAATGCAATAAATATCTAATAAAATATTTCTTTTTGATAGAGAAATAAAACATTTATTGCATTATTATTCATTGAACTTTCGTTATAAAGAAGAGAAGTTAAAGAATAGAAGAATCAATGGAAAAACGATATAATACCTGAACTTTCGCAAGTTAAGAAGTTAAAGAAGTTAAAGAAGTTAAAGCCATATGTCTTATAGATTATTTTTTAGCTAAATGCTCCAACTAAAGGCTCCAACTAAAGGCTCAAGTTAAAGGCTCCAACTAAAGGCTCCAGCTAAAGGCTCCAACTAAAAGGCTAATGGCTTTAACTTCTAGCGACCGTCAGGGAGCGATAACTTCTTTAACTTCTTTAACTTCTCTTCTCTAACTTCTCTTCTCTTTCCACAGCCATCCTTCTTGCCATTTGCCTTCTGTTTCTGTTCCGTTTGGATTCGACACCGAGAGACCGAGTAGGCGTACCTTCATTATCGGCGATACTGAGATTTGTGATAATAATGATTTGGCAATGGGCAGAATGTCGGTCTTGGTGATGAGATAGGAGTCGACTGAAATGCTGCGCGTAATCTGGCGGAAGTCGGCATACTTTATCTTCAATGTTAGTGTGCGACCGGAGAAAGAGGCTTTGGCTATTCGCTCCACCAATTCCAATACTGCATGATAAAGCTCTATTAATAATATGGTACGCGAAGCGATGTCTTCAGCAAAAGTACGTTCGCAACCTACCGATTTGCGCACGCTGTCGGTTTCCACCTTGCGCACATCAATGCCCAACGAGAAATTATGGTATATTGTGCCCACCTTGCCAAACACTTCCACCAAATGGGCTTCCGAAACCTTGCGTAGATCGTAGCCCGTAAAGATGCCCATGCTGTGCATACGTGCTGCCGTCTTCGAGCCAATGCCCCAAAACTTCTCTATAGGCAAATCGGCTATGAAGTCGAGTGCCTTGTCGGGATGAATCACGGTCATACCATTTGGCTTGCGGTAGTCGGAAGCCACCTTGGCAAGGAATTTGCAATACGAAATGCCTGCCGAGGCTGTGAGATGCAGTTCGTCGGCTATGCGCTGTCTTATCTCTCGCGCTATGTCTACCGCCATCTCTATACCTTTCTTATTATTAGTAACATCGAGGAAAGCCTCATCAATAGACAAAGGTTCTATCTCGTCGGTATAGTCTTGGAATATCTCGTGCACCTGCTGCGACACTCGCTTATACTCTTCCCTATCGCCTCCCACCACTATCAGCTCTGGGCAGAGTCTGTGCGCAGTCTGTATCGACATAGCGGAATGAACTCCCCATCGGCGTGCTTCATAGCTCGCCGTCGACACCACACCGCGCGGACCGTCGTAGCCCACCGCAATAGGTTTTCCTCGCAATTCCGGATTGTTTCTCTGCTCTACCGAAGCAAAGAAAGCATCCATATCTACATGTATAATCTTTCTCACAAAATCTTATCAAATGTTTGCCAATTCTGATGGCAACACAAAGAGCATATAAAGAGGTATATTCAGCATCTTGGCATCTTCATTTCGTTCATAAGGCAACAGACATGTTCGCAGACACAACTTCGGAGAATATTTTTCTTTATACGACTTCAAGCTCTTGGCATTCATCGTAAACCCTGCTTTACTTTCCATAGGATAAACGTCCATACCGTCAGATACTAAGAAGTCGACCTCAGCACGCGAAGATGAAGTCCAATAATAATTGGTTTGCAATCGTTTAAACAACTGTAGCTCTTGACAAACAAATTGCTCTGTCAATGCGCCCTTAAATTCTTCAAATATCCTACTTCCTTCCAATATAATCTTTGGAGAAACATCGCTTAAAGCTCTCAACAGACCAACATCCATCAAGAACACCTTAAAATTCTTCAATTCTGCATAAGCCTTCAATGGCACATCGGGCTTACTCACATTATAAGTTCTTATAATCTCGCCTGCATCAGAAAGCCACAACAAAGAGTCTTCATATTCTCGCGCACGGGCTCCTTCTCTAACCAATCCAAAAATGAATTTCTTGTTTTCTTTTGCCAATTGCGAAGGTATACTATCCCATACATATCTTATTTTCTCTACCAATTGGCGTGGTGCATGCTTAGAGAAATCATTTGTATAAGCAGACAATATTTGTTTCTGAACATCATCCACCTCGAAGAAATCATGAGTGTCCAACCATTTTAATATTGCAGCAGGCATGCCACCAATAATAAAATACTTTTTCAGATAATCTATCAACTTCTCTTCGAATACCTTTAAGTCACGGTTTCCTGACATAATGTAGTCCACCAGCATCTGCTCGTCGTTAGCCATTAAAAACTCGCGAAACGACAATGGATATAAGTCTAAGAAGTCAACCTTGCCCACAGGAAAAGATGTTCCCTCATGCAAGGCAACACCAAGCAATGAACCTGCACAACAAATTGCATATTCGGGTGCCTCTTCTGCAAAATATTTCAATGAGGTCAGCGCACGAGGTAATTCCTGAACTTCATCAAAAATAAGCAACGTTTCTTGTGGTTGTATCTTTTTGCCATGAAATACAGACAGCTGCTCTATTATACGCTGAGGCGATAATGTTCCTTCAAATATCTTACCGAGCATATCCTTTTGCTCAAAATTGACATAGCAAATATCCTTGAAGCATTTCTCTCCAAAATCATTCAACAACCAAGTTTTGCCAACTTGTCTTGCTCCTCTAAGTATTAAAGGTTTTCTGTCTGATTTATCTTTCCAAATCTTCAGATCTTCAATGAGTAATCTATCCATATTTTTAATATTTGCAGCAAATATACTAAATATCAAGCAATTAAACAAGGTTCATCACATTTTCTGCACGACTTTTAACCAATATTATCACATTTTCCGCACGACTTTCACACTACTTCATCACATTTTCCGCACGACTTTCACGATATTCACTTCCATTGGATTGGCTTTCCCTTCGGCCGCCGAACTTCGTTTCTTCACTCTTC
>HF994068.1 GCA_000436915.1 Prevotella sp. CAG:1092 | reverse complement strand
TCATTAGACTTTTAGCGGACACCAATATAAAAAAGTAAAAAGGTAAAAGAATACCGAGAAAAAATATATAAAGAAAAAGGTAAAAAAGTAAAGGATGTCCCTCAATTTTTTACCTTTTTACTTTTTTACCTTTTTACCTTTTTAATATATAACGATTCCGCCCATACCTTGGATAGTAACCTTTGCGGTGCCATCTTTGCCAACCTTTATGGTTTTCTTAGCAGGAGTTGGGAGGAATTCACCCTTCTTCTTAGGTTGATCTACGAGGATGTTTACAGTCTTGCCTGCAAACATAGGCAACGAGAGCTTAAGAGTCTTAGGCTCTGAAGTGCCATTAAGACCTGCAACATACCATTTGTCGCCAGTACGACGAGCCAACACAGCATAGCGTGTAGGATAGCCATCAACATAGCGAGTTTCATCCCATGTAGTAGGAAGAGTCTTGAGGAAATCTATCTCAAACTGTGGCAACTCGTTGAGGTTGTTAGGGCACAAGCAAACACAGTTGACGCTGGTCTGGATAACCAAAGCAGAAGCTATCTCAAAGATATCAGAAGTGTAGCGTGGATGTCCGCTTTTATTATCCTGATGCATGTGGGTATTCATCATTACACCACCCCAGTCGGCAGCACCGAGAGTGTTGCGAGAGAAAGGATGCATGGTGAGTTCGAAACCTTCCTGGCGAGCATGATGATCAGAGAAACGTACATTCTCAGATGCGAGCAAAGCCTCAGAAGCAACATAGTTAGGATACATACGTTCCCAACCACGTGGGATTGTGCAACCATGGAATATCACCTGCAGACCATGACGGTTGGCATCAGAGAGGATATCTTCGTAGAGCTTCATCATCTCTTGCTTATCAGAGCCAAAGAAGTCGACCTTGATACCTGCGATATTATTCTTCTCCATCCATGCCATCTCCTCTTCACGAGCAATAGAAGTGTGCATACGTCCACGAGGACCCTGCGGAGCATCATTCCAATAGCCATTAGAGTTATACCAAAGCATAAGCTTCACACCCTTTGACTGTGCATAGCGTGAAAGCTCTTCAACCTTCTCTCTGCCTATCTGCTTATCCCACAATCCGTCTACGAGACAATATTCATAGCCCATAGTGGCAGCAAGGTCGATGAACTTAACCTGATCGTTGTAGTTTACAGAATTATCCTGCCACATCAACCATGACCAGGTATAGCGGCCAGGCTTATATTCGCGCGATGGCTTATAGAGAGGTTCTACAAGGTCGTAAGCCACGGTAGTTTCAACGATAGGCTTAAGATTAGAACCTACAGTGATGGTACGCCAAGGAGTAGAACCAGGCACCATGATACCAACATATTCGCTTCCCAAGCCATTCATCTCGGTTTTGTTAGGGAATGCAACAGTATATCCCTTTCCCTTTTCATAGTCGCTGAGGTGGCAGCCTGTATAGTTGCTACCAGTGCCAGTCTCGCTAACGAGCACCCAACCATCGTTGCCAACATGGAACAAGCAAGGGAATGTGTAGCCTTCACCAAACTTCGACTTCACGTCCATTGCAGCATCTGCAGTATATTCCTCTTCGTAAGATGGCTTTGTACGTTCCCATCCCGCCATAGTCTTGCTCTGTGGGCAGATGAATGTAGTGGTATAGTCTGGGAAGTTGAATGCACTTGCCTCAGAATAGATAACGGCACACTTAGGATTGTTGCCCTTACCACGATGAAGAGTGTAGCGGAAAGCCACATCAGAGTTTGACACACGGAATGTAACTGTCAGAGCCCACTTCTTAGCATTCTCCATAGTGATATTCACCTCGTTAGCTTGATAATGAACCTCAGAAGTCTTAGTGCGCGACATGGTATATTTGCTGTCGATGCTATTTTCTTTAGAGTCTTTGATGGTAAGACCTTGTGTGAAGTCACCGATATTGGTGTTGAGTCCGAGTGCTGAAGGAGTCATCATCTGCTTACCATCGTAGTTTACCACGTAGGTTGGTTTACCACCTTCGTCAGATATAGTTACCTGCAATTTGCCATCAGGCGATGCCACCTTCACATCAATAGCCATTGCATTGGCAGTCATCAATGCAGCAAGCGAAAAAATAATTGCTTTTTTCATTTTGAAGTAATTAGTAATAGTTTTGATAATAAATTTAGAAATGTATTTGATTATTATTTATGCTTTTCTATTCCCATCAGCTTTCTTATTCTTCGTGTCAGCATCTTCCAGATATATGCGAAGTTGGCTTGACGAAGGTTATAGAATAGTTCTTCAAACGAGCGTGCTATCTTTACCCAAGGATGTCCCCACGCATTGCGACGATATAGGCGGTGCTTATAGTCTACATATTCCATCACATATTTAGGATGCTTCAATGGGAAATCTATCTCAAGGCGAGCCATAGTGAATATACGGCGCAGAGCCTTAGGCATAGTTAGCAGTTCACCATAGTGGGTAGAGTCGGCAGTAGCTCCGACATTATTTATTTGGTTTACTGTTGGCATAATGGCAAGACCATTATTCATCAACATTGTTGACCAAAATATGCTTTCGAAATATTGTTTACCGTTAGCCTTGTGGTCGTAGCACATCTGCATGAAGTCGTTTCTCACTCCACGCTCCTTTGCAAGGTGAGCAAGCTGTGTGCGATTGAAGTCATCATTGAGGAATGTGTAGTCGCCATCCCATTTATCTATCACTCTTCGCCATGATGCCCATCCCCATATCGAGAACACAGATGTAAAGAAATAGCTGTAAGGTACATCTGATGTCACCTCGTCGGTATTGAATCCTGCCACCATAGTTATTCGTTCATCATTCTCGTAGCGGTCGAGCATCTCCTTACAGAAAGGGAAGAACGATTGACTTGGCACCACATCATCTTCCAACACTATACACTTGTCGGCAAGCGAGAATGCCCACTTATGTGCCATATAGCCCGAAGGGTCGCAGCCATAGTTGCGAGTTTGGAAATTCCTCCTCACGTCGCATTCCCAGTCTATATCCTCCACAATTTTTCTGCAAGCCTCTATGCCTGCCATATCCTTCTCGCCTCGTGGTCCGTCTTGGTATAGGAACAAGCGAGAAGGGCGTGCCTTCTTAACCTCCTCAAAAACAAGTTTAAAGGTGGAAGGACGATTAAAGAACAATAGCAATACGGCTATGTCGGTCTTGGCAGGATGCAGTTGTGGCATAATAGTAATGGTTATAATAGGTTAAACTCTTTGCAAAGATAGTGCAAACCGAGGGCAATACAAAATAAATTCATTTATTTTTATTGCTGAGGTGCAGCCTATCTTATCTAAAGATAGTGCAAACCGAGGGCAATACAAAATAAAAAAGGCACAACTCTACATTTCTAAAATGAAAGAAATGTGAAGTTGCACCTTTTTTTGTAACAAACCTCTTAATTAAATATATTTATTCAGTCAGATATCGTTGATAAATTAATAAGCCTGTTCATGAACTCCTGCAACGGCACGTCCGCTTGGATCGTTCATATTCTTGAATGCAGCATCCCATGCCAATGCTTCTGCAGTAGAGCAAGCCACGCTTGGCACACTCGGCACACTGCGAGCAGCACTATCTGATGGGAAATGCTCGGCAAAGATAGAGCGATAATAGTATTCCTCTTTGTTGCGAGGAGGATTGATTGGGAATCTCTCGGCAGCATGCTCCATCTGTTCGTCGCTAACGGCAGCAGCTGTTATCTCCTTCAAGGTGTCTATCCACGAATAGCCTACTCCATCGCTAAACTGCTCTTTCTGTCGCCATGCCACTTCTTCAGGCAACATATCGGCAAAGGCTTCGCGCACAATCTTCTTCTCCATAGTATTTCCTGGACACATCTTTGCCTCGGGGTTTAGTCGCATTGCAACATCAAGGAATTCCTTGTCCAAGAAAGGCACTCTGCCCTCTACTCCCCAAGCCGAAAGACTCTTGTTGGCACGCAGACAGTCGTAAAGATATAGCTTCGACAACTTTCTTACAGTCTCTTCATGGAAAGCCCTGGCGGTAGGAGCTTTATGGAAATACAGATAGCCACCGAATATCTCGTCGGCACCTTCGCCCGATAGTACCATCTTTATGCCCATACTCTTTATGACACGCGCCAAGAGATACATCGGTGTGCTTGCTCTAACGGTTGTTACATCGTAGGTTTCGATGAAATATATCACATCGCGTATAGCATCCAATCCCTCTTGAATGGTGTAGTTGATTTCATGGTGTACGGTACCGATATGGTCGGCAACGAGTCGTGCTTTAGCTAAGTCGGGAGCACCTTTCAGTCCTACGGCAAAGGAATGTAACCTTGGCCACCATGCCGGACTCTTACAGTCTTCCTCTATTCTGTTGGCAGAATATTTCTCTGCTATGGCAGATATCACCGACGAGTCTAAGCCGCCAGAGAGCAACACTCCATAAGGAACATCGCTCATAAGCTGACGCTTCACAGCATCTTCAAGTGCATCGTGCACATCGGCCACTGATGCACCATTGTCTTTCACAGCATCATAGTTGAACCAATCGCGTGTATAGTATCTTTGCATCTTTGGTGTGCGGCTCCAATAGAAATGTCCTGGAAGGAATGGTTCGTACGAATCGCATTGTCCTTCGAGAGCTTTCAGTTCACTTGCCACATACACTTTGCCATCTTTGTCGTAACCAATATAAAGAGGTATCACGCCAATAGGGTCGCGAGCTATGAGAAAGGTGTCGCGCTCAGAATCGTAGAGAGCAAAAGCAAAGATACCGCTAAGCTGCTCTATCATTGCGGTGATGTCGGCACTGGTTGGTTCAGAGGTCTTAGCCATCATCTCTCGATATAAAGCCAAGATAACCTCGCAGTCGCTACCTGTTTGAAACTCATAGCTTCCAGCAAAATTCTGGCGGATATCTTTATGGTTATAGATTTCGCCATTTACTGCCAACACCTGACAGCCATCAGGCGAAAACAATGGTTGCTTACCCGACTCTGGATCTACGATGCTCAATCGCTCGTGAGCAAGGATAGCAGAGCCTTTGCAGCAGATACCGCTCCAGTCTGGACCGCGATGACGAATCTTCTGACTCATTCTCAAAGCCTTTTGTCGAAGCTCTTGAGTCTGCTCTTTGATGTTAAAGATAGATACTATTCCACACATGGTTGTAAAGTTTAACCCCAATCGGTTATTAGACCGAAATGGGTGAGTTGTTATGATTTTATGGATTCTTTCAATCTAATGACCGATTGGGGTCTTAAAAAGAAGCTCCACCCTCAGTCCCTCTGCTAAAGAGAAGGAATTAAATTGTCTGGTATAACTGAGGATGAAGCAAGAAATGGTTAATATATATGAGTCTGGTTAAAACTCGCTTATATTACTATCCCCCACTAATGAGGGATAGTAATTATAATCTTTAGTTGTAGCAGCTCTCTCCATGCTCGTAGATATCGAGACCTTCTTCCTCGATACGCTTGTCAACACGGATACCTACAAGCTTCTTGATACCGAAGAACAATATTGCTCCTGCTACTGCTGCCCATACATCTATACAGAGGATACCCAAGCACTGAGCTCCGAAGAAACCGAAGCCACCACCATAGAAGGCACCACCATCGACAGCCAAAAGACCTGTCATCAATGTACCGAAGATACCGCATACACCGTGTACTGAGCTTGCACCTACAGGGTCGTCAATATGAAGCTTGGTATCGATAAACTCGATAGAGAATACAAGGATTACACCTGCCAAGAAACCGATGATGACAGCTCCAAGTGGAGATACAAGGTCGCAACCTGCGGTGATGGCTACCAAGCCTGCCAAGATACCGTTGAGGGTGAGTGAGAATGAAGGCTTGCCATACTTAATCCAAGATGTGAACATGGTGGCTATACCACCTGCTGCAGCTGCAAGGTTGGTGGTGAGGAATACGTGTGAGATAGCAACTCTGTTTACTTCGCCTGATGCTGCAAGCTGTGAACCAGGGTTGAAACCGAACCAGCCAAACCAGAGGATGAATACACCAAGAGATGCTGCCATGAGGTTGTGACCTGGAATAGCGCGGCTCTTGCCATCCTTACCATATTTGCCAAGACGTGGACCAAGGGCAATAGCACCAACGAAAGCAAGCACACCACCTACAGAGTGAACGATAGCAGAACCTGCAAAGTCGTGGAAGGCATATCCAAATGTATCCATCATAAAGCTGCCTGCTTCTCCATTGCAAAGCCAGCCGCCACCCCATGTCCAGTGACCTGAGATAGGATAGATGAACAACGAAATAAATACTGAATATACGCAATACATAGAAAACTTAGTGCGCTCAGCCATTGCTCCTGAAACTATGGTTGCTGATGTTGCACAGAACACGGTCTGGAAGATTAGGAAGCCTTCGGTTGGCAAGCCTGCTGGATGAGTATAGAATGAGAAATCGCCAAAATGTGGCATTCCGATAAAGCCCTGACCATCGCTTCCAAACATGAAGCCGAAGCCTACGAGCCAAAAGAGAAGTGAACCGAACATGAAGTCGACAAAGTTCTTGAACAATATGTTCGCGGTGTTTTTGCTACGTGTAAAACCTGCCTCGCAGAGTGCAAAACCTGGCTGCATAAAGAATACCAACATGGCTGCCAATAGCATCCATACGGTATCTAATGATATACTTAAATCCTGTATTGTCATAGTCGTAAAAATTTGTGTTTGTGTTGTTGTTGATTAAATCCTGAAAACGCTCTTGGCGTTGACTGCTAAATATAAACGCTATGCGATCTACTTTTCTTGCTCTGCATTATACAAGGCGATGTCGCCACGCTCGCCGGTTCTAATTCTGACGGTGTCTTCTACAGGAATGACGAAGATTCTGCCATCTCCTATCTCACCAGTCTGTGCAGCTTTCGTAATAGCAGCTACAGTCTTCTCCACATTTTTGTCGCGTACAACAATGTTGAGCAACACACGCTCAATAGAACTGGTATCATACATCACGCCACGATAGATTCTTGCCTGGCGCATCTTTCCCTCACCTCTTACATCATAGTAAGAGAACCACTCGATGTCGGCTGCCAACAAGGCTTCCTTCACGTCATCGAACTTTGTCTTGCGGATGATAGCTTCAATTTTCTTCATGTTAACCTCTCCTTTTTCTTATTAATAATATGTTTATATGTATCTCTATTTCTGTGTTTACATATCATTTTGTTATGTTTCTGCTGCAAAAGTACGACAATATGTCAATATCTGCAATAGATTTATATCGTTTTGCTATTATATTTCTTTAAGCACTTACACTTAATATCACCAAAAGCTAATTAAGTTTCAACTTGAAAGCAAATTAAACGATTCTGCTTTCAAATTGACATTTCCTTTATTTTCTATCTACATATTAACAAGATTCTTATTGAATTATCAACAAATTGATTTACCTTTGCAGCAGAAACAAACAAAACGACACAAATACAAAGAAAGACTATACAATATGGCACAAACAATACACTTCACAAAGATGCACGGGGCTGGCAATGACTACATATATGTCAACACCTTATTATATAATATAGAAGACCCCAGCGAGGCTGCTCGCAAATGGAGCGCCCCTCATACAGGCATCGGAAGCGACGGGTTAGTGCTAATAGGTAAGCCTACCGACAGTGCAAAGGCAGACTTCTCGATGCGCATTTTCAATGCCGATGGTTCGGAAGCCATGATGTGTGGCAATGCCAGTAGATGTATTGGCAAATACTTATATGAAAAAGGTATCACCACCAGCGACACCATCCGACTTGAAACGCTATCTGGAATAAAAATCCTAAAGTTGCATCTTGAGTCACAACCAGATGGCAACACGACAGTAAAGTCGGTAACAGTAGATATGCTTGAGCCAAGGTTGCAATGTAGCGAGCAGTTTGATGCAGCACTCGGTGATACCGTAAAAGCTGACTTCCGCACATTCAAAGGAACCTTCGTTTCGATGGGCAATCCTCACTACGTAATCTTCGTAGACGATGTTGAACATCTCGACATAGTGAAATACGGAAGTATATTGGAACATCATCCTGCATTTCCTCAGCGTTGCAACATCGAGTTTGCCGAAGTAAAGCCAAATGGCGATATCCGCACAAGGGTATGGGAACGCGGAAGCGGAGTAACAATGGCTTGCGGCACTGGTGCTTGCGCTACAGCTGTGGCAGCATCGGTAACAAACAGAGCAAAACGCCATAGCAACATCGTGATGGATGGCGGCACTCTCAACATAGAATGGAGCGAAGCTGACAACCATATATATATGACAGGTCCAGCAGAGTTCGTGTTTGAGGGCGAGATAGAGAAGACACAAACAACCAAATAAATAAAAGAAATATGGCATTAGTAAACGAACATTTCCTGAAACTCTCGAACAACTATTTGTTCGCAGATATTGCCAAAAAGGTGAATGCCTACAAGGTTTCCAAACCAAACCAAAAGGTGATAAGCCTTGGCATCGGTGACGTAACCCGACCATTATGTCCGGCAGTGATAAACGCTATGCACAAAGCCGTTGACGAGATGGCATCGAAAGCTACATTCCGTGGCTATGGTCCAGAGAGAGGCTACGACTTCTTGCGCGAAGCAATAATAAAACACGACTATGCCCCTCGTGGCATACGTCTTGATGCTAACGAGATTTTCATCAACGACGGTGCAAAGAGCGACACAGGAAACATCCAAGAGATAGTAAGATGGGACAACTCTATCGGTGTCACCGACCCTATTTATCCTGTATATATCGACTCCAACGTGATGATAGGTCGTGCAGGAGTAAGAGATGATTCGGGAAAATGGAGCAACGTAACTTACTTCCCTTGCACAGCAGAGAACAATTTCATACCTCAGCTTCCTGACCACAGGGTCGACATGATATACCTCTGCTATCCTAACAATCCTACGGGCACCGTGTTGCCTAAAGAGGAGTTGCGCAAATGGGTAAACTATGCCATACACAATGATGCAATAATATTCTATGATGCAGCCTACGAGGCTTACATCCAGGATGATGATATTCCCCACTCTATCTACGAGATAAAGGGTGCTCGCAAGGTGGCAATAGAGTTTCGAAGCTATTCTAAGACTGCAGGTTTCACTGGTGTGAGATGTGGATATACTGTTATTCCAAAGGAACTTACAGCAATAACCCTCGATGGCAAGACAAGGGTTGACCTCAACCATATCTGGGATCGCCGACAGAGCACCAAGTTTAATGGTACAAGCTATATCAGCCAGCGTGCTGCCGAAGCAATATATACCCCAGAGGGCAAACAGCAGGTAAAGGAGACCATCGACTACTACATGCAGAATGCAAAGATTATGTACGACACGCTCTCTAAACTTGGCTACAAGGTATATGGCGGAAAGAATGCTCCTTATCTGTGGGTGAAGACTCCCGACAACATACCAAGTTGGAAGTTCTTCGACAAGATGCTATATTCGGTAGGCGTTGTCTGCACACCTGGTGTAGGCTTTGGTCCAAGCGGTGAAGGATATTTCCGACTCACAGCCTTCGGCAACCGCGAAGATGTAGTAGAAGCAATGAGCAGGATAGCGAGACTCTAAGAGGGAAGAGTGAAGAACGAAGAGTGAAGAATTAAATACACTACAACAACACAAACACAAATTTTAAAGACATGAAACAGGTAAAAAGATTAAGCATGGTGGCATTGGCAGCCTTTGCTTCCATCGCAGCAACAAATGCTCAGGACAACGTAGAGACAACAGTAGCAGCTGATGTAGTTAATCAGTACATCTGGCGTGGTCAGGAATTGGGTAATGTTTCATTGCAGCCTACATTGGGTGTAGCCTACAAGGGATTCTCGCTCACAGCATGGGGAAACATTGGTCTCAGCGAACCTTCAGACACTAAGGAGTTTGACCTCACAGCGGCTTATTCTGTAGGTGGTTTCAATATCGGCATCACCGACTATTGGTTCAACTCACCTAACACTCGCTACTTTGTCTATGATGCTCACAAGACAAGCCATGTATTCGAAGCCAACATTGGCTACGACTTCGGTCCTGCAGCCATTCAGTGGTATACCAACTTTGCTGGCAACGACGGCTTCAACACAGATGGCGACCGTGCCTATTCTTCATACGTAGAGGTTAGTGCACCATTCAAGTTTGGTGGATGCGACTGGACAGCAGCTGTTGGAGCTGTGCCTTTTGCTTCATCTTTCTATGCTGATGCCAACGGCTTCGCAGTAACAAATGTTTCGCTCAAGGCTACTAAGGACTTGAAGATTACAGATTCGTTCTCTGTACCTGTATTCGCAGGCATCTCTGCAAACCCATCTACAGAAAAGGCTTATTTGCTCTTTGGTTTCACATTGCAGCCATAAAGCAATCCGCTTCCTTCAATAGGAGAATCGTGGATAACGATAGAGATAACAACAACACAAACACAAATAACAACACAACAAACCAAAATTTAAACAACTATGGCAAATTTAAGATTTGAGGTTGTAGCCGAGGCTTTCAAGAAGAAACCCCTCGACGTGATTGCACCAGTAGAGCGCCCATCAGAGTATTACGGAAAGAATGTTTTCAACCGTGCCAAGATGTACAAGTATCTGCCACGTGATGTCTACGAGAAACTTGTAGACGTTATCGACAATGGCGCCACTCTCGACCGTTCTATCGCCGACGCTGTGGCTAAGGGTATCAAGCAGTGGGCAGATGAGAATGGTGTAACACACTATACTCACTGGTTCCAGCCTCTTACCGAGGGTACTGCTGAAAAGCATGATGCTTTCATTGAGCACGATGGCAAGGGTGGAATGATTGAAGAGTTTTCTGGCAAACTGCTCGTTCAGCAGGAGCCTGATGCTTCAAGTTTCCCATCGGGTGGTATCCGCAACACCTTCGAGGCTCGTGGATATTCAGCTTGGGATCCTACATCTCCAATATTCATCATCGACGACACTCTCTGTATACCTACAATCTTCATTTCTTATACTGGCGAGGCTCTCGACTACAAGGCTCCATTGCTTCGTGCTTTGCATGCCGTGAACATCGCTGCCACAGAGGTTTGTCATTATTTCTATCCTGACGTAAAGAAGGTACATAGCAACTTGGGTTGGGAACAGGAATACTTCCTCGTTGACGAAAGCTTGTATTCTGCACGTCCAGACCTTGTACTTACAGGTCGCACCCTTATGGGTCACGACTCTGCTAAGAATCAGCAGATGGAAGACCACTATTTCGGCACCATCCCTGAGCGTGTGCAGGCTTTCATGAAAGACCTTGAGATTCGTGCTCTTGAACTTGGTATTCCTTGCAAGACTCGCCACAACGAGGTTGCACCTAACCAGTTTGAGGTTGCTCCTATCTTTGAGGAGTGCAACCTTGCCGTTGACCACAACATGCTCTTGATGAGCCTTATGAAGAAGGTGGCTCGCAAGCATGGTTTCCGTGCTTTGCTTCACGAAAAGCCTTTCGATGGTATCAACGGTTCTGGTAAGCACAACAACTGGAGCCTTTCTACAGATACTGGCGTATTGCTCCATGGTCCTGGCAAGACTCCTGAAGATACACTTCGTTTCGTAGTCTTCATTGTAGAGACATTGATGGGTGTATATCGTCACAACGGACTCTTGAAGGCTTCTATCATGAGTGCTACCAACGCTCATCGTCTTGGAGCCAACGAGGCACCTCCAGCAATCATCTCAAGCTTCCTTGGCAAACAGCTTACAGAGCTCTTGGATCATATTGCATCAAGCGACAAGAAGGATCTCTTCACAATGCTTGGCAAGCAAGGCATGAAGCTTGATATTCCAGAGATTCCTGAGTTGATCATCGATAACACCGACCGCAACCGTACATCTCCATTTGCCTTTACTGGCAACCGCTTCGAGTTCCGTGCCGTTGGTTCTGAGGCTAACTGCGCAAGTGCAATGATAGTTCTGAACACAGCTGTTGCTGAAGCATTGACCGACTTCAAGACTCGTGTAGATGCTCTCATCGCCAAGGGTGAAGACAAGGTTAGCGCCATCATCGACATCATTCGCGACGACCTTAAGACTTGCAAGCCTATTCATTTCGATGGCAATGGCTATAGCGACGAATGGGTTGAGGAAGCCAAGCGTCGTGGTTTGGACTGCGAGAAGAGCTGCCCTGTTATCTTCGAGCGCTATCTCGACGAAGACAGCATCAAGATGTTTGAATCGATGAACGTGATGAAGCGCCCTGAGCTTGAAGCTCGCAACGAGGTAAAATGGGAAACATATACTAAGAAGATTCAGATCGAGGCACGCGTTATGGGCGACCTCTCTATGAACCATATCATCCCTGTGGCTACTCACTATCAGAGCCAGTTGGCAAAGAACGTAGATGGCATGATGGAAATCTTTGGTGCCGAAGATGGCAAGGCTCTTACAGCTCGTAATATGAAGATTATTCGCGAGATTGCTGAGCGTACAGAGAAGATAGAGCGTTTCGTAGAGGAACTGGTATCTGCTCGTAAGGTTGCCAACAAGATTGAAAGTGAACACGACAAGGCCATTGCATACCACGACACCGTGGAACCAAAAATGGCTGACATACGCTATCAGATAGACAAGCTCGAGCTTATCGTTGCCGACGAGCTTTGGACATTGCCTAAGTATCGTGAACTCTTGTTCATAAGATAGTAATCAAAGTTACACAACAAAAAAAACAATGATTATTGTGCCGGGGTAAATCAATATATAATATATGGTATAACCTATATATAAATGGTTTGACCCATATATAAAAAATGGTTTAAGCCCATGTATTAAATATAATAGAGACAATCTATTTCTTTTATTGGTTGTTTAAGTTTGCCGAGTTGTGCCATTGTGAAATGGTGCAACTCTTTTTTTATTTAAGCTCTACACCAGCTCAAATCGGCTCACCAGATAGATCTTGGGGACTGCTAAGACTTGCTTATGTTTTGTCCCACACGGATAGCACCGATAGCACGGATTTTTAGGACCTCTGATCCTTGTTGCTTGGGGATGAAACACGAAGCACTTGAGTTTTAAAAGAACACGAATATAGCGAATCTACCGAATGTTGATTATCTCAAGCAAGAAACGCAAGCAGCAGAGCCCATAGGACTCATTCGTGCGATTTGGATGATTCGTGTT
>HF994067.1 GCA_000436915.1 Prevotella sp. CAG:1092 | reverse complement strand
ATTATAGTGTTGCGGAATTAAGGCTAGAATAAAGAAATCCCTAAAAGGAGGTGTAGCTAAAATAGAAAAATCACATAAAAAAGACTTTGCAGAAGTAGAAAAATAGCATTATATTATTGTATCGTGAAAAAAATATGTTGTTACGAGGCAAGATTTTTATGTTCATGCTATTTAATAGATAGAATGAACATAAAAATCAAAGAATTATGAAAAAGTTTAGTTTGTATATTTGGATTGTGGGCATTATGGCTTCATTAGTATCGTTAACTTCTTGCGATATAGATTCTGATTATGATGAAGTAAGACGCCCTACGGCTCTCGTCACCGTTTATCCTCAGGGCGCAAACGGCTTCTATATGCAGCTGGATAGTGTTACCACACTTGTGCCAACAAACCTCAAGTCGTCTCCTTTCGGTGAAAAGACTGTTAGAGCATTGGTAAACTACAATGAGGAATCGGGCTCTAACGGAGGAGTGAAGAACGTTAAGGTAAACTGGATTGACAGCATCCGCACCAAGTTGCCCGTTGCCACTACTGGCGACAACGACGACAAGGCATTTGGCAACGATCCTATAGAGATTGTACGCGACTGGGTTACCGTGGCTGAAGATGGCTACATCACTCTCCGCATTCGCACAATATGGGGAAATGGCTCAAAGCATGAGATAAACCTTGTGACAGGAACCAACAAGGACAATGTCTACGAGCTCACTCTCCGCCATAATGCCAATGGCGACTTGCAAGGCCGTTATGCAGATGCTCTCGTGGCGTTCGACCTTAACTCACTATACAAGAATCATGGCGACAAAGTGAAACTACGCCTCAACTGGCAATCGTTTAGCGGTAAGAAGTCGCTGGATGTTTCGCTAAAAATGCACTCGGCAAAGACTAAGGTCATGGAAGAAAGACTGCCGATGTGTAGCAGAATAGACTAATAAGGTTTATGAGAATATTTAGAAAATCGTTGAAGAAGGCAACAGAAGAAGAAAAGTTGCTACAGAAAGTGCACAAAGGCGATAAAGCGGCTCAAGAGCTGCTCTATCGCCAGCACGTGCGCTATCTTGCGGCTTTATGCTCCAGATATGTTGCCAACGACGATGATGCGAAAGACGTCTTGCAGGAGTCTTTTATCAAGATATTCTCTTATATAAACACCTTTGAATATCGAGGAGAAGGCTCGCTTCGAGCATGGATGGCAAGGATTACGCTAAACGAAGCCTTGGCTTTCATACGCAAGAATTGCAATGCCGCCCTCGTTGATATTGCCGACTATGACGACAAGGTTGCTGACGATGAGATAGAAACCGAGGGAATTCCTACGGATGTTATTTATCGGTTTATCCGCGAACTTCCGGATGGCTATCGAGCGGTGTTCAACCTTTATGTCATCGAAGATAAAAGTCATAAGGAGATTGCCGAACTGCTCGGTATAAAGGTCAACACTTCGGCTTCACAACTACATAAGGCTAAGGCGATTCTCGCCAAAAAAATCAATCAATATAAAACCATCAACACCATTTGAATATGAGCAACAACTGGCAAAAAGATATTCACGACCGCATGGGCAACTACGAGATAGATGCTCCTGAGGGCTTGTGGGATAATATCTCTAAGGAAATGGGCTCTAAGGAAATAAGCTCTAAAGGAATAGGCCCTAAGAGCATGGGCGAAGCAAATGGTGACAACAAGCAGACCACCAAGGGCGCAACCATCTTCCAGCATAGATTTCAGCGTGCTGTAGGTATTGCCGTGGCTGCATGCTTGGCTTTCGTTGTTGGTTTTTATTTCTACAACTCTGATGATACTACTCCTACTCTTGCCGATAATTCAGCATCACAAAAAACAGTAACAAAACAACAATATATCAATCCAATTAGTGATAATAAAGATTTAGATACAGACAACAATTCATCTATCGGCAAAGATACTGAAGACAATACTATAAAAAATACGCAAAAGCTTCTTGCAGCACATGGAGAAGTAAATGGAGATGCAAATGGTGAGCAAAGCATAAACAACGCTCCTGAAAACGTAGCAACTGCTGAATCACAGAGCACAGCAAGCAACAACAATATTGCCACAGCAACTGCCAACGAAGAGAAAACTGCCATCGAAGAAAAGCCAAAAGCCAAAAGCCAAAAGGAATCTGCCCACAACGAGGATTATCAAGACCTCTGGGCTAAAGAAGATTTCAACAATGTGCACAAAGCCAACAGCCGTACATCGAAATGGCAAATCGGAACAAGCGCTACAGGACTTGCCGGCACATCGGTAAACACTCGTTCTATTGGCGACCTTATTGTTGCTACTGGTTCTGATGGCTATGATTGGGAGGGAAGTCCGATGCTCGGCATTGGCATCTACAACCAGGGACGAGAGGTGAAGACTGAATACAAACACCATCTTCCTGTGCGCATAGGCTTAAACATTGCTTATGCTCTCTCTGACAGGCTAAGCCTCGAGAGTGGTGTCAGCTACACTCGTTTGTCGTCTGACATGAAAGATGGAACATCTAAAAACTTCATTTCGGGCAGTCAGAATCTCGACTACGTAGGTATTCCGATAAGTCTGAAATACAAGGCTTTATCGTATGGCGCCTTAGACCTCTATGCTGCAACTGGCATTCTTGCCGAACAATGCGTAAATGGCAAAACGAGCAAAGACTTCGTGATAGAAGGCAATGTAAAGAAGACTGAGCAGCAGAACATCCACTCACGCCCATTACAGCTGTCTGCTAATGCTGCCGTAGGCTTACAGTTTAAGATTGCCGACAACATTGGCATCTATGCAGAGCCTGGCTTGAGCTATTTCTTCGACGACAACTCGTCGCTCAACACCATCTACAAAGAAAAACCGCTCAACTTTAATCTGAATATAGGATTTAGATACGAGATAGGGAAAAGGTAAAAGGGTAAAGAGTAAAAAGGTAAAAGAGAAAAAGAGAAAAAAAGCACAATAATAATAGGTAAAAAGGATAAAAAGTAAAAAAGGTAGGAAAGTGGGGATTATCCTCATCTTTCTTACCTTTTTTCATTTATAGCCGATGTTTTATTCAGCTTCAGCAAAAGCCATCTCTTCGGCGGCGGCAATAATGTCTTCGCGCGATTGTGGTTTTGCAGATATGTCGCTCAAATCAAATTCTTCGTCAGAAGTCTGTGCGCTCTTTGTTGTTGGCGCTACGGCTTCTGTTGGTTTCTCTTCCTTTGCTATAGTGGCAGGCGACTCTGTAGCTGGTTCCAACTTAGTGATCAAGAAATCTTGTTTCACCTCAGTATCAGGAATTGCCAGTACTGGCTCCTCCTCCATCTTTGTGCGGTTTGCTTTAGCAGCAAACACCTCGTCGATGAATTGTGGTTTCTTCTTCAGTTTGTCGAGCGTGAGCTTGCTGGCAAGCTGCTGACTTTCTTTCTTGCTAAAACCTCTACCAGAACAGCCCTCTACACCTTCGAGCACAACTTTGAACTCAAAGATTGGGTTGCCATTCTTATCCTTTTCCTGCAACACCTGCTCGTAGCTGAGACGAACCTTGTTTTTCTGGCTCCATTCTATGAGCTTACTCTTGAAGTTTACCTCTTTGTAGGCAACCTTGTCGATGTTTATCATTTGAGCCAAAATGCGCTTATTCATAAAGCGCATGCAAGCATTGTAGCCCTGGTCGAGGTATATTGCACCCACCAATGCCTCAAATGCGTTGCCGCCCATATAACTGTTGTGTGACGACGTATGGCCCGAGCTTAATATAAGCTGGTTGATTCCCATTTCCTGGGCAAGCTTGTTCAAAGTGTCTCTCTGTACGAGTTTGCTTCGTGTATTGGTAAGAAAACCTTCACGTTTGCCCGGAAAATGTTGATAAACGATATCACCGACAATAGCGTCGAGAATGGCATCGCCGAGAAACTCCAGTCGCTCATTGTTTACTGGCTTACCCTTTGCATTGCGTCGCATAACGCTTTTGTGCATCAAAGCAAGCTTGTAGTAACTGATGTCGTGTGGATAGAAACCGATGATGTCGTATAAAGAAGAATAAAGCTCCTTCTCCTTACGGAAAGGGAGCCTTATTCTATCAATGATATTATTCAGCATACTTCTTGAAAACAACGCATGCGTTATGACCACCAAAACCGAAGGTGTTGCTCAATGCAGCACGCACCTCACGCTTCTGAGCCTTGTTGAACGTAAAGTTCAAATTATAGTCAATCTCAGGATCCTGGTCGTCCTCCTCATGGTTGATAGTTGGAGGTACAATATCGTTCTTTACAGAAAGGATGCAGACCATAGCCTCTACTGCACCAGCTGCACCAAGAAGGTGACCTGTCATACTCTTTGTAGAGCTGATGTTGAGCTTGTAAGCAGCGTCGCCGAACACGTCCTTAATTGCCTTAGCCTCAGAGATGTCGCCTACGTGTGTAGATGTACCGTGTACATTGATGTAGTCAATATCCTCTGGCTTCAAGCCTGCGTCTTCGAGTGCATTCTGCATAACGAGCCTTGCACCAAGTCCCTCTGGGTGAGAAGCTGTGATGTGATAAGCATCAGCGCTTTCGCCTTCGCCAACCATCTCAGCATAGATCTTAGCACCACGAGCCTTAGCATGCTCAAGTTCCTCAAGGATGATACAGCCAGCACCCTCACCCATAATAAATCCATCGCGGCTTGCGCTGAATGGACGGCTTGCGTGCTCAGGATCATCATTGCGGGTAGAAAGAGCCTTCATGGCATTGAAACCACCAACACCACATGCACAGATAGCTGCCTCAGCACCACCCGAAACGATTACATTAGCCTTACCCAAACGGATATGGTTGAATGCAGCAGCCAAAGCGTTGCTTGAAGAAGCACATGCACTTGTTGTTGTGTAGTTAGGACCATGGAAGCCGAAATGAATGCTAATCTGACCAGATGCAATATCGGCAATCATCTTAGGGATGAAGAATGGGTTGAACTTAGGACCATTCTCAGGATGAGCACCATAATATGAAACCTCATCCTCGAAAGTCTTAATACCACCAATTCCCACACCGTAGATAACTCCAATGCGGTTCAAGTCTTCTTTCTCTAAATCGAGTCCAGAATCCTTTACACCCTGCATGGCAGAAATCATTGCCAGCTGAGTGTAACGGTCGAGCTTGCGTGCTTCCTTGCGATCAATGTAGTCATTGATGTTAAGATTCTTAACCTCGCATGCAAACTGAGTCTTGAACAATGAAGCGTCGAAATGGGTAATAGGCGCAGCACCGCTCTTACCAGCAAGGAGGCTTTCCCAAGTCTCCTCAGGAGTATTTCCTAACGGAGTTACGGCACCGAGACCTGTTACTACTACTCTCTTTAATTCCATCAAGACGTAATATTACTTAGCGTTAGCCTCGATGTAAGAGATAGCGTCACCTACAGTCTGGATTGTCTCAGCCTTATCGTCTGGAATAGAGATACCGAATTCCTTCTCAAATTCCATGATGAGCTCTACTGTATCCAAAGAGTCTGCACCAAGGTCGTTTGTGAAGCTTGCTTCTGGCTTAACCTCTGAAGCCTCTACACCAAGTTTATCAACGATAATTGCATTTACTTTGCTTTCAATTTCTGACATAATTGTAATTTTTAAGTGGTTAAATGAAAATTCTAATTAAAAAACGGTTGCAAAGGAACGAATTTTATTTGATATTTGCAAATAATTTCTATAAAAAAGACCACTTATTTGCACACACACCATACCTTTGTGCATGTTTTAGATGATTTTTTGTATACTTTTAGTTGGTCATTTCATATTTTCTCCTTATCTTTGCAGAAGATAGGCTGCACTCGGCAATCTGAAAGCAAACTTTCATTGCACTCGTTTGCACTATCTTTGCAAAATATAGAGCGCTATACGGCAATACTTAAAAAAATAATCTTGCCGTGAAGCTAAGAAACTGTAGAAACCTTTAAATACAAATCTAATTTTACACTAAATAATCATGTCATTTGTAGAACTATGCAATCAGGTCTTCAACCAGGCCATCCGAGATTATCACGTTACTGATAATATCGATACCCCTATCAACAACCCTTACGAAAGAGATTCTATTGAGAATAGATTGTATCTCAAGTGCTGGATAGACACCGTGCAGTGGCATTTCGAGGACATCATCCGCGACCCACACATCGACCCTATCGAAGCGCTTGCTCTAAAGAGACGTATCGACCGCAGCAACCAGGATCGTACTGACTTGGTAGAACAAATCGACTCTTACTTCCGCCAGAAGTATTCCGACGTTAATGTGTTGCCTGATGCACGCATCAATACCGAGAGCCCTGCTTGGGCTATCGACCGATTGTCGATTCTTGCTCTAAAGATTTACCACATGAAGGAGCAGGCAGAGCGTACCGACGCCAGCGACGAGCACAGACAGAAATGCCAAACTAAGCTCAACGTGCTGCTCGAACAGCAGGTAGACCTTGGCACAGCTATCGACCAACTGCTCGAAGACATTGCTGCCGGCAGAAAATATATGAAGGTGTACCGACAGATGAAGATGTACAACGACCCTTCTACTAATCCTGTTCTCTACAACAACAAAAAGTGAAAACAGAACACATTCTCATAATAAGGTTCTCTGCAATAGGTGATGTGGCAATGACTGTGCCTGTGGTTTATTCATTGGCTCAGCAGTATCCTCATGTCCGCATCACCATGCTTAGCCGTCCCTCTGCACAGCCATTCTTCCAAGACTTAGCTCCCAACGTAAGTTTCATGGGAGCCGACATCAAGGGCGAATACAAGGGTATCAAGGGATTGAATTCCCTATACCGTAGGCTCACAGCAAAGAATTTCACTGCTGTGGCCGACCTTCACAATGTCATCAGGTCTGACTATCTCCGAATGAGATTCAACATCGACCGATACAAAGTGGCACACATCGACAAACATCGCGATGGCAAACGTCAGCTGATAGCAGAAAACAACAAGGTGTTCCGCCAGCAGCCTACGTCGTTCCAGAACTATGCCGACGTGTTTGCTAAATTGGGCTATCCTATCAAGATGAACTTCACGTCTATATTCCCTAAAGAGGGCGGCAACCTCCGCTTGCTCTCTGAGGCAATAGGCGAAAAAAAGGCTTTCCAGCAATGGATAGGAATAGCACCGTTTGCTGCTCACCAAGGAAAGATTTATCCTATCGAAAAGATGGAGCAGGTGGTCGACATCATCAGTCGCCGTCATCCATCATGCAGAATATTCTTCTTCGGAGGCGGTCAGTCAGAGATGGACATCATCAACTCTTTGGTCGAGAAATATCCAAATAGCATCAATGCTTCTGCCAATCTTGGCGGATTGCGCAATGAGCTTACATTGATGAGCCATCTCGACGTGATGGTATCTATGGACAGCTCCAATATGCACATGGCATCGCTCGTGGGGTGTCCTGTGGTTAGCGTCTGGGGCGCCACCCATCCTTTCGCCGGTTTCATGGGTTGGGGACAAAAGGAGGCAGACACCGTACAGGTGGATTTACCATGCCGTCCTTGCAGCATCTATGGCAACAAGCCTTGCCTTCGTGGCGACTACGCTTGTCTAAACTCCATCGAACCAGAAACCGTAGCCGACCATATAGAGAGTGTGCTCACAAGGATAATCTAAAGATTAAAAATTACACCTATTTATATAATATAGGCGACAAAATAAAAAACACAATATTAACTACAATGAAGAAAACAAAGTTCCTTGCTTTTTTACTATGCTGCTTTTCTGCATTCTTATTCGCATCATGCTTAGATGATGATGGCGGAAAAACAGGATTAACAAACGAAGAGGCTCGCCAATGTCTTAATTCTATTCGCGGCAGTTACTCTGGCGATTTGATTTACGAATCACAGAATCCAATCATCGCTACCGACAAGACTGACACCTTGGATATTGATTGGCAAGTAAATGCTGCCGACACCACTCTCGTTGTCTACAGCTTCCCTGCTAAGCTCATTGCCAAAGATTTACCAGAAGGCGACGTCAAAACAGCTCTCTCTCAGGCTTCAGGAGCAACTCTTAAGGCTAAGATCGGATTCTACCAAATCACTCCTGTAATAGGCTACATTCTTTTTCCTATGCCTGTGGTTTATAATGTCATCTATGGTGGAAGTGCCCACAAGGTTTCAGCCTACTTCAGTTCTAATGGCTATTCCTTTGGTCTGCATTCGGCTACTCAAAAGGTTATGCAGATGCAGCTCGTACTTGGCGGAGTTTATCTCGACAACGATTTCAATACAAACCTATTAGCAGGAAAGACAACTCCTTTCATGCTCGTAAGTAAATGGTAGACCTAAGTGGTCTACCATTTTTTTATACTGTTTTTCGCACAAAGTAAATAGTTTTTCTCTATTCTCTTTGTGGTTATATTTCTTTTACCTATCTTTGCACCCGTAAACATAATACACAAGTTTTTTTTAAACACGTTTTTATTACTAGAAAAAATGAAAAAGTTTATTTTAATGTTTGCTGCTGCAGTAATGGCTGTATCGGCAAATGCTCAAACAGTTACAGAAAGTAAAACTACAGACAACATCTACGTTGGTGTCAATGGTGGCTTGTCTACCGTTACTCGCCTTTCATCATTAGGCGCAGGCGACCACTCTCGCTTTAAGGACATCACTCCAAGCATTGGTTTCCGCGTAGGTCGTTGGTTCACTCCAGTAGTAGGTTTGGCTTTAGAAGGCAATTTCAACTTCAAGAATTTACATCATAGCAACGAAGCAAAGACTTTCGTTAACTCAACAAACGTATCTTTGTTAGGAACTCTCAACGTGCTCAACTGGATTGGTGGCTATAATGGCGAACCTCGTTGCTTCGAAGTTATCCCTGTATTCGGTTTGGGATGGGGTCATACCTTTGGCCATCCTTCTGATGCATGGAAAGCAAATGTAGTAACTTCGAAGTTTGGTATTGACCTCGCATACAACTTCGGTAGTCAGAAAGAATGGCAGCTCTATGTAGAGCCTTCTATCAACTGGAACATCCACGAAAAGGGTCGTACAGAGGTTGAATACAGCAGCAACTATTCTACCCTCAAGGGGACCATCGGTCTCAACTATAAGTTTGGCAACTCTAACGGCACCCACAACTTCACTATCGCTAAGCTTCGCGACCAGTCAGAGATTGACGCTTTGAATGCTCAGATTAACGATTTGCGCAGCGAGTTGGCTAAGAAACCTAAGGAGGTTGTTAAGGAAGTAGTCAAGGAGGTTGTTAAGGACAACAACATCACTCGCGAAGTAAAGGTTGAGAACCTCGTATTCGTAACCTTCGCTCAGGGAAAGACCACTCTTACCAAGGAGGCAAAGGTTGCTCTCAACGCTATTGCTAAGGGCAAGCACGTACAGGTTGTTGGTACAGCTTCTCCAGAGGGTTCTAAGGAAATCAACGACAAGATTTCTCAGAGCCGTGCCAACTCTGTTGCCGACTATCTCAAGAGCCGTGGCGTCATTGTTG
>HF994066.1:11688-13091 GCA_000436915.1 Prevotella sp. CAG:1092 | reverse complement strand
TATCGTCAGCATTCGCTTTCGTAAGCATAAAGTTAAGTAGTTCACCTCTCTCATTGCATATCAGGTGAATCTCTACTTTGTGCATGGTATGTTGGTGGTTATGTTTCAAAGAAACTGAAAAGAGAAGAATGGGGAAGTAAAGTCGTATCCCAACTGTCTGAATATATTCGCTCAAAGCACCCTGATATTAATGGATTTAGCAAGAGAAATCTTTATAACATGGTGATGTTTTATGATGAATATTCTTCAGAAACATTTGCTGCAACTATAAGAAAATATATGACAGACAAATTTATCAAAAGGTTTGCTTGAAACTTATCCCAACTCACCAATGATGTTCAAAGATACTTACTTTGTGAATTTCCTCAATTTACCAAAGAAACATAGTGAATCGAAGCTAAAGCATGGGCTGATTGAACACAGGTATGCACACCACCACGTTCTCCGAGATGCTCGAGTTGCCCGAGGGTGGCTACCTTATCGACACTCCGGGAATAAAGGGTTTTGGCACGTTCGACATTGAGCCTGAAGAGCTGACAAGCTATTTCAAGGACATCTTCCAGTTCTCCAAGGACTGCCGCTTCAACAACTGCACCCTCACTCATGAGCCGGGTTGCGCTGTGTTGAAGGCTGTAGAGGCGTATTAATCAGAATTATTTCTTCTTGGCTTTCGCATCGAATCTATACGAGAACTTCAGGTTTGCATAGTGATGCATGTAGTTTGTCGTAGTTTCGGTGCGCTGGAATGCCGAGTAGTTGTTGTCGTACCAAATATCATTGTTGAAGATATCGTCTACATACAGTGACAGTCGGCATTTATTTTTGCAGAAACCGTAGCTTATGCTTGCCATCGACATCAGTTTATGTCCGTTCATCTCGGATGTGGCATAGCCCTTGCGGAAATCGTCGGACAGACGTATGTACATTTCGAATGGCGAGAGCTTGAGCGTGGCACTTATTCCAAGGCTGTTGTACAACGGACTGCTGTTGTAGGTGTCGTCGTCGTAGCGGTAGCGGTTCCACTGCAAGTCGTTGAATAGTGTAAGCTGCACTTTCTCCGCCTCATACGACAGCTCCATATTCTCGTCAATGCCAAGACGTTTCTGCAGGTTGAGGTCGGGCACGGCGTTAGGGTCGTTGTTGTCGACAATGGTAAGGAATCCGTACGACTTGGATGTGAGCACCTTGAATTTGTTCATCAGTCGGAAGTATACGCCAATGCCTTGGTCGTAGTTGACTCCGAATTTCCACATGTCGCCACCCTTCACGTTCATGGGTTTCGACTCATACGCTCCGGTTGTGGAGTTGTAGCGGTAGAGTGTGGCTATAGGGTTGATGTCCTTGTTGTAGGAAACGTTCAGTCCCAGCACAATCTGCTTGCGCAGCCACATGCGGTGGTAGTT
>HF994066.1:9814-11621 GCA_000436915.1 Prevotella sp. CAG:1092 | reverse complement strand
GGTTGCCGGTTGACACAGACAGCGGGTCGGTGGTGTCGCGATAGCCGAGCGTGCTGATGAAGTCGGGCACAGAGGTGTTGTAGGCAAACGAGATGTCCATATTGCGCACACGGCTCATCTTCCACTTTAGGAATATCGACGGCTCATAGGTGTAGCTTGTGCGCACTGCAGTTGTGTCGAGCTGTCCGTAGCGGTAGTCGGCATTCTCGCGGTAGACATTCCAGTTGAGCTTAGGCATAATCATCAACGCCTTCGTCGGGGTGATGGTCGACTTCAGCGTGAATCTGTTCACCCACTTGTGCATGAGGTTGCTCATGGCATTTGCCTGGTCGAGTGTGGTAGGAATGCCGCCCACCACGTTCTGCTCGTTGTTGTCGGTGAAGAAGTTGCGTATGGTGCGTGTGCGTGAGTAGGTCACGTTGTCAAGGATGTTGACATACACCTTCTTGCCCAGCCAATAGTCGAACGACGCGCCAAGTTGGGTACTAAGCGCATGGTTGCTTCGGTCGTAGAACTGCCATACCTTCTCGCTACGTTTTTCGCGCAGATATTCCAGGTCGCGGTTGATGTGTGTGTCCTCGTTGGCTCCATTAATATAGGTGTAGCCTTGGATGGAGAACGAGCCTTTCTTGCCGATGAAGTGCTTCCACGTGTAATCAATGTTTAATCCACGTGTCTGCTGGTCGCTCGACTGATAGTTGTTGTTGCGGGTGATGAGTCGTTCGTAGAGCGCATCCCCGGGCTTGGCAGCAAAAGCGTCTGCAAGCGAGTGGTATTTGAAATTGTTTTGGTCGTAGCCATACGATGCACCCTTGTCCTCGTTGCTGTTGCTGCTCTTCTCGTAGGTTGCCTTCACGTTCACTTCTATAGCGTTCACCGAGTCGGTGTAGGCGAAGAGTTTGGTCTCTATCTGTGGGGCGAGCTTGTGGCTGTAGCGGTAGTTATTCGACACGGCAAACGTGTGTTCCTTGTTGGGGAAGAAGGTTTCGGTCGACTTTCCAATAGTGTTCCAACCATCGCTATGTCCCATGTTTGCGCTTATGTTCCATTGGTTGTTGGAGTAATCGCTTGCACCCTTGGTCTCCCAGTTGTGCTGATAGTTGTACGATCCATACTGGCTCTTGCCGTCGCCATCGATATTTCGGTTCATTGTAGAGCTCATGGTTCTGTCGATATAGCGGTTGGCATTGTTGGCCTGGGCATAAACCATCTGCGGGTCGTGGTCGCTGAGTCGGCTTGCCGTAACGTCGAACATGTAGCGTTTCTTTGTTTGGTATTGCGCTTCAACAGTGCCATACCATTTGTCGAGGAAACCAGGTTTCACCTGAATGTCGAGCACTTGGTCCTCCTCGCCTTCATCCTTGCCAGTATGTCGGGCCAGTTCCGACTTACGGTCGTAGAGCTTAAGCTTGTTTGCCACTTCGGCAGGCAGTTGGCCTATGATCTGGTCGCCGCCAAATATATCCTTGCCATTCATCATCAAACGTATTGGCTTGTTGTTCCAGTAGAGTTTGCCGTCGCGGTTCTCCACTCCCGGCAACTTCTTGATGAGTTCGTCGAGGCGTGCTCCTTCCTTCAGTTTGAAAGCCTCAGGATTGAACACGATGGTGTCGCCCGCCATAGTGATGCGCGGAATCTTTGCCGTAATCTCCACCTCCTTAAGCATTAGGGCAGTAGGCTGCAGCTTGATGAGGCCAAGGTCGGTAGTGTCGTTCACCTCTTGGCCGTAAGAATAATCCACCTTGCGGAAATTCTTATATCCGATCATGCTGAACTTGAACATGATGCGTCCTTCCCATCCACTGTT
>HF994066.1:766-9805 GCA_000436915.1 Prevotella sp. CAG:1092 | reverse complement strand
GTCCTTCCCATCCACTGTTGAGATAGAAGCAACCGGTGCTGTCGGTCTCAGTCTGATTCTGCATCGACCATCCTGGCTGAGGATTCACCTCGCTGAATATGTTTGCTCCGATAAGAATCTCGCCTGTCTCAGCGTTCACAATCTTTCCTTTGAATGTGTCGGCATGGCAAAGTGCCGACTGCACAAGGCAGAACACCATCACAAAGAGGAGTTTCTTAAGAAAATTTTTCATGAGATTATTGTTTTTATATTTATATTCGTTTGTTTCGTTATGTTACAAAATATTTAATATGACTACCGATTAAAAAGTTACAGAATTATTTTGTATTATAGACGAGTTTTGTAAACATTTTGATGAGAAAATGCAGGAAATCTACTTGAAGACATTACCCACTCCTAATGGTATGGGGAGGAGGCATATTCACGCTGCATTTATATTGTATAAAACACTCGGTTATCCCAAACTGGGGTATTATTTATAATCCTCCGTCAACAATCCAGATATGTTGCTCATTGTCGTTACGAATTGCTATATGACGCTTCTCACGATTGCCTTCAGGGGTGGTTAGCGTATAGAAGACATAAACACCGACATATGATGAGTCTTTTCGTGTTTCAAAAGCGGAGACTTTGCAACCCTTCAGTTTATGGATAAGTTGTGGAAGAATAGATTTATAATAGATAAGGGCTTCTGCTGCTTGGCTATCTTTATCGGCTATTATTGCATTTAGAATGCGCTTAGCTGCTTGTTGAGGGGTCTCATTTTGCAATTGTTTTAGGCGATTGCTTGATGTGGCTCGCTGCTCCGTTATGTCAGTCCATTCTGCGGTTGGCAGACGAGTGATTTCGCCCTTGTTAAGCATCACATTGTAACGGATATTGTCGATATGTAGCAACAAAATTTTCTTACCATCCTTGATCACCCACAGCTTCACGAAACGCAATAGACCATCGTTCTTGGTAAAGGTGTTCTCTACGATGAGGCGACAGTCATCCATTTTTCCCGTCTCAAAGAGTTGTCGCAAGTCACTATTTTTTTCAACACCATCAACTGTCAGAACTATCGTACTATCGCTCTCCACCTGCGTCATCTTGTTCTCATTAGATAGCTTGATGGCTGATTTTTGAATAGTCAACAGTCGTTCTGGGAATATTAGATTTGCGAAATGTTCCAAGAAGTCAGATTCTTGACTTCCTTTAAGATAGAGCACATTGGGTATCCACATATATTGATTTCTGCCATCTGAAACAACAGTACGACCGTTAGCTTTCTCTACGCGATAAAATAAGAAGTCGTTTTGTCTTAACAATTTAATATCTATCTTCACGAATGGCATTGCAGGGTCGAAGGTTGCGAAATTTTCTTGTTGCGTGGTGCGAGCGTATACCTCCATCTGGAAACTACCAACGTTCTGTACGCTTTGGATGCTCTGTTGCAAGAAGGTGAGTTTAGCATCGTCAGCAACAGCGGGTGTTGAAAACAGATGATTCCATCCAATAACGAAACCGAGAAGAAAGATGGCTACAGCCGCGGCATAGCGCCACAAGCGATGTGTGATTTTTGTCTTTCTTATATTGGCAGTATCCAGAGGTTGTAGAATGTTGAAGGTTTTGCGCAGGTCGTCGTAATAAACCTTACAGTCATGACAGTTAGCCATGTGTTCGCGCAATTGAGCCTGAGCCTGCATATCTATGTCCTTGTCAAAAAGGTCAACCACCTTTTCTTTGAAATCATTGCAATTCATAATCTTGTCTTTTAGTCGTTGTTAATTGTTTTTTTTCATACCCTTACGGAGTTTCTCTAATCCATATAAGAAGCGAGACTTCACCGTTGGGAGCGGTAGTGAGAGAATTTCTGCGACCTCTGCAAAACTGTTATCACCATAGATTCTGAGGCGGATAACTTCTGCCTGTTCATCAGGTATCTCTGTCAGCAAATGGACTATACGTCTATAGTCGACCTCGTTCTCATGGTCTGAGGTCTCGACAACATCCATCGTCTTGTCCAATTGGATAGTCTTAACTCTATTGGTAAGTGTTTGCCATTTGGCACAGATGTTCGTCAACGTACGAAAGATATAGCTACGTAAGTTGTTTATCTGTAGGTCGTCAGTATCAGCAATTCGTGTGTGCAACTTCAAAAATGTATCTTGCAACACATCTTTAGCATCATCCTCGTTGCCGAGTCTGTAGCAAGCATATCTCAGCAGATGCGCCCTTTCGGCTTTGAATACATCTGCGAGTTTTTCTTGGGTGATGTCATTTGTTTTCTTCATGTTTTGTTTGTTTTAAAGATGCATCTACCATTAAGACCCCAATAGGCACAAAAAGATTTAAGTAACAACAACTTTTTTTTTATTTTATCATCATTTTTTCTAATGATGATTATACTACTATAGATTAGCAAATACAAAAATATAAAAATCTGACATTTTATCATCTTGCACCTTATTATATTAATAGCATTTATATTAATGTTGCAAATTTAATTATATCCTTAGATTTAAATACATTTATTCGCCAAAAAAGAAATCTATATCCTCAAAAACTTGTTTTTATTCCCTCATATTAAAATCTCCTGCCCCATAAATGCCTATCTTTGCATAAGATAAGCTGCACCTCAGCATAATATCCAAGCAAGCTTGATATTCTGCGTTCGGTTTGCATTATCTTTGCAATCTCATTACATCAAATAAATGGTAATAAAGAATAAATATTCCATAACAGGAGGACTGAAAAATGGATAAGTCTGTCAATTACATGGAGGCTTGGAACAAGTTAGGGGAATATTGCCAGAAGCATCATATTGATTATGATTGCCCTGATGCTGAGTACATCAATATCTATCACGACAATCCTGCGACAACTCCTGCTGAAGCTTGCCGCACGGATGTTTGTATCGCAGCTCCTATCATAGAGCTGCTTCAGCCCGAGGAAGATGTTAACATCATTACGATTTATGGCGGTCGCTTTCTTGTTTACCGCTATCAAGGACCGTATGAGAATCTGGCAGAAGTAAACGCCAAGGTTTATGGTGAACTCCTTCCTGCATCTGGCGAGAAGGTGAAGTTGGGAGGCGGAGTGTTGGAACATTGTCAGATGTTTGAGCGTTACCTGAACGATCCGGAGACAACTGCTCCAGAGGAATTGCTAACAGAAATTTGGATTCCGATAGAATAGTTTCTCGTTTCTGGCATTGGCACACTCGCTTCTGCCACGGCTAAAAGACTTTTATAAAGAGCCATTCTGAGGTAGAACTGGAGGAAAGCCAATATTCGGGAATATTGTTAACCTATAAATATAACATGAGGGTGTGTCAAAACTCCTAATAACTTCCATTTTGACACACCCTCTTGTTGTTTGTTATCGTTACGAATGACATTACCATAATGCTACTTTTCCAATTCCTGTCATTTCAAAACTTGCAGAAATTCCCATAGCTCTAAATACTTTAGCTATTGTAGCAAAGGTAATGTTATTCCCGTTTTCAATACGAGATACTTGAGACTTCTTTACGCCTATCAACGCACCTAATTCTTCTTGGGTAAGATTCTTTGATTGACGAGCTTTTTTAATAGCTTCACCTATCAAAAAAGCATTCATATCAGATTCATATTGATTGCGCAACGGAGCTCCCTTTTCACCAAGAACCTTATCTAAGGCTTCATCTTCTGTATAAAAATTCATTGTTGCCATTTTTATTTTCTGTTTTTTGTGTTAAAATATTCTATTCGTATATCTTCGGCCCTTTTTATTTCTTTAGAAGGAGTTTTCTGAGTTTTCTTTATAATTCCATGAGTTGTAACAACTAATGTATCATTCTCTGTATCCCAAAATGCAAAGATTCTGTAAATTGAACCACTATATTTGGTTCTAAACTCCCAAATATCGCTTCCTTTCAATTTCTTGAAAAGCTCGTTATCTATAACATATTTACTCTTATTGATATTAAACATGATTTTCTCTTTTACCTTTTCATTTAAGGAATTGAGAAAATCAAGAACCTCCTCTGAGTATATGATTTTAAATTTTGGTTGTTCAAACATATTCTTTGCTTTTAATGTTACAAAGATACATAAAAGTATATATATATGTAAACAAAAACAGATTATTTAGTCTTTTTTAATTGAAAGAATGTATGTTACAATGGAAATATTATACGATTATTTTATTATCCCATTATCCGTATCGCGCAGGTTTATTCTCTTTTCCGCCGACTTATGCTTGCTGCCTCTGCTCAGTCGCCATGAGATGTTTAGCGACACTTGGTTGCCATTGGCATTCGAATAGCCCACAGTATGCTTATATAGATTGTGGTTGAGCAATTCGTTCTCGTACGACTTGTAGTTGCTCTTGAATGGATTTACCCATGACAAAGAGAACTGCAAGTCGCGCCATGCGTAGGCTGCTTTCAATACAGAATAGGCTCCGTTGTAGCCTTTAGATTCACCCTCTAAGAATCTATTGCCATTATCAACATAGCCTTGCAAGGTGAAGTTGCCGAGATAAGCCGTGATGCTACAGGCATAGAACCATGAGGTGTAGCAATGTGTATAGTCGTAGCCGAAATTGAAGCATCTGTAAATTCCTCCATTAGCTGCAATCTGGAGCTTTTCGGGCAAGAGCCAATAGCTTGAATATGCATAGACATCCAGCGCGTCTATCTCCTTTTGGTTTATTTGGGTATAAAGAAACTTATTGCCGTCAGTTCGCTCATAGTGAGCCATGTTCGGTTTTAGACATTGTTTATAATAACCTTCAACGAAGGTCTGCAAGCGACTTGTGTTGTATGAAACACGTAGGCAATGCTCCATATCGTGCGAAGGTTTCAGGTCGGGATTGCCAACTGTCCATTCCATACTTTTTGTGCGAACCATAACATCGCTCGTCATAGCTATACGCGAAACTTTGTCCTGCATCTGATAAGTATATCTCAGCTGCATGCTATTACTAATCTGATATGTCAGAGATGCCTTTGGATGGAAAGTCCAGAAGTTGTATCTGTGTCCGTTCTGAGTGTAATGAATGTAACTTGCACCAGTTCCTAATGTGTAGCTAAAAGGTTGGAGCATGCCCTTGATTTCGGCAAAGGCATATAGGCGGTTGTTGTTGGTCTTGGTCAAAGACGAAGCATCACCAAGATAGTTGTTCTTGATGTACTTATAACTGTTATTCAAGCCAGTAGAGAAAGTGAAGGGCTTCAGTCGGTTCTCGTAGATTACCTCTGTAAGCAGAGAAGCCGTCTTGCCATCTACATTATATTTATAAGGTGCACCCTCGTCATAATAACTGCTTGTTTGTGTGGAGATATATGTGGCTACAGCATTTACGGTAAGAGACTGACGTGGGGTGAGCTGACGGAAGAAGTATATATCCAATACGGGCGAATAACTCTTGTCTTTCGCTCTACTTGTTGCTTTATATTGGCGAGTGCCGTCCACAATGTCCTTAACAGTATAATTGTCGGGAGTGTTGTTGAATACTCCGTTCAATGATGCCTGAAAGACTGTTGCCGTTGAGTCTGACCAATTATAGGTAAGTTTTGCATCATGCGATATGGATTTACGAAGCGACTCCACATCGTTTCGTTCTATTGTATAGATACTACCATCTGTCAAGGTGTAATCTGCCGACTGCTTGCTCTTTTCGCCTTTGGTTTTATATCCACTCACGTCATACGAAAACAATAATTCGCTCTTGCCCTTGTTCCATTTACCATAAACCATGTCATCGCCCTGCAACGTGGTTAGTGCCGATGTAAGGTCCGTGCCAACTGTATATCCGCTCCCGTTCCTGCGTGTTACGATATTTATGACATATGCTATGCCGTCACCATAACGAACGCCGGGATTGTTTATAAAGTCAATCTTAGCGATGTCCTTTGGATTGAGAGCCAACATCTCCTGTTTGCCAACCACGATACCATTTATTCTAATTTGAACTCCTCCCCTATTGTCGATGGCAGTAATAGAATGGCTGATGTTGTCGATACGAAGATTGGCAAGTGTGAGTTTCTCAAGAATGCTGTAGCCATTGTTAGAAGCTTGCTTCTGAGCATCGGTAGGATAAATTATCATACCGTCTGCCTTGTTCACAACCTTGGCTGCTTTTACTGTCACTTCATCGAGCGCAATTGTCTTCTCCACATCCTGAGCATAAGCACAGAATGTGGAAAAGAGAATAATAGAAAATGTAATCAATCGTTTCATTTGCACCATGTTTTTTGTTTTTGGTGCAAATTTATGTTCTCCTTGCAAAAAAGCCAATCATCCAGGCTGACATTTCCCTGACAATTGGCTGACAAAAACCTATCTATTTGATTTTCAAGCTATAGCTCTTGCCTCTATCCGACTCTATCTTCAGCATGCTATGAGCCTCTATAATAGGTTTTATGCGTTTTATCAGAGTATAGAGCGTATCGTTGGCATCAGGTTTCTTGGGCCATAGTCGGTCGCAAATCTCCTGTTTGGATAGTGTATGAGTGTCTTTTCTCAAAAACATTTCGAGCAAGGAATGCTGCTTCGGGGTAAGGTGAATCTGCTCGCCCGATTGCGTCATAAACATATCGTTATCGAACACTATGCCTCCATAGGCCAGACCTTGCGCTATCAGCTCAGGCCTATTCCTCCTGACATACCACAGACTGCCCAATAGCCACAGCATTCCAACCATGAGAAGAGAGCCTGAAGCCTTTTGGTCAGACAACATGAATGTAGTTGCAAAACCACAGTTAGCCTCAGCCACAAGCTTAGTCTCCAAACGTCCATCCCTACGCACAGTACGCATGGCTATACCTGCCGTATCTTTCAGTTCGGCAATGGTGAGACAATTGCGATAGCAGCGAATAGTATCTGTAGTAACTACATTGTCAGGCATTTTTGCAAGCACCTGCTCAAAAGCTTGGTTCACATCCTGTGCTATCATATACTCAGTTCTGCGATAACTATTAATGCTTGAACTTAATGCACAAAGCATAAGGAAGCAGAAAACTATGTATGGAAGAGTTTTCATTATTTTCACATTATGATATACACTTTTCAACACATAAAACTGTCGTCATATTACACTTTTCGACACATAACACCGTCGAATTATAACACTTTTCGACACATACTTCTATTGCAAAGCTAAACTTTTAGACACATACAGCCAAAAGAAGCACCTCATTTCTCCACTATATTAAGATAATTTACTTTATCTTTTACATTAGACGATTTTTAAATATCAAAACAACAAAAGCACCAACCGCATATTCTGCAACCACCAATATTGGTTTGCGAATATGTGATTGGTGCTTATATTTTTATCCAAATCATTTTTTAGATTTGGAGAATAAGCCCACACACGTGTGGATGCTTACTTCTTCGTGGATGCTTACTTCTTCTTTGTCAGCACATAGAGCTTAGCCATTTCGCCCTCAGGCTCATTGCCAAGCGAATCGGTCATAATGATGCTGTTGGCATCCTTCACCTTGTAGTAAGAAGTTTCACCACTCGATGGACGAGTAATCTCTACCACATTATTTGCCAACACCTTGAAGATGCCGCTTGCCTCGTCGTGACCATCCTTGCGCTCCAAATAGTCGGCAGAATACTGGTATGTGCTGTCAGCATTTAGAGTCAATACGGTCTTTATTCCTGGGCAATCAGCAGCAGGGAGAGTACCCTCGTAGGTACCAACGAGCGACTCTATAGCCACGCCATCAACAGCAAGCGAATCGTTTTCTACAACGCTCAAGCTATCCTTACCTGTCTCATTACCTGTTGTTTTGCCATTGCATGACACAACAAACAATGCAGCAACAACTGCTGCCATTAAAACTAATTTCTTTTTCATTTTCCTACTGTTTTTCCTTAAATTAATGTTCTTGTTTAGAAGTAAGAGAAGTTATCACTCTCATTGGTCGCTATAAGCTAAAGCCTCTACTTCCAAAAGATTTTGTCTATAAACTCATATTTCTTTTCCATCTGAGCGTCTGCCTTCACCTTGGTTTCTACATCTATCTGCATTACAGGTGCTACGGCTTTACCATTTGTAGCAGGCCACTCTGGCAAGCCTAAGCCATTAGGGTTGCCAGTCTTCACGAAGTTTACATAATACTGACTAAAGATGTCGCTAACCATATAGTCTTCTGGTTGCCAATCAAACACACGGTTGGTAGGCAATGTAGCCATAGCATATTCGATATCTGCAGAATGCACGGCACCCTTGTCTCTACGTACAGGTGCTGCACCTTCTTTAGCATCCACCACTCCACCAGCCAAGGCTGCCACTTTGCCCTTGATAGCCATAGCAGGACGAGGATGGCAATAGCGATAGCGATAAACAGGCTGTCCGCCTGTAAGCTTGTGCATGTTGCCCCATTTCCATGTGGCATAGTCGAGGAACATATCTGACGCAAGGTCTACACCAGGCTGCTCCAAAACATCCTTGTCGCTATTGATGCCATACAGGCGGAATAGCTCATCGATATTTTCTTCGCCAAATAGAGCCTTTGCACCTTCTTTCAGGTTCTCTACCGTTGGCTGCTTACCCTTGAGTACAGCTCCAGGAGTCATCTCTTGATTGTTACCACCAACGAGCAAAGCCACCTTAGTCTGATTGCCCTTAGCAAACACCTCCACAGGCTGTTCGGTAAGGAAATAGCCGTCTACATTATAGACAGGAAGGGCTCTAACGCTTGCTAAAAGCATGAGTTCTTCGGCAGGCATAGCACGAAGTTCGTTGAGACATTTCTTGCCAGCATCCTTGCCCACCTTCTTACCCGTTTTCTTACCTTTTTCTAATAGTATCTTCTGAGCAAGAGCCACGCCCTTGTCTTCAGCTTCTTTCAAGGTTGCAATCTTCTGGAATCCCATCACCGAACCGCTCGAGCCCATAGCCTGAGCAAAGAGTCCTTGGCATAGAGGCGATGCCATCAAGGCGCTAACCGACATAGAGCCAGCCGACTCGCCAACGATAGTGATGCGATTTGGATCGCCACCAAAAGCTTCGATATTGTCCTTCACCCATCGTATGGCTGCCACCTGGTCCATGAAA
>HF994066.1:0-689 GCA_000436915.1 Prevotella sp. CAG:1092 | reverse complement strand
CAAAATATCCAAATATACCCTCACGATAGTTGGCGGTGATAGAGATGATGCCCTTGCGAGCCATAGCGTCGCCAGCATATCGAGCCTCGCTACCGCTACCAGCCATAAGTCCTCCGCCATTAAAATATATCAGCACAGGCAGATGTTCCTTCATGGTCTTGGCAGGTGTCCATATATTAAGGTATAGGCAATCCTCGCTATTCACCTTGGTTCCGAAGTTCATATCTCCGTATATTGGTTCCTGCATCGGATTTGGTCCATACTCTTTAGCCTCTCTCACTCCATCCCAATGAGCCGCAGGCTGTGGAGCCTTCCATCTTAGGTTGCCCACAGGAGGCGCAGCAAATGGTACACCTTTGAATACTGTAATGCCCGAAAGGTCTTTTCCTTCGAGTACACCCTCTGTAGCCTTCACCTGCGTTTGTGCCATCATTCCCATGGCAGGCAGCAACAAGGCTATCGACAATAATAATTTCTTCATAATTAGTTATAGTTAGGTTTTGCAAAGATATGATAAAATATCTCACGCCACTCTTTTTGCCCCACTCTTTTTCGTGTTATTTTGTTTTTTTATAAGTACTTATTACCTTTCTCCACACTTTTTCTAACGAATAATCACTCAAACTCCACACTTTTTCTAACGAATAATCACCCAAACTCCACACTTTTTCTAACGAACAGCCAAATAA
>HF994065.1 GCA_000436915.1 Prevotella sp. CAG:1092 | reverse complement strand
AGTTCCTTGCTGGTTGTGGAAAAGACCCGGGGGAAACTATCAAGATAGTAGGAAGCCTAATATCATTATGTATCTGACTTACAAACTAATCTTCTTCATTATCGCCCCTAATCAAATTTCCACATTTGCAAGGTGTGAAGAATCTCATTTGTTATTGATTTATTTGTTATGTCATGATGTCTTTGTTCTTTTATTATTGTTATTTACTTAAAGTGAAACTCTCATGTGGATATTGCTGTCATATTAGAGTCGTCACTTTGTTCTTTCTTTCTGGTGCAAAAGTATAAAGAATAAAGCAAGCGTGGCAAATTCAAAAAAACTTGCCACGCTTATTTTATCCGAATATCTTATTAATTGTTGATATTCAATTACATACGATTAGATTCTACTTGCTTCCTTTCTAAAAGGAATTCAAAATCTGCCTTTTTCTTTGAATTGAGGCATAATTCGATTATTTCGACCTGATTCTTCAAGCCTTTTTCCTCTAAGTCTGCTTGAGTCTTAGAACAAGACACTTTAGTAACATACGAATGATTGAAGATACTCTTTATGACATCCTCTCTCTTTCCTTTATATTCACTCAAGACCTTATCATCATATACTCCACGACAGAAAAGATTGTAGCATGCCTTAGGACCAAAGCTTTTCTTATAGGCTATCGTTTTGTCGGGTTCTATTGACAGCAA
>HF994064.1:3500-7258 GCA_000436915.1 Prevotella sp. CAG:1092 | reverse complement strand
TCAACTTAAATTAATTCCGCCAACGGGTTATACATTATATGATTTTACAGCAGCAACTCCAAGTCAACGACATCGAGCCAAGTATCTAACTTGAAGCCAACCTCCTTGAACTCCGAAACTTGCTTGAAGCCTAAGCTCTCGTGCATTTTTATGCTTGCTTCGTTGCCTTGTGTAATACAAGCTATTAGCGCACGATACCCCTCGTTGCGGCAGAGGTCTATCAATAGTTTTACCATTATTCTGCCAAGGCCTTGACGTGTGGCATCCTTATCGATATAGATAGTTGTTTCGAGCGTCTTCGAATATGCTGCCCTCTCTTTCCATTGGTGTGCATAGCAGTAGCCCAATATTTTGCCATCTTTCTCATACACGAAATAAGGGAATTTACTCGAAATATCCTTTATTCTCTCAGCCATTTCGTTTACCGTTAGCGGTTCAGTTTCAAACGAAATTGCGGTATTCTCGACGTAATAATTATAGATGTCTACTATGGCTTTCGCGTCGGCAATCTCTACCTTGCGTATGTTCTCGGCAGCATCAATCATGCTGTCGCTGATAATGTTGTGTTGTGTGTTATGTTCCATATACTTCTCATTTTTATTGTGTTACTCCTTTAACTTCTTTATTACCATATAATTTATTGCGAAGATACTATAATTCTTCGTAATATATGTCGAAACGTAATAAAAGTTGCGCTTTTTTAACTATCATCGTAGATGATATGAAAAAAAAATGTTACTTTTGCAATATAGATAATCATTAAACCAATAATAAGCATGAAAAAAGGCGTTTTTACTATACTATTGTCGATGCTGTTGCCTATGACAATGCTTGCCCAAAGCTATTCTTCGCTTTGGAAGAGTGTGGATGTTGCCGACACTAAAGACTTACAGCAAGACAAACTAAAAGCTCTTACCAAGATAGCCAAAAAGGCTGAGGCTGAAAAAGAATATGGTCATTTGTTTAAGGCGTTGCTCTTGCAAACCACAGCCAAGGCTTGTCTTTCTCCCGACTCTTTGCAGCCAGAGGTTGAAAGATTAGAGGATCGCGAAGCTGCTCTCAAAGATGATGTTGCTAAGGCGGTGTTTAGTTCTGCCCTTGGTCATTTGTATAATCTCCGTGCCGATGGTGCAAGAGATGCGAAGCAGAAGACTGCCTTTGCCTCAAAGAGCAAGGTTTATTATGCCCAGTCGTTGCAGGATGTGGCAAAGCTTGCAGCCGTAAAGACTTCTGTCTACGAGCCTTTTATGGTTGAAGCCAACTATAGCAAGATTTTCAACGATGATATGCTCCATGTGCTTGGCTACGAGGCAAAGGCTTTCAAGGTTATGCACGATTATTATGCAGCTTCGGGCAATCGCAATGCTGCCTGCATCACAGCTCTCGAGATTATCCGCCGTCAGGAAAAGACTGACGAAACTGAAGTCCGCAAGTCGCACTATCTGCAGAGTGTAGACTCGTTGATAAATATCTATGGCGACCTGAAGGTGGCTGGCGAACTGGCTTTAGAGCATTATAAATGCTTGGAACAAATAGAGAATGCCACAGCTGCCGAGAAGGTGCAATATATCAACTATGCCGTTAGCAAATGGGGCGCATGGCCTCCGCTCAACTATCTTCGCAATGCCAAGATGGAACTGGAGCGTCCACGATTCGATATCAACGTTGGCGACATGATGCTATTGCCTAACATGGCTCGCAAGGTCAGAGTCAATTCCATTTGTAACATCTCGCAGTTAGATTTGGCAGTTTATCGCCTGTCGCTTGCTGGCGATACCGAGCTCGATCCTAACAACGATAAAGACTATCAGAAGATAAAGAAGCATATCGTAGGCTCCGTGGTGCATACCGACCAGCTACGCTATGTTGGCAAGGCTGCTTACGACGAGTATGCCGACTCTATGTCCATAGCTCCGCTGCCTGTAGGCGTATATCTCCTTGAGGTTACTACCGACAACAATAGCATCAAGCCTGAGCGTTGCCTGTTGCATGTCACCAACCTCTACACCATGTCAGAAAAGCTTCCTAACAATGCTTTGCGTATAGCTGTTGTCAATGCCACAACTGGCGCTCCTATATCAGACGCAAAGGTTAGATTGTGCTTTAATGAGCGTTGGACAGAACAGAAAATCGACGACATAACCGTCACCACAGGTGCTAATGGCGAGGTGGTTTACCAATGTCCTAAGCAAAATCCTTATACTGCCTACACCTATACTGCCGACGATAATGCCTGCGCCAAGGTTGGGCTTTCAGGCTTCTATCATGGCAAATCTTACGGTGATAGCGAGCGAAGCGTTGTCAATACCGACCGCTCTATATATCGCCCTGGTCAGAAGGTTAACGTTTCTGTGGTTTGTTGGAAACCAAATAGCAAGGCTCTTACAGCAGCCCCTGTGGTAGGCAAGGAGGTTACCTTGAAACTTCGCGATGCCAACTATCAAGACCTCGCTTCTCAGGTCGTTACTCAAGACCTCGCTTCTCAGGCCGTTACTACCGACGAATATGGTCAAGCCTCGGCAGTCTTCGACCTCCCTGCCAACGGCATTACTGGAAGCTATCGCATCTATGCCAATAGCAATACCACAGCCTTTAGAGTTGAGAAATACAAGCGTCCAACGTTTACTGTCGACCTTGATAAGGTTACTACAGCGTATAGCGTTGGCGACACCCTAAAGCTCACTGGTACTGCCCGTTCTTATGCAGGCATGCCTATTCAGAATGCCAAGGTTAAATATACCATCAAGCGCAACGTCAGCTCTTGGTGGAGAATGTGGTTTGATGGTAACGACCGGCAGCTTATCCTCAACGATACCGTCCTCACCGACGATAATGGTCGTTTCACTCTTCTCATGCCTATGCTGTTGCCTGAGCAGAAGTCTAAGTCGCGTCTATATTTCAATATCGAGGCCACAGCCTTGGTTACCGATGCTGCTGGCGAAACTCAGCAAGGCTTCTTGTCGTTGCCTTTGAGCAATGTCAGCACAGTCTTCACATGCAATTTGCCTGAGAAGAATCTCGTTGACAGTCTTCCATCCCTTACCTTCAACTATCTGAATATCTCGGGCGAAAAGATTGTGGGCAACGTGGCTTACACCATCGATGGCAAACCATACCATGCTCAAGCCAATACCGCCATCGACCTCAAGCCTCTGAAACTTCATTCGGGCTTACATCAGCTCAAAGCCATTTGTGGCACCGACACCATCGCGCGCTCTTTCGTCGTCTTCTCGCTTAAGGACAAGAAGGCTCCTGTCGAAACCCACGACTGGTATTATCAAAGCTCTACTACATTCCCTGCCACTATCCAGATTGGCAATACTGACGACGAACACCACATATATTATAATGTGTTCTCGAATGGCGAGTTTATGCAGAGTGGTATCTTAGAGGGTCACAACTCTCTCCACAACCACACCTTCAACTATAAGTCTGAATATGGCGATGGCATCACCGTCACCTATGCTTGGGTGCATCATGGTCATTTGTACACGCATACTGCCAGAATTTCCCGTCCACAGCCAGATAAGCATCTCAATATGTCGTGGACCAGCTTCCGCGATAAGCTCACTCCTGGGCAAAACGAGCGTTGGACGTTGAAGATAACAACTCCTGACTCTAAGCCTGCCGATGCTCAGCTCATGGCTACGCTCTATGATAAGTCGCTCGATGCTTTGTCCGCTCATTCGTTGGATGTTATCAACAATGGCAGCTTCTTCAATCTCTATACCCCAAGTGCCTCATGGCGTGGAGGGTCT
>HF994064.1:0-3484 GCA_000436915.1 Prevotella sp. CAG:1092 | reverse complement strand
TGGAGGTTCTAATAAAGCCACAGGCTTGCATGGCTACCAGTCTTTCAACTACCTGCCATACAAGTATATGCAGCTCAGTCATTTCTATTACGATTGCTTTAGCATGCCATACAGCAAACTCGTTTATGTCAGAGGCTATGGCAACAACAGGCTTATGGCAAAGAGCGATAAGGTTATGGCTTGCGCCACCGAGATGGCTGCCATGGCTCCTACTGAAAAACAAGTGCTTGCTGAAAAACAAGTGCTTGTGGGTGCCATCGCAGGACTTAGCCAAAAGGAGTCGGCACAAACTTCCGAGGCTGAACTTACTGCCAATGCTTCCGTTCAGCTTCGCGAAAACTTCAGCGAGACAGCATTCTTTGCGCCATCTCTCACCACCAATGCTCAGGGCGAAGTTGCCATCTCGTTCACTCTTCCTGAGAGTGCCACCACATGGCGCTTCCTTGGTTTGGCTCACGACAAGCAGATGAACTCTGCCACTATCCAGGCTGAGGCAGTAGCAAGCAAGAAGGTGATGGTGCAGCCTAACATGCCTCGCTTCGTGCGCCATGGCGACAAGGCTGTCATCGCAGCTCGCATCAGCAACACCACTACCGATGCTCTCAAGGGTACTGCTCGCATCGAAATCCTCGAGGCTGAATCCGGCAAGGTTGTCTTCACTCAGCAGAAGTCGTTCTCGCTCCAGGGCGAGGAGACTCAGGCTGTCTCTTTCAATTTCTCTGCCACCGAGGGCTTCTATATCTGTCGCATCGTGGCTTCGGGCAAGGGATTCTCTGATGGCGAACAACATTATCTTCCTGTATTGTCCGACAAGCAGATGGTCACCACCACCATTCCTTTCACCCAGACCTCTGCTGCCACCCTCACACTCTCGCTCGATAGTGTGTTGCCAGCCAAAGCCGATAAGCGCAAGCTCACAGTAGAATATACCAACAACCCTTCGTGGCTCATGATTCAGACTCTGCCTACAGTTTCTGAATATTGCAACCAGAGTTCCCTCTCGCTTGCTTCAGCTTATTATGCCACCACCATCTCGGCAAACATCCTTCAGTCTAATCCTGAGATTAAGAAGGCTATTGACAGTTGGACTGCCGAGAACACCTCGCTTCTCTCTAATCTTCAGCGCAACGACGAGCTGAAGTCTATTGTTCTCTCTGAGTCGCCATGGATGTTGGATGCTCAAGACGAAAGCGGACAGAAGGCTCTGCTCGCCACATATTATAATAAGAACAATCTCAGCTATAAGCTCTCTTCCATAAATAAACTTTTGGCAGAGACTCAGAATGCCGATGGCTCTTTCAGTTGGTGGAAAGGCATGCGCAGCAGCACCTATGTCACCACCTCCGTAGCTACCCTCCTGTCTCGTCTTTCTGCCTATGGCTATTCCAATTCCGATGTCGAGACCATGCTCTCTAAGGCTATGGCTTATCTCGATGCAGCAGCCACCTCTCGCATGCACGAGATGAAGAAGCAGAAACAGCCATCTCTCTCTTCCGTCGACCTCGACTATCTCTACCTCTGCGCTCTCACCAAGGCTGGCGAAACTCCAACCATCAAATACTTCAAGTCGTTGCTCCTCAAGGCTAATCGCAAGGTCGACATCCGTACCAAGGCTATTGCTGCCATTGCTCTTGGCAAAGACAATGCCACAGCTCGCGAATATGTGGAGTCTATCAAGCAGTATACCGTAAGCAAGCCTGGCATGGGCAGATATTTCGACACTCCAAGGGCGCTATATAGCTGGCGCAACTATCGCATACCTACCCAGGTTGCTGCCATCGAGGCTATCGCTGCCATCACCCCTGCCGACCGTGCCACCATCGATGATATGCGCCTATGGCTCTTGCAGCAGAAGCGCACTCAGAGTTGGGACACTCCGCTCAATAGCGTAGATGCCATCCATGCCTTCTTGGTGGATAACGACGAAGTGCTCAATCAGCCTTCTCTCACCACCATCGCCCTCGATGGCAAGGCTCTCCCTTTGCCTGAGGCTACTGCAGCCGTAGGCTATGTCAAGACCACCATCGACAATCCTAAGGCTTCCGAAATATCGTTTGCCAAAACCTCCGATGGTGCTTCGTGGGGTGCCGTCTATGGTCAGTCTTTGCAGCCTATCGCTGCCGTTAAGTCGGCTAATGCAGGCATTTGCGTAGAGCGCACTATCGGAACTGCAGGCAAGTCATTAAGGGTGGGCGACAAAGTGAAAGTCACCATCACCATTGTTGCCGACCGCGACTACGACTTCGTTCAGCTATGCGATAAGCGTGCTGCATGTCTCGAGCCTGTGTCTCAGCTTAGTGGCTATCGCAATGGCTACTATCTTGCTCCACAAGACAACTGCACAAACTATTTCTTCGACCGTCTTTCTAAGGGAAAGCACGTTGTAGAAACAGAATACTTCGTTGATCGTCCTGGCTCTTACCTCTCGGGCGTTTGCACCGCTGAGTGTGCCTACAGTCCTGAGTTTTCGGGCAGAGCCGAGGCCGTTCAGATTGTTGTCAATGAATAACAACTCTATTTGAATTCCCTTCACGACTATGAATACAAAAAAACATGCCATCCTTGCTGCCTTGCTCATGGCGGCTTCTGCCGTAGCCCCGGCACAAACCATCGAGGCCACTCAGGAACTTGTTGACCTCGGACAGATAGAATTCCAGAAGCCTGTCACCGTAACCTTCAAACTGAAGAACACCACAGGCAAATCGTTTCATATCGACGACATCTATACCGATTGCGGATGCACCACTCTTAGTGCTCCTCAGGGCGTAGTTGAGCGCAACGCTTCCTATACCGTCACCGCCACCTACGATGCTCGCACCATGGGGCGTTTCACCAAGTGTGCCTACCTCACCCTCAACAACAATCTCGAACCTCTGCGCCTCACCATTCGTGGTGTCGTTGTCGAAGAGGTCACCGACTTTGTGGGTGGCTATCCTTACACCCTTGGAGCTTTGATGGTCGACAACAACGATATAGAGTTTGATGATGTAAATCGTGGCTCTCGTCCTTATCAGACCATCCACATCCTCAACACCAGCGACCAGCCTGCGCAGCCACAGGTCATGCACCTGCCTCCTTATCTCTCAGCCGAAGTGTCGCCAACAACCATCCGTCCAGGCCGTTCGGGCAAGGTTACCGTAACGCTAAATTCCAACAAGCTTCGTGACTTCGGACTCTCGCAAACCAACATCTACCTTGGCTTTGCTCAGGGCGACAAGGTTTCTGCCGACAAAGCCATCGAGGTTTCAGCCGTTCTCTTGCCCGACTTCGAGAAACTTAGCGACGACCAGTTGGCTGTAGCTCCACATATCCAGCTCTCCACCGACACCCTCGACCTCGGTTCTTTTGCAGGCAAGAAGAAGCTTCGTGGCGACATCACCATCGTCAATACCGGTAAGTCTACCCTCAACATCCGTTCGCTCCAAATGTTCACCATGGGTTTGCAGGTTTCGCTCAACAAAAGCAAGATTCAGCCTGGCGAGTC
>HF994063.1:21995-27008 GCA_000436915.1 Prevotella sp. CAG:1092 | reverse complement strand
AGGTAAGACTGCTACTTCTGACCAGGCTGAGGAAATGTTGGCATACATCCGCTCTATCGTAGCTGAGAAGTATGGCAAAGAGGCTGCTGAGGAAACATCTATCCTCTATGGTGGTAGCTGCAAGGCAAGCAACGCTCCTGAGCTCTTCGCTAAGCCAAATATCGACGGTGGCTTGATTGGTGGCGCTTCTTTGAAGGCTGCTGATTTCAAGGGTATCATCGATGCTTGGAAGAAGTAATTTCCTATAAAAAACATAGTTGGTGGAGCAAGTCTGTGGCTAATGGTCATAGGGCTTGCTCCCCGACTCTTTTTAATTTAATCCATATCATCATGCAAAATCTCGAACATCGACTTTTCAACAAAACTAAGCTACTACTCGTTATGCTGATAATGAGTTGCACTACTGTTATGGCTCAGACCTTTACCGACCATGTACGCAAAGACGGAAATGGCAAGGCTACTGTAACCATCACTCAAAGCGCCGATGTAGAGAAACTCGTTAATAGCCGTCCGGCTCTTACCGAGAAACAAAAGATAGCCGAACAGCAAGCCGAAGCTGCAAGAGCCGCTAAGGAAGCTAAGGAAAATAAAGAACGCGAAAAGGCAAGAGAGGCTATCAGTAACCGACCACAACATAGTGGCGGAACTCATGCGTCGACATCAACAAATAATGATGCTGACGACAACGACATGAATATACCTACCGTAGATATGCGTAAAAAGATGATACGCAACGGATATAAGGTAACGGGCTACCGCGTGCAAGCTTTTGCAGGTCGCAATTCTAAGGCCGACCGCATAAAGGCAGAAAGCGTTGGTAATGCCATAAAAATGAAATACCCAGACCAGCCTGTATACGTACACTTCTATTCTCCAAGATGGATTTGCCGTGTGGGCAACTATCGCACATACGGAGAGGCTGCAAAGATGCTGAAGCTCGTGAAAGGTATGGGCTACTCGGCAGCAACAATTGTAAAAGGACAGATAACAGTTAAAGGTGGACAATAAGACTATATAATCTTCTTTATAGGCCTTATAATGGGAATAAGCATTCCCCCACTCCATCTTATCAAAATATATAAAAAAGAAATAGACAAGTGAATCCAGAAACAGAATTTCGTGACGGCTTAGATACTTTAGCCAGTCACTACCACGACATATTGTCACTTCTTGGTGAAGACCCTGAACGTGAAGGATTAGTAAAGACTCCTATGCGTGTAGCAAAGGCCATGCAGATACTCACCCGTGGATATTTCCAAGATCCACACAAGGTTCTTACCGACGCTTTGTTCAAAGAAGACTACAACCAGATGGTTATAGTAAAGGATATCGATGTATTCTCGCTTTGCGAACACCATATGTTGCCATTCTATGGCAAAGCTCATGTGGCTTATATTCCTAATGGCTATATCACAGGCTTGAGCAAGATTGCTCGCGTGGTAGATATCTATAGCCATCGTCTGCAGGTGCAGGAACGACTCACACAGCAGATTAAGGAGTGCATACAGGAAACTCTTAATCCTCAGGGTGTGATGGTGGTTATCGAAGCTAAGCACATGTGTATGCAGATGAGAGGTGTAGAGAAGCAAAACTCGGTTACCGTAACGAGCGACTTCTGTGGAGTGTTCGACGACCTCAACACTCGTCAGGAGTTTATGAACCTTATAAAGAGTAAATCTCCTATCTAAGTATACTCACTCATCATAAGTATTACACCTTATTATATATATATATGAAGTTCATATCTTGGAATGTCAATGGACTAAGGGCTTGCGTAGGCAAAGATTTCGAGAAGTCGTTTGCTGAACTTGATGCAGATTTCTTCTGCTTACAAGAGACAAAGATGCAACAAGGACAGCTCGACCTTAACTTCCCTGGCTATCATTCTTATTGGAACTATGCCGACAAGAAAGGATATTCGGGCACAGCAATATATACCAAGCACGAGCCTCTAAGCGTGACTTATGGCATAGGCATCGACGAGCACGACCACGAGGGACGAGCGATAACTCTTGAGATGCCTAACTTCTATCTCGTAACGGTATATACTCCTAACTCGCAAGATGGTTTGCGACGTTTGGACTATCGTATGCAATGGGAGGCTGACTTCATGGCTTATCTTAAGAAGCTTGACGAAAAGAAACCTGTTATAGTTTGTGGTGACCTCAACGTGGCTCACGAAGAGATAGACCTAAAGAATCCGAAGACAAACCGCAAGAATGCAGGCTTCACAGACGAAGAGCGCGAGAAGTTTACTACCCTATTGAATGCCGGTTTCACCGATACTTTCAGATATTTGCATCCAGAGCAGGTTACATATAGTTGGTGGTCGTATCGCTTCAAGGCTCGTGAGAAGAACGCAGGTTGGCGTATCGACTACTTCCTCGTATCAAACCGCCTACGCGATATGATTGAAAAGGCAGATATCCATACCGAGATATCGGTCCTTCCAAGACTGCCGACATTGAGCAAGCCCTCGTCTATGGCGCCCAAGCAGCAAAAGATGTAACTGTGGTACTTGCATAGCTAAGTGAAGAGTGAAGAGTGAAGAACGAAGAATCTTAGTGAAGAACGAAGAATCTTAGTGAAGAATAAATAATATAGTATAAAGAATTAGGGGTGAAGAGTGAAGATTTTAAGACTTCACTCTTCACTTTTAGTTAATGCTAGTTAAAGAGTTGCTTAATAGCCGTTTTTTTTGTTACTTTGCAAAGAATTTGGCATATTATATACTGTTTTGACCATGGTAAAGAAACAAAATAAGACCGGCAAACGTTCAGGTTTGCAGGCAGTAACATTGTGTATAAGTACCGCCATGGTACTTGTATTATTAGGCTTAGTGGTATTCACTACATTGGCAGGCCACAACCTATCATCGCATGTTAAGGAAAACCTTGTTGTCACATTGATGTTGGAACAAGATATGAGTTCATCGGAAGGACAACACATGTGTTTGTCGGTAAAGCAACGCCCTTACATCAAAACCATCAACTTTATTAGTAAGGAGCAAGCCCTAAAGGAAGCAACTAAAACTATGGGTGCAGACCCTTCGGAGTTTACAGATGGTATAAATCCTTTCTTTTCATCTATCGAGATTACTCTCAAAGGCGATTATGCCAATACAGACTCTCTGAAATGGATTGAGAAAGAACTGAAGAAATATCCTCGTGTGAGCGAGATTACATATCAGAAAGACTTGATAGAAGCCGTTAACCGCAACCTCACAAAGATAGGTATGGTGCTATTGGCATTGGCTTTGCTCTTGACTTTCGTATCGTTCGCTCTTATCAACAACACCGTGCGCTTGGGTATCTTTGCTCGAAGATTCTCTATCCACACCATGAAACTCGTTGGTGCTTCATGGGGATTTATCCGTCGACCTTTCCTTCGTCGTGCCATGACAATAGGACTGGTGGCATCTATCATCGCTATTGCAGCATTTGGAGGCATGCTCTATGCACTAATGTGCTATGAGCCAGATATCACGACAATTGTTACATGGCGCGAGATGGCTATCACAGCAGCATCGGTAGTAATCTTTGGTGTGGTGATAACAGCAATATGTGCTAATATCTCTGTCACAAGATTCCTTAAGATGAAGGCTGGCGAACTATATAAGATATAAAGCATTGATAGCAAAAAGGGATAAAGATTACACATTATTATATATATAGGAATAAAAAACATAGAATATGGAAGATATAAACAAAGAGATTGCTGGTAATGCTATGGAACAGCATGAAGCAACAGTACAGCATGAAGCGACTGTACAGCAAAATGCGACTGTATCAGATAAAAAGAATTATGCTTTCGGCAAGATGAACTTCATTCTTTTGGCTGTAAGCATGCTAATAGTTATCATTGGTTTTATACTGATGAGCGGTGCAAGCTCTGACGAGACAGCATTCAATGAAGATATCTTCAGCACAATGCGAATCAAGGTTGCTCCTGTGGTTTGCTTCATAGGTTTTGTATCTATGATCTACGCTATTGTTCACAAGACTAAAGACAACTAAGAAACAAGAATCAGAAGTTAACAAATTAAATATACACATATCAAGGTTATAATAAATGGATTTTATTCAGACCATCATCATTTCAATCGTAGAAGGATTAACAGAGTTCTTGCCAGTATCTAGTACTGGACACATGATTATAGCAGAAAATCTGTTAGGTGTTGACATTAAAGCCACGTTTGTAAATGCCTTCACTGTTATCATTCAGTTTGGTGCAATCCTTTCTGTAATATGCCTGTATTGGAAGAGATTCTTCTATCCTGAAACGGTGAAGAATGGAGAGAAGACCTATTGGAAAGCAATGTTCGACTTTTATGCACGATTGATAGTGGGAACTTTGCCTGCAGTGGTGTTAGGACTTGCTTTCAAAGATTTCATAGAGTCAAATCTTGGAAATGTGCAGTTGGTAGGATGGATGCTCATAATAGGAGGTGTGTTCATGCTTTTCTGCGACAAGATATTTAATAAGGGTACCGAGCAAACACAGCTTACATACAAGCGTGCATTAACCATTGGTTTCATACAATGTATCGCCATGATTCCTGGAGTGTCTCGTTCTATGTCAACTATCGTTGGTGGTATGTCTCAGCGACTCACTCGCAAAGCAGCAGCTGAGTTTTCATTCTTCTTGGCTGTACCTACTATGTTTGGTGCCACATGTCTAGAGGTATATAAGCTGATTAGCCATGGTGGAGGTTCACTGCTTACCCAAGGCAATAATCTAAGCACATTGATTTTGGGCTCAGTGGTTGCATTCATAGTAGCAATTCTCGCTATCAAATTCTTCATAAATTATGTAACCAAATATGGTTTTGCTGCCTTTGGATGGTATCGTATAGTTGTTGGACTAATCATCATCATCTGTGAACTTTGCGGTGTAAACATGCGAATGGTAGATTAAATAAGGCATAATGATATCAGCACCATACCAAAACAGGTAGAACAAAGATTCATATATGGATTTCATAAAAGGAGAAATATTGGCTATCGACAAGCC
>HF994063.1:0-21981 GCA_000436915.1 Prevotella sp. CAG:1092 | reverse complement strand
TGGCTATCGACAAGCCGTATCGTATGTCGAGCTTCGGAGCTTTGGCTCATGTAAGATACCTGATGTCTAAACGATTGGGCAAGAAGGTGAAGATTGGTCATGCTGGCACCCTCGACCCTTTGGCTACAGGAGTGTTGGTGTTGTGTACTGGTAAAACCACAAAACTCATCGACCAACTGCAGCAACATACCAAGGAGTATATAGCAACTATGCAACTTGGAGCTACTACCGACAGCTACGACCGTGAGCATACAGTAAACCACACCTACCCTACCAAGCATATCACTCGTGAGCTGATAGACAGCACTATACCACAGTTCATTGGCGATGTGCAGCAGGTGCCGCCGACATACAGTGCGGTAAAGGTGAATGGCGACAGAGCTTATGCTTTGCGTCGCCAGGGCGACAGCGTAGAACTAAAGCCAAAGACGGTGCGTATCGATGAGATAGAAGTTTTAGACTTCAATCCAGAAGATATGACAATGGCTATACGTGTGGTTTGTGGCAAAGGTACATACATCCGCGCCATAGCACGCGACCTTGGCAGAGCGTTGAAGAGTGGCGCTTATCTAACTTCATTGCGTCGCACAAGAGTTGGCGAAGTTAAAGTAGAAGAATGTGTAGACTTCGACCACTTCTCTGAGTGGCTCGATAAACAAATAGAAACAGAATAGAAACAATAATATAATGAAACTATCACAATTCAAGTTTAAGTTGCCTGAGGATCAGATAGCTCTCTATCCTCATGGTTTCATTCGTGAATTCGAAAACGAAAAAGGAGAAAAGGAACAGTTCCGTATTGTACGCCGTGATGAGGCACGCCTTATGGTTCTCCACCGTAAATCTGGAAAGATAGATATGTATCAGAAAGATGAAAACGGCAAGGAGATTGAGGGTAAGTTCATCGAATTTCGTAATATCATAGACTATTTCGACGAAGGTGATGTTTTTATTCTCAACGACACTAAGGTATTCCCTGCTCGCCTCTATGGTACAAAAGAGAAGACAGATGCCAAGATTGAGGTATTCTTACTTCGTGAACTAAACCGCGAGATGCGCCTTTGGGATGTTCTCGTAGAACCTGCAAGAAAGATTCGTATTGGCAACAAGTTGTTCTTTGATGAGACAGGCACTATGGTTGCCGAAGTTATCGACAACACAACAAGCCGCGGTCGTACACTTCGCTTCCTCTACGACTGTCCTCACGATGAATTCAAACAGGAGCTCTTTGCTCTCGGCGAAGCTCCTCTGCCTCGTTATGTCATCGACAAGCGCGAGAACCATCACGGCACAGAAGAAGACCATGAAGACTTCCAGTGCATCTTTGCAAAGAACGAGGGTGCAGTTACAGCTCCTGCCACAGGACTCCACTTCACACGCGAGCTCATGAAGCGTATGGAGATTTATGGTATCAATACTGCTTACATAACCCTGCATTGTGGTTTGGGCAACTTCAGTCCTATTGAGGTAGAAGACCTTACAAAGCACAAGATGGACTCTGAGCAGATGGAGGTAACACAGGAGGCTTGCGACATTGTAAATAAAGCAAAGGAGGCAGGTCATCGTATATGCTCTATCGGCACAAGTGTGCTCAAGGCTACAGAAACAGCTGTTGGCGTAGACGGAAAACTGAAGGAGTATTCTGACTGGACTAACAAGTTCATCTTCCCTCCATACGATTTCGGACTCTCTGACTCTATGGTTGCCAACTTCTATCACCCACTCTCTCCACTACTCATGGCTACAGCAGCATTTGGTGGTTACGAACAAGTGATGGAATGCTACAATCTGGCTGTTAAGAATGGTTATCTGTTTGGATGCTTCGGCGACTCGCTACTTATTCTTAACGATTAATAATGCATACAGTATACCTCTCGTTAGGTTCAAATATCGGCAACCGTCGTGGTATCATGCGCGAAACTCTTAGGCTATTAGGAGAAAATGTAGGCGAAGTAAGCAAGACTTCGAGTCTTCACGAAACAGAACCATGGGGATTCAGTTCGCCTAACAAATTTCTTAATGCTTGTGTTGAGGTTAAGACCACACTCTCACCTCGCCGACTACTGGAAGTTACACAGAGCATAGAGCGCAAACTTGGTAGAATGAACAAGTCGTCAAACGGCACTTATGAAGACCGTATCATAGATATAGATATTCTGATGTATGATGATATCACTATCAATGAGCCAGACTTAAAGATACCACATCCACTGATGCACGAGCGTGACTTCGTGATGAAACCACTTCGTGAGATTTACAAGATATCATCTTAATAACAAGATAAATCTTATAACAACGATACAAATCCTTTAATTTAAGGATAAAAACAATCACCACAGTAAAAGCAACGATAATATAAAATGCTATTTACTGTGGTGATTTTTATTATGGCAAGCCAATATCAACAGCTTACCATAAAGATTCCATTATTATCTTTTTTTGATTTCAGGATGCTCCAAAAGGAAATTCATTCTGTATGAACGTGGAGTCATCTTCTTGAATTTATAGAAAGCTGCATAGAAAGATTGACGATTTGCAAAGCCAACCATTTCTGCAATCTGTCCCATGTTCAATTCGATGCTTCGCTTATCTGTAAGCAATGTCATTGCGTCATTAATACGATAGGAATTTACAAAGGATGTAAAATTCTGATGAAAGCGAGTGTTTACGACAGCGCTAATATAACGCGTGTTGGTGTGCAGATCTTCTGCAAGCTGCTTGGCAGAATAATCTTTGTCCTTGTACTTTTTCTCCATTACAATCTTTGCAAGGATTCCCTCTTGAAGTTGGTCCATCATCTCTGGACTAACAAGCGACCTGTATTTAGCCTCCTTGGGCTTCAGCTCGTGCAAGTTATACTTTACCATAAAAATGAATAGTGTTGTTACCTGTTATACCTTTTACTTTACTTTTGCAAAGGTAAAAATACATTTTTAAATAGCAAAATTTTTACCTTTGCTTTTTATAAATATGTTTACTATTAAACAAAAATTATGTTATAACACATCGAAAGTAGCAAGTAAACTTACATATGCCATAATGACATAATAAGATAAAAAGACATCGTTATACCAACAAATAAATAAAGTTTTTGCAACAAAATGTGATTATTACAAATATAATTGCTAACTTAGCGGACGCATTTCGAAAAAGGGCATAATATATGCTCAATCATAACTGCTAAACGCTTTACCACATGGCAATGAGACAAATAAAGATTACTACAAACATAACCAACCGCGACAGCGAAGGACTCGACAAATATCTTTCTGATATTTCGCGAGAACCAATGATATCTGTTGAGGAGGAAACTGAATTGGCACACAAGATACACCTCGGAGGTGTAGAAGGTGAAAGAGCCCGCGACAGACTCGTTAAAGCCAACCTTAGATTTGTAGTGTCTGTAGCTAAACAATATCAACATAAGGGATTGTCGCTTACCGACCTTATTAACGAAGGAAACATTGGTCTGGTCAAGGCTTCTGATAAATTTGACGAGACAAGAGGTTTCAAGTTTATTTCTTACGCAGTTTGGTGGATTAGACAAAGTATCATGCAAGCCCTCGCTGAGCAAGGACGCTTGGTGAGAATTCCTCTCAACCAAGCAGGTTGCATTATGCGCATTAATCAAGCTATATCTAAATTCCAACAAGAACAAGGACGTATGCCTTCGACCGAGGAATTGGCTGAGATTACAGGTATCGAAGAAGATAAAGTAAGACAAGGTATTGCCACCGACAGCAAAGAAACAAGTATCGACGCACCTATCAACGATGGCGAAGATAATTCTATGGCAGAACGCCTGGTCTCAGATGACTCACATACCGATAAGCAGATAGATAAAGAGTCGATGGAGAAGGATGTTGAAACACTACTGGCTTCAATACTCCACGGCAAAGACCTTATTATTATGCGCGAGAGCTTCGGTATAGGAACTCCTGAGAAAACCCTCGACGAGATAGCTACAGAGATGGCACTAACACGCGAAAGAGTGAGACAAATTCGCGAAAGATGCATAATGAAAATAAGACAGAGCGGACATACTAAGATATTATTAAAGTATCTCGGATAACCAGCTTTCAACTTACGATTTGATTATAACAATATAGAATAACACGAAAAACCGATACCAAAGTTTGGCTTTTCGTGTTATTTTTGTTACCTTTGCCCTCAAATTATTAACAACAACACTATTATGGAAAAGATAAAGATGACAACTCCCATCGTAGAGATGGATGGCGACGAAATGACTCGCATACTTTGGAAGATGATAAAAGACGAGCTTATCCTTCCTTTTGTTGACTTGAAGACGGAATATTACGATCTTGGTTTGCCTAACCGTGATAAGACAAACGACCAGGTAACTATCGACTCTGCTGAGGCAACAAAAAAATATGGCGTGGCAGTAAAGTGCGCTACTATCACTCCAAACGCTCAGCGTATGGACGAGTATCATCTACACAAGATGTGGAAGAGCCCTAACGGCACTATCCGCTCTATCCTCGATGGCACCGTGTTCCGTGCTCCTATCACCATCCCAAGCATCAAGCCTGTAGTAAAGAACTGGGAAAAGCCTATCACTATAGCACGTCATGCTTACGGCGATGTATATAAGAGTGCAGAGATTAAGGCAGAAGAGGCAGGCATAGCAAAGCTCGTTTTCGAAGGCAAGAGCGGTAAGAAGGAAGAGATTGTTATCCACGAGTTCGACGGACCAGGAGTTATCCAGGGTATGCACAATACCGATAAGTCTATCGCTTCGTTTGCTCATTCATGCTTCAAATTCGCTATTGATACCAAGCAAGACCTTTGGTTTGCAACAAAGGATACCATATCAAAGAAATACGATGCAGGCTTCCGCAAGATATTCGAAGATATCTATGAGAAGCAGTATAAAGCAGAGTTTGAGCGCCTTGGCATAGAATATTTCTACACATTAATAGATGATGCAGTAGCAAGAGTAATCCGCTCAAAGGGTGGTTTTATCTGGGCTTGCAAGAATTATGATGGTGATGTGATGAGCGATATGCTCTCTACCGCCTTCGGCTCATTGGCTATGATGACAAGCGTATTGGTAAGTCCTGATGGCAACTATGAGTATGAGGCTGCTCACGGCACCGTGACTCGCCACTACTATCGCTATCTTAAGGGTGAAGAAACATCTACCAACCCTATGGCAACAATCTTTGCTTGGAGCGGAGCTTTGCGCAAGCGTGGAGAACTTGACAATAACGATGCTCTTGTCGACTTTGCTAATCGCTTAGAGGCAGCTTGCTTCAAGACCCTTGGCGAAGGCATCGTAACAAAAGACCTTGTTAACCTCATGGAGGATGTAGAAGCTAAGGCTGTTACATCGGCAGAATTCATCAAGGCTATTAAGGAACGTATTTAATCAGCGTTAGTATCCAACAACATTGGAAACTATATAAAATAAAAACTCCTGCAACAAATGGCATCAAGCCTTGTTGCAGGAGTTTTTGTTTTGAAGTAATTATTGTTAATTCGATATCTTTAATTCTATATCCTTATGTCGATAAGATTACTTCTCCTCTGGAGCCTTATCGATAAGGTCCATAAACTGGTCAAGCTTTGGAGTGATGATAATCTGAGTGCGACGGTTGCGCTGCTTGCCTACAGAAGTATCGTTAGAAGCCAATGGATTATACTCACCACGACCACCTGCAGTAAGACGCTTAGGATCTACACCATAATGATTCTGCAGATACTGAACAACAGAAGATGCACGAAGACAAGAGAGGTCCCAGTTGTTGCGGATATTCTCACGTGAGATAGGCACATTATCGGTGTTACCCTCGATAAGTACATCATAGTCCTTGTAGTCCATGATAATCTTAGCAATCTTCGACAATGTTTCCTGAGCACGGTCGTTAACTTCGTACGAACCACTCTTATAAAGCATATTGTCGGCAAGAGAGATGTATACTACACCCTTGAGCACCTGAACATCAACCTCTTTCAATTCCTCACGACTGAGTGAGCGAGTAAGATTGTTGGTCAATACCATATTCAATGAGTCACTCTTGCTCTTCACCTCTACGAGATGACGAATATACTGGTTTGACTCATTAATCTGGTCAACGAGCTTAGAGATATTGAGATTATTAGAGTTAGCATTTGTCAAACTCTTATCCAAAGAGCTTTGCAATGCAGCATAATCCTTCTTCTGCTGTTTCAGCTGTTCCTCCAGACTTGCCACACGAGCCTTGCTTGCAGCGAGTTCTTCCTTGTTGGCAGCAAGCTGATCCTTAGTGTCCTGAATGTTAGCTGTTAGCTGACGGTTTTCGTTTTGGCAATTCTGCAAATCTTTCTTGCTTGCACATCCACTAAAAACAAGTGTTGATGCTAATGCCAATGCAAATAATTTGTTTTGTTTCATATTAATAATAATTTGAAGTTTATACATTTATTTAAATAGGGTTATATTTATTGGGGATAATATAGTTTCACACCCTTTTCAAAGTGCAAAGTTAATTATAAGACGATAATAATACATGAATGTTAGTGCCGTTTAGGGAAAATTAACCGAAAAAATACACAATCAATAAGTATTAACTAATTTATAGTAGCATTTCGCCAAGGAAATTTATCTTATCACGGTCGGCAGACAACACATCAAGCGAGCATTTGCCATCGGGCGAAAAGTCAAATATATATTCTATGTATTCCAGTTTGTTGCGAGTAAAAAACTTCACTCTCACCAAATCAGGCTTAGGTCTTAATATTGTATAAGTCTGGATATGGCCATCGAAATCAAGTGGTCCCTCACGCTCCATTGTTGCACGATAAGCCACACCGTAATATGGCAAATTGCTCATTATGCTATCGCCTTCGATGCGCACAGTATAAGTGGAATTAAGGAAACGAGCTTCCATGCGTTGCGGATTTACATAGTTGACTTCAACCGTGAACTTACGACTGGTTATAGAGTCGCTTACCATCCTTGCCACAGAGTCTTGCATAGCCAACTTTTGCTCAGGTGTAAGGCGTTTTGTGGCACATGATGAAAAGGCCATCAGTACAACGATAAGTATTGAAATTAAAGATAGTGGTTTCATACTGTAACTTTTATATTGGTTTATATGTTGCGAAGTTAATGTTTTTCCGTGAAATAGCATCGAAAAACAAATAACTTTTAGTATCTTTGCAGAAAATTATGTATAATGGACATACAGAAGTTGATAAGTGAACGAAAAGGAGAGAAGAGTTTTTCGTTTGAGGTGTTGCCACCGCTTAAAGGAAACGGCACAGCAAACCTCTTTTCTACCATTGATAAATTAAAGGATTTTGATCCACTGTTCATAAACATTACAACACATCACAGCGAATACATTTACACAGAACTTGACAACGGACAATTTGAACGCAAGAGAATCAGACGTCGCCCAGGAACTGTGGCAATAGCTGCTGCAATACAGCAGAAATATGACGTTCCGGTAATTCCGCACGTGATATGTAGCGGTGCTACCATCGAAGATATAGAATACGAACTGATAGACCTTCAGTTTCTTGGTATCAGCACTTTGTTGTTGCTAAGAGGCGATAAAGCCAAAGACGACAGGATGTTTACCCCTACCCCTGGTGGACATGCACATACCACAGACTTGATAAAGCAGGTAACACAATTCAACGAAGGCTTCTTTGCCGATGGCACTCCAATAAAGCATCCGGGCAAGAAATTCCACTTTGGTGTGGCTGCTTATCCAGAAAAGCACGAGGAGGCTCCAAACATCGATATGGATATGGAATATCTTAAGATGAAACAGGACTTAGGAGCCGAATATGCCGTAACACAGCTATTCTACGACAATAAGAAATATTTCGAATTCGTGGAAAAAGCTCGCAAAAAAGGCATCACCATACCTATCATCCCTGGCATAAAGCCTTTCGCCAAGTTGTCACAGATAACAATGGTGCCAAAGACTTTCCATTGCGATATGCCACAGGAGTTGGCACAAGAGGCGGTGAAATGCAAGACCGACGAAGAGGCTAAGCAACTTGGTATAGAATGGACAACTGCTCAATGCCAGGAACTATACAATGCAGGCATCAGCGACATACACTTCTATACTGTTTCGGCAGCTAACTCTGTTGCCGAGGTTGTAAGAAGACTGCACATCTAATGTGGAAAAGCACTAACAAGATGTGTAGAAGCACTAAATATTGATGGCTATATAAAGCCACATAAATACTTAATAAAAGAAATTCATTCAGAGTCATGGACTTTAACGACGTTATCGGACAACAGGATGCCAAGAATAGGCTTTCGCAGATGATAGAAGAGCAGAGGATTCCTCATGCCCTTATGCTCTGCGGACCTAAAGGCTGTGGTAAGATGGCTATGGCTATGGCTCTTTCAGCAACTCTTCTGCGACAAGGACATGAGAATAGTGCCAACACAGAAGCCATGCTCAAAACATGGGAGCACCCAGACTTACATTTCACATATCCTGTGATAAAGCCTACGGGAACATCGAGCGACCATAAGATGACAAGCGATGACTTTTCAAGAGAATGGCACGATATGATAGTCAAGAGTAGCTACTTCTCTATTGAGCATTGGCTTGAAGAGATGAAAGCAGAGAATCAGCAAGCTATCATCTTCGAGGCAGAAAGCGACCTCATCACACACAACTTGAGTCTTAAGTCGAGCCAAGGTGGATGGAAGATATGCTTGATATGGTTGCCGGAAAGAATGAATATCACTTGTGCAAACAAGATATTAAAGATATTAGAGGAACCACCTCAGCAGACTGTCTTCATCATGGTATGCGAAGAACCAGAAAAACTCCTCGACACCATACGAAGCAGAGTGCAGCGTATAGACTTGAAACGCATTGCTGACAGCGATATAGAAGAGGCTTTGGTTAACAGAAGACTTATTGATGCTGACACAGCAAAGAGAATAGCACGCATAGCAAACGGCAGCTGGCTAAGGGCTTTGGAACAGATGGAAGCCAACAGCGAGAATGCAGAGATGCTGGAATGGTTCAAAAACCTTATGCGATTGGCTTACATGCGAAATGTGAAAGGCATGAAAGCATGGAGCGAAACTATTGCTGCTACGGGAAGAGAGAAACAGCTTAGAGCTATAACCTATTTCTCAAGGATGATTAGGGAGAACTTTATGTACAACTTCCAACTTCCGCAGCTCAATTATATGTCGCAAGAGGAAGAGGCCTTCGCAAAGAACTTTGCAAAGTTTGTGAATGAAGCTAACGTGATAGAAATATCCGAACTTTTCCAAAAGGCAAGAAGAGAAATAGCACAGAATGGCAATGCAAAGATTATATTCTTTGATGTTGCGCTTCAGATGATAGTGCTATTGATAAGAAAATAAAAAACGTAAGAAGAGCAGACAGACCAATATTAATATGGATATAAAAAACGAAGATAATAAGAAAATATGCTGCGGTGCAGACCGTGGCTTATGTCGTTGCGCCATTGGCAGACAAAACAAACAGCTCAACACTTACGACTGGTTGGCTGATGTGCCTGGCAATGCTGAGTCGACAGACTTAGTGGAGGTGCAATTCAAGAATACCCGAAAGGGATATTACCACAATGTAAACAACCTTGACCTAAAGAAGGGCGACATTGTGGCTGTAGAGGCTAATCCTGGTCACGATATAGGTGTAGTAACATTGACTGGACGATTGGTGAAGCTTCAGATTAAGAAGGCCAACCTAAAATCTGCTGACGATATCAAACGTGTATATCGTTTGGCCAAGCAGGTTGACATGGACAAATATAAAGAAGCCAAAAGCCGCGAACATGGCACTATGATACAGAGCCGTCAGATAGCAAAGGATTTAGGATTGCAGATGAAGATTGGCGACGTAGAATACCAAGGTGACGGCAACAAGGCTATATTCTATTATATTGCCGACGAGCGTGTAGACTTCCGTCAGCTTATTAAGGTGCTTGCAGAAACTTTCCACGTAAAAATCGAGATGAAGCAGATTGGTGCTCGTCAAGAGGCAGGACGAATAGGTGGAACAGGTCCTTGCGGTCGCGAACTATGCTGCGCCACATGGATGAAGAACTTTGTTAGCGTTGGCACCACAGCTGCTCGCTTCCAAGATATTTCTCTCAATCCACAGAAGTTGGCAGGTATGTGTGCTAAACTGAAGTGCTGTCTCAACTACGAGGTCGACGACTATGTAGAGGCAGGCAAGAAGATACCAAGTCGCGAAGTTATGCTTCAGACTCTCGATAGCGACTACTATCTCTTCAAGACAGATATCTTGGCAGGTCTTTGCACATATTCTACAGATAAGAATATAGCAGCTAACCTCGAGACTATATCTGCAGAGAGAGCACGCCAGATTATTGAGATGAACAAGCGTGGCGAAAAGCCTGAGAACCTATGCGAAGATGGCAAGGCACAACCAGAGCGTCCTATCGACTTGTTGGCAGATACAGATATTAGCCGATTCGATAAATCTAAGAAAAAGAAAAAGAAGCCTGCACAAAACAGACAGCGTCAGCCTCGCAATAACGACCAACCTCGTAATAACGACCAGCCTCGTACTGAGCAACCTCGTAATGAGCAGCAAAGAGGACCAAGACCTTATAAGCAGGGACAGCAACCTAGGCAACCTCAGCAAGGTCAGCCTCAGCAGCAGAATCAGCCACAGCAAGGTCAACCTCAGCAAGGTCAACCTCAGCAGGGACAGCAGCAAGGACAGCCACGTCAACAAAGAAGACCTCATGGCAAATACAACGGTCCAAGAAACAACAACCGCAAAGAAAGACCAGAGGGCAACAAGGGCAGCGAAAGTTGAACTCACAACATGATATGATGAAAAAGAAAATATTGTTTTTTTTCTTTATTATCTCACTATTCTCAGCATGCAATGGAGATATGACGTATAGCAAATATACGGATATTTCCATTGCAGGATGGGAACGTAGCGACTCTGTAATCTTCAATATTCCGCCTCTTAAGCAAACAGGCACCTACGCCCCTACCTTAGGAGTTAGAATCGACAATTCATTTCCTTTCAAGAGTGTTGCCGTAATCGTTGAGCAGACAGTATACCCAAAAAAGACTATATTCCGCGATACGATAAACTGCAAACTATACGACGACAAGGGAAGATTACTTGGCAATGGCGTCAGCAACCACCTATATATATATAATGTGGAGCCACGTCATTATCAACAAGGCGACAGCATACATATATATATAAGGCACGACATGAAGCGCGAAATTCTACCTGGCATAACAAGCGTAGGAATAGAATTTAGTAAAAACAAATAAAAGAAAGTCAAAATCAAGAAGGTATAACAACATTTTGTTAACCACAATTCTTGATTTTGACTTTCTTCTTTTTATATATTATTTATTATATCTTTAATTAGTAAAGTTTCTACTTGCGTCTATACGCAAGAAGATGAATAGCAATATGGTGAATCCCCATAGCGAGCTACCGCCATAACTAAAGAATGGCAATGGGATTCCAATTACAGGCGTTAAGCCCAACACCATGCCCACATTAATAAAGACATGGAATAAGAAAATGCTGAGCACACAATAGCCATAGATTCTACCAAACTGGAATGGTTGTCGCTCGGCTAACTTTATTAGGCGCAATATTAAAGCTAAGAACAATAGCAATACACCTGCAGCACCAACAAAGCCTTCTTCCTCGCCTACGGTACAGAATATGAAGTCGGTATCCTGCTCAGGCACAAACTTAAGCTTTGTCTGCGTTCCATTCAAGAAACCTTTTCCCTTTAGTCCACCTGAGCCGATAGCAATCTCGCTCTGATGAACATTATATCCTGCGCCAGCAAGGTCTTCATCTAAACCAAGTAGCACATTGATACGCACACGTTGGTGTGGCTCCATGACATTGTTTAATACAAAGTCGGCAGAATAGAAGAAAGCAATACTTCCGATAGCAAAGATTAGGATATAGAAGTAGTTGCGCATGCGTGTATACAAGCCATGATATAGCAGATAGCCTATAAGCAAGACCGATATACCTATCTGAATCCAAACGATATCGAATGGTATCACAAATTTAGAGAAGAGCAGAAAGACAAGAGTTATTCCTATCGAAACCGAAGCTATCTGCAAAGCCTTTGCTTTGTCTTTACAATAGTCGTAGACCATGCCTGCAGAGAATATCTGCACCATCAGCAAAACGGCAAACTTACCCAAAGAGGTTGGTGTGTCCCAAAGAAGCACCTGCTCATATTTGATACCAATGACGAAATACAAGATCATTGCCACACCTGTAAACAATATGCCACCCGGCATTCCTTCACGATAGAACATAAGGAAAAATGAGAGATAGACAAGAGCAGAACCCGTTTCCTTCTGTGCCACAATAAAGAGCATAGGCAATACTACTATTGCTAAGGCTGCAGCAAAATGCTTCCAATTCTGCATATCAAAGCCATAGGTACTCATAAACTTTGCCACAGCCAATGCCGTAGCAAACTTAGCAAACTCTGCCGGTTGCACGTGTATAGGACCAAGCACAAGCCATGAGCGCGAACCTTTTATCTCATGAGGATTGAATATCGTGGCAAAGAGCAACAATAGCAACACTCCGTAGATGACATACGAGAAGGTGTCGTAGAATCGGTCGTCGAGCATCAGGATAACGAAACCAAGAATAATGGATGTTGCCATCCACACAATCTGCATACCAGAACGTGTAGAGAGGCTAAAGATATCGGTATCTCCAAAGGTATAGCTCGCACCACATACGCTCACCCATCCAAATATGAGGAGCGCTACATAGATAGCTATTGTCCACCAGTCGAGACTTGCCAATAATCCTGTTTTTCTTCCATTAGTTTCTTGGACCATATCCTATTCTTCTTTTTTGTATTTCCTCAGCACGTCGTTTTTGTGCTTCAGTTAGTTTACCATGAATATATTGTTCTATCATGAGTCCGCCTATAGGTACTCCAAATTCAGCACCAAATCCACCATTCTCTACATATACTGCTATCGCTATCTTTGGATTTTCCATAGGAGCGAAGCCCATGAATACAGAGTGGTCTTGTCCGCGGTTCTGAGCAGTACCTGTCTTACCGCATATTGGAATATCGCTATTTGCAAGAGCCTTACATGTACCACCCAATACGGCATTTCGCATACCCCATACTATATAGTCGTACGCCTTACGGTTGGCTTTAGTATAGTGCTTACGTGTGAAAGTGGTGTCGATAGGAGTATCTGTAATACCCTTCACCACATGTGGTACCATATAATATCCGCGATTGGCAATAGTAGCACCAAGGTTTGCTATCTGCAGCGGCGTAAGGTTCACCTCACCCTGTCCGATAGAGATACTGATGATGGTAAGACCATTCCATGAGCCCTTGTATGCCTTATCATAGAATTTAGAGTTAGGTATCAGTCCTCGCTTTTCACCCGGGAGGTCGATACCAAGCTTATATCCAAATCCCATGCTCACCATATAGTCGCGCCATGTGTCCATAGCAGTCTGCACAGTTGGATATTTCTTTCTGTTGCCCATCATATAGTAGAGTCCCCAACAGAAGAAAGCATTACATGATGTTTGCACGGCAGGCACAAGGCTAAGTGGAGACGAATGGCTATGACAGCCAACATGGAGTCCACGATAAGAGAAGCCATGAGCACAAGGGAAACTTGTGGCTGGAGTTATGATGCCTTCTGTAAGGAAAGTCAAACCCTGCGAGGTTTTGAAAGTAGAGCCTGGAGGATATTGACCCATGATAGCACGATTGAGAAGTGGCGTCCAGTTGTCGCGCGACAGCATGCGATGTGCCTTACCTCTGTTGCGTCCAACAAGCATTCGTGGGTCGTAGGTAGGTGCCGACACCATAGCAAGCACCTCGCCAGTTGAAGGCTCTATTGCAACTATAGCTCCCTTCTTGCCTTCGAGTAGTCGTTCGCCAAGAGCTTGAAGATTTAAGTCTATGCTTAGCGTAAGGTCTTTACCTGCTATAGGTTTTCTGTCGAGAGCACCATTATGATACTTTCCTTGAATACGTCCACGAGCATCGCGAAGCATAATCTGCATACCCTTTTCACCTCGCAGATACTTCTCATACGATTTCTCTATTCCCGACTTTCCGATATAGTCGCCAGGCTGATAATAGTCGTCTTCATCAATATTTGCTTGCGAAACCTCAGCTACATCTCCAAGAACATGAGCAGCATAAGGATATTCATATTGTCGGATGCTACGCTTTTGTATTGAAAATCCAGGAAAGCGGAACAACTTTTCTTGGAACACACTATACTCTCGATCAGCAAGTTGAGTCATGAAGAGCTGTGGAGTAAAACGAGAATAACCAGGATTCTTGCTGCGATCCTTTATGGCATCCATACGCTTTATGAAATACTCTTTAGTGATGCCCAAAGCTTCGCAGAACTCTAAGGTATCTATATGTCCCTTAGCTTCGTTCGTCACAACCATGATATCGTATGAAGGCTGGTTATAAACAAGCAACTTTCCATGGCGGTCGCGAATGACACCACGCGAAGGAAACTCCACTTTCTTTAAGAAAGCATTAGAGTCAGCATTCTTCTTGTAGTCATCACTCAACAACTGCAATGTAAACAAGCGGATGATATAGACGACAACAATAGCTATCGCCACTCCGCTTATAACATATCTGCGCTTATCAAGGTTATAATTCTTCAAGTTGGCTGAATTGTATAAATTATATGTGTTTTTGTAGAAAAACTAATAGGCTATTTCCTTCTCATATTGTCTACAACGACAAGTATGAGCAGAGTTATCAACGTGCTGCCACCTACGCATTCAAGCCACAATATCCAATTAAAGAAATTGAACATTTCGAGAGTATAGAACACTACACAATATAATAATGTAGCAATAAAAGCATAGTTGATATATTTTGCCACGCCAAGCGAATAGATGGTAGGCAAGAAGTCGTCGGCACTATCGCGAGGCAAGAACAACGAAAGCAACAATGGTTGTACAAAAGCCAGCAATGTGAGCGAACATGCAGCAACACCAGGAGTGTTGGAGAATATGTCGATGCCAAGCCCTAAAAGAAAAGAGATGACAAGCGCAGCCCATCTTGGAAAGTTGCGGCGCATACATATCACAGTATACACATACAACAGAGGGGTAGCAAAGCCAAATAGATGGATATTATTCAGTACCAATGCCTGAACTATAAGTAGAACGAGGCATAATAGTATCTGTGATACAAAATTCATATTCATATTCTATCCCTACTTTATCATTCTTTTAACTTCATAGAATCTCTTGCAGCACGCACCACATCAAGTTGTTCTTCCAAAAGAGCATTGTCTATCACGCAAACATCGCGCAACTTAGCAAAGTCGGTTGCCAGTTCCACCTGCACGCGATAAGCCAAGCCATCGGGAGAATTGTATACATGCAACACCTTGCCGACAAGAACACCTGATGGGAATACCGCAGAATAACCATTAGTAACTACCTTATCATATAGTCGGAAGGTAGCATGACGTGGCACATCATCAAGCCAAGCATAGCGAGGACTACCACCCGTCCAATGCAGATAGCCAAAATATCCTCTACCTTGCAGCGAACAGCTGATGCTCGACTTAGAACTCAATACTGGGATAACAACAGAATAATGATCAGACGTAAGATAAACGATACCTACGACGCCTGTTCCTGCTACCACACCCATACCATCTTTCACACCATCCACACGTCCACGGTCGATAGTGATAAAGTTATCGCGCTTGTTTACGGTATTGCTGACAACCTTGGCAGATATAAGTTTATAAGCAGAAAGCTGAGCTATCTGCTTTTGCTTTGCCATGGCGCTATCAGCCTTTGTCGCCAAGAGTTTATTGCCCAAGCTCTCTACTTGTTGCTCAAGGTATATGTTACGCTTAGTAAGCTCTGTATTCAGGTCTTTCAACGAGAAATAAGCCTCCACCTCGGAGTCTATCTCGTAAGCCTTGCCTGTTAGGGCATTGGCAGTAGAAAGCCACGCACTACCCTGATAGCTATTATACTTAAAGAGTAGCACAAAGCCAACGACCTCAAGCAACAAGAAGAGGAACCAATGGTAATTTTTTGTAATAAATGCTATAAGATTTCGCATACTAACGCATCAAGAACGAGAATCTGTCGACATTCTTGAGAGCTATACCTGCACCCTTAGCTACACTGTGCAATGGATCTTCGGCAATATGGAAAGGAATATTAATCTTATCCTGCAAACGCTTGTCGAGACCACGAAGCAAAGCACCACCACCACTAAGATAGATACCATTCTTCACGATATCGGCATAGAGCTCAGGTGGTGTGTTCTCAAGAGCTGAGAGCACAGCATTCTCAATCTTTGCAACAGTCTTATCAAGGCAATGTGCAATTTCCTGATAGCATACAGGAACCTCCATAGGAAGGGCTGTAATACGGTTAGGACCATGTACAATGTAATCCTCAGGAGCCTCATCGCCAAGATCGGTAAGTGCAGAACCTACGTGAATCTTAATACGCTCTGCCATACGCTCGCTGACCTTTACATTGTGCTGACGGCTCATATATTCCTGAATATCTGCTGTAAGGTCGTCGCCTGCAACACGAATAGAGTTGTTGCTAACGATACCACCCAAAGAGATAACAGCAATCTCGGTGCTACCACCACCGATATCAACAATCATGTTGCCCTCTGGTGCTTCTACGTCGATACCAATGCCGATAGCTGCTGCCATAGGTTCGAAAATCAGATATACATCACGACCATCAGCATGCTCTGCAGAGTCGCGAACGGCACGAAGCTCAACTTCGGTAGAACCTGAAGGAACACCAATAACCATACGCAAAGATGGCGAGAACAGGCGACTACCTGTATGAACCATCTTTATCAAGCCGCGCATCATCTGCTCGCAGGCAGTAAAGTCGGCGATAACACCATCACGCAAAGGACGAATAGTACGAATGTTGTCGTGTGTCTTCTCGTACATCATCTTTGCCTTCTGACCAACAGCAATCATCTTGTCGGTACGACGGTCAAGTGCTACAACGGAAGGCTCGTCTACTACTATCTTATCATCGCTAATGATGATGGTGTTAGCAGTACCAAGGTCCATTGCTATTTCTTGAATAAAAGAGAAAAATCCCATTGAAATTGAAACTGTTTTTTATTGTTGTAATAATGAAACGAAGTATTGTCGAGAAGTCGAGAATCGATTATGCCACTCCGACCTAATCGATTCTCAAATCTTCAATCTTACTTCACGAACCACTCGTGAATAGCGGTATCATAGTGACTGCTTACACCGAACGCACGAGCCGCAAACATTTTGCGGTCTTCGATATCGGTTTCTGCACCCTTCTTGTTAAGGATGTCGAGCAATACGCCATACTCTGCCTTGCTTGGCACGATGACAACATCCTTGAAGTTCTTTGCTCCAGCACGGATGAGCGAGATACCACCGATGTCAATCTTCTCGATGATGTCAGCCTCAGAAGCGCCACTTGCTACTGTCTGCTCGAATGGGTAGAGGTCTACGATAACGAGGTCGATACCAGGAATCTCATACTGAGCCATCTGATCAACATCGCCTTCGTTGTCGCGACGAGCCAAGATACCTCCAAAAATCTTTGGGTGAAGAGTTTTTACGCGACCACCCAAGATTGAAGGATAGGTTGTGAGGCTCTCAACAGCCTGACATTCATAGCCCAAAGATTCGATAAACTTCTGTGTACCTCCTGTAGAAAGGAACTTTACGCCTTCAGCGTTCAACTTTGCAAGGAGCTCATCAAGACCATCCTTGTGGAAGACTGACACCAACGCAGTCTTAATCTTTTTTGTTTCAGCCATAAAAAATTGTATACAATTATTGTTTAAAATGAGGGAGCAACTCCTCATCTATTGGTTTGCAATGTGCAAAGTTACACATTTTTAAGATAACAGCCCCTACTTTCAGTAGGAAACTGCTATTTTCAAGATGTTAAATTATCCCAAGTCAAGTATCGAGGCTTACGCCTTCAAACTGTCTTGGTACCACTCAAAGAGTTTCTTCACACCGTCTTCTATCTCAACCTTGTGTGTCCAACCCAAAGAATGTAGCTTGCTTACATCAATAAGCTTACGTGGTGTGCCGTCAGGCTTGGTAGCATCCCAAACCACTTCACCCTCGAAGCCTACAGCCTCAACAACGAGTTGTGCCAAAGCCTTGATAGTAAGTTCCTTGCCTGTACCAACATTGATATGACAGTTTCTGATTTCGCCCAACGATGGAATAGCACCGCCACGACCCTCTGAGTTGTTTCTATCTACAGCGCCATCTGTCTTTGCACCATAGAATACAGAAGAATATTTCTCAATACCGATAACATCGCTAAAGTCGACATTCAACAACACGTGAACGCTGGCATCAGCCATATCTTCACTCCAAAGGAATTCGCGCAATGGGCTACCTGTACCCCAAAGCGTAACCTTATTATTCTCAATACCATAATAAGCCAACGCTTTCAATATGCGCTCCTTGTCGTTGCTACCATCCACATTACCTTCACCGATAATAGCACGTAGCTTGTCGGTAGGATTTATTGGACGCTTGTCCATATCCACACGAATAGCCTGCCAGTTGTCGTCGTGGAGCAACTTTGCGAGATATATCTTACGCATCATGGCTGGCATTACATGCGAGTTCTCAAGATGGAAATTGTCGTTAGGACCATACAAATTGGTTGGCATAACGGCGATATAGTTTGTACCATACTGCAGATTGTAAGATTCACACATCTTCAATCCTGCAATCTTGGCAATAGCATATTCCTCATTGGTATATTCGAGTTCTGAAGTAAGAAGCGCATCCTCCTTCATTGGCTGAGGAGCATTCTTAGGATATATACATGTAGAGCCCAAGAAGAGCAACTTCTTAACACCATGCGAATAGGCGTTAGAAATAACATTACATTGCATCTTCATATTCTGCATCAGGAAGTCGGCACGATATAGCGAATTAGCCATAATACCTCCAACAAACGCAGCAGCCAGTACTACGGCATCTGGCTGTTCTTTATCGAAAAATTCTTTTACTGCCACTTCATTAGTAAGGTCTAATTCTCGATGACTTCTACCTATCAAATTGTTATACCCGCGAGCTTTAAGATTTGCCCAAATAGCAGAGCCAACTAAACCATGATGACCTGCTACATAAATTTTTGCATTCTTATCTAACATAATTGCCTATTGAATTATTGGGTGCAAAGTTACAACTAATAAGTCAAACAAGGCGGAATAATCAATGTTTTTTTCTTAAATCAAATTAAATATCTCTCATAGTTGAAATATAATATGTATATTTGCGTATTAATAAACCATATAAAGATATTGAGCTATGAAAATTGATATGAAATTACTACAAGCAGCTATTTTGGCTGTGAGTATTGCTTTCTTAGGTCTCTGCATCAAGTGGGGTATCGACGATTTTGCCAATAAAGACAGAAATGTCACAGTAAAAGGCTTGGCTGAAAAGGAGGTAGAAGCAGACAAAGTGACGTGGCCAATACCTACTAAGGAACTTGGCAACGATCTGCCAGAGCTATACCAACGCATCAACACCACTACTGCAAAGGTCAAGGCGTTCTTGAAGCAGCATGGCATCAAGGACGATGAGATAAATGTCAACGCCCCTGTTGTCATCGACCTCAATGCCGACCAATACAGCAACAACAACCGTGGTTTCCGCTACAACATCACATCTACCATAACCGTAACCTCGCAGAACGTGAAGCTTGTGCGTAGCATCATGGCTAAGCAGGGAGAATTGCTCAAGCAGGGTGTGGCTGTGCTGGATGGAGGATATGAGAACCGTATCACCTACGAATATGTGGGCTTCAAAAAGATGAAACCACAGATGATGCAAGAGGCGATAAAGAATGCCGAGGCTACAGCACAGGAGTTTGCAACAAATAGCAACAGCAAGCTCAACAAAATCACAAAGGCTGACCAAGGTCAGTTCTCTATCGACGACCGTGATGCCAACACTCCTTATATTAAAAAGGTAAGAGTGGTAACAACCATCACCTACTCTCTCAAAGATTAAAACTATTTTTGAGAACACAAATGACTAAACTTACTCTTCTAAAGGGCGACTTCGCAAGTAAGCTCGCCCTTTCTTTAGCACCAACTATAAAGGCTGGTTTCCCAAGTCCTGCCGAAGATTATCTACACGATAGTCTCGACTTCAACCACGACTTGATAAAGAATCCAGAAGCCACCTTCTATGGTCGTGTTTCGGGCGACTCTATGATTGAAGCTGGTATCTGCGATGGCGATATCGCTGTCATCGACCGTTCTCTACAGCCCATAGATGGCGATATCATAGTGGCTTATGTCAATGGCGAGTTCACCATAAAATACCTAAGCCTCAGCCATAAAGACGAAGGATATATAGAACTAAAGCCTGCCAACCCCAACTATTCACCTATTAGAATAGATGCCGACGACAACTTCCGTGTGTGGGGTGTAGTGGTATGGACAATAAAACAATGGAGACGATAACTGCATGAAATGGTATGCCATCTGCGATTGCGACAACTGCTATGTTAGTTGTGAACGTATTTTCCGTCCTGACTTGGAGGGGAAACCAGTTGTTGTGCTCTCCAACAACGATGGTTGCGTGGTGGCTCGTAGCAAAGAGGCTAAACAATTAGGTATTAAAGCTGGCATACCATACTATCAACTCAAGCAGCAGTTTCCAAATACCGAAATAGCTGTATTCTCATCCAACTACGAGCTATATGGCGAAATCACAGGTCGCGTAATGTCTATCATCCGCAAGATGTCGCCACAGAGTTTCCGTTATTCCATCGACGAAGCCTTTGCCATCCTCGATGGCTTCAGTCTTGACCAACTCACCTCTTGGGGACAAGAGCTTCACGACCGTGTCTTGCAGTCTGTTGGCATGCCATTAAGCATCGGCATCGCTCCAACCAAGACATTGGCTAAAATGGCATCTCATTTCGCAAAGAAATATCCAGGTTATAATCATTGCTGCATCATAGACAACGACCAGCGACGCACAAAAGCAGAAACCCTCTACCCTATCGACGAAGTTTGGGGAATAGGCAGACGCTATGCCTCTCGCATGACTGCCATGGGAATAAAAACAGCATACGACTTTGCCAGCCACTCTGATTCATGGGTGCGCTCTACATTCAAGAATATCGTCATTGAGCGCACATGGCAAGAGCTCAATGGTACAGATTGCATCCCCGATGATGTTCCTACCAAGAAGCAGAGCATCTGCACCAGTCGTAGCTTCGATGGTATGATCAACGATTACGACACCTTGCGCACTCATATTGCCAACTTTGCAGTAAGATGTGCAGAGAAGTTGCGTCGTCAGCAGTCGGTAGCCCATATCGTGGGTGTATTCATTGATTCCAACCACTTCCGCCCAGAGCTGGAGCAATATTGGAATATGACAGAGGTTGCCTTCCCCACTCCATCTTCCTCAACTATCGACATAGTGAAAGCCGCTACCGTCTGCCTTTCGCGCATCTACCGCAAGGATATTCAATACAAGCGTGCTGGAGTAATACTAATGGGTGTTATTCCCAACTCAGCCATCCAGCCCGACCTCTTCACCTTCGATGCCACCCACCACGCCCACATGCAGCAACTCGACAAAGCTGTAGATAAAATAAACAAGGTGGATGGTACCGAAACCGTTATCCTGTCTTCGCAACAATATCCGCGAGGCACAAAGTTTGCCGATGCCATAAAGCACGACTTCAAAAGCTCATGTCCTACAACAAGGTGGTGCGAGATAATGGAAATCAAATAATGGCTGTCTGATATATGATGATTTCATCATATAAAACGAATATATTTGATAGTAAACAAACGTACATTTGACAGAAAGCAAAAATACGTTTGCCAGTAAGCAAAGATAAATTTGATAGAAAGCATAAATCGCTCGAAGCATGCTTTCGCAGGGCCGACGCATTAAATATT
>HF994062.1 GCA_000436915.1 Prevotella sp. CAG:1092 | reverse complement strand
ATGGAAAGAGGAGCCGATACCGGGACTCGAACCCGGGACCCACGCATTACGAATGCGTTGCTCTACCAACTGAGCCATATCGGCAAAAACTTTACTACCTCTTTTGCAATAGCGTATGCAAAGATAAATGATTTTATTTAAACAACCAAATATTATAGGGTATTTTTACCCATTCCACTACCCTATAATCATAGGATACCAACAATCTTTAGCATACTATAATCATAATCTGTGTCAGTCAATAATCTTTGTCATTAATACTGCATCAACAAATTTAGATGATATGCAGAGCCAATCTTTAAGTACAGAAGATTCGTTGAAACCAAGTTTATTAAACAAAGAAACAGACTTATCGTTTGAGCACGGAATAACGGAATAGAGCTGGTGGATGTTCAGAATGTTTGTTGCATAATCTATTAACTGGGTAAGAGTAGCTGTGCCATAACCATGATTGCGATACTTATCAATGATTACGATACCTACTTCGGCTCTGAGGTTACGAGGATCGAAATTCACAAGGTCGGCAATACCAACCACTTCCCCACCATGATTCTCGACGATAAGTCGCAACTGCTTGTCTGTATAGATGTCCGATGCTGTATTGGCAATATAATCATGGAGCACATAGCGAGAATAAGGAACATTCGAAGCTCCGACATTCCACAATTGTATATCGTTTTCTATAAGATAGAGCAATTCGAGGTCTTCAGGTTCTATTGCTCTCAACCTTACTATTTTTTCCATACCTTATTATTTCAGCACTTCTTGGGTTGTTATAATCAAATTCTCTTTAGGATGATAGAACGACATCTGAACATTAGCCTTTGGCGAAGATGCAAATATACGTAACACATCATCATAGGTATACGAAGCAAGATCGTAAACGATGAAGTTGTCTACACCATTCACGAGTTTCAGCTCAGGCACGCCAAGATGACCATTAGGCACAGTATTGGCTGTGGCTTCGAAATACTCCGCCTGCAAACCTTTTGTTTCTGCCAAATTGCGACAAGCCTTAAGCGACGACTCGCTACCAAGGAAGAAATATCGAGAAGTGTCATGATAACGAGTATCAACAAATCCGAGCATCTTTCTGGCATTATCAAGTTGCATACCCACGAGCGTTAATGCAGCCTTGAGATAGATGGCAAACTTTATCGGCAAGCTAAATATCAACGACAGATGTCCATAATGTTTGCGGAAGAAGATGAGCATAGCCTCATAGAACACATGCACATATCTAAACGATGATTTCTGAGTACTCTCGCCTTTATAATGAAGCATAGTGGCAGGAATATACCAGTTCTCGTAACCACCCTTGAGCAGACGATAGCTAAGGTCGATATCTTCGCCATACATAAAGAAATCTTCGTCAAGCAATCCAACCTTGTCGAGAGCCTCTTTGCGCAACATGCAATATGCGCCACTAATAACCTCTATAGAAGCCGGTTTATCCCAAGGCAAACATCCAAGATAATAACGTCCAAAAGATTTATGCTTAGGAAAACGCTTACATAATCCTATCATCTTATAGAAAGATGTTAGCGGTGTTGGCAAACCACGTCGCGACTCCATAGCCTTAGTGCCATCGACATTAAGCATACACACTCCCAAGCCTCCACATTTAGGATTGGCATCCATAAAATCTACCGAACGCTGCAACACATCGGTAGTAAGAATGGTATCAGGATTCAATAGCAACGCATACTGGCTTTTTATGGAACGCAGAGCAAGATTGTTGCCACGTGCGAAACCAAGATTATGGTTTGAAGCAATAACCTTTACTTCCGGGTATTTGCTCTTTATGTATTCTACAGAGCCATCGCGCGAATGATTGTCAACAACAATAACTTCAACATCTTTCAGCGAAGAGTTGAAGACAGAATCCAAACATTGCGAGATGTAATGTTTGACATTGTAGTTTACAATTACTATCGAGAGTTTTGCCATTTATTAATTATGGATGTTTATAATATCTTAGAGAGTATAGGCAATAAAAAGCCTACATATGGAATCACTATTCTGCTACATCACCTACGCAACGCTCCATGGATGGGAATACAAAGAATATTGATAGAAACAATATTATCGCCATATAGCCAAACGATGGAAGCATAAACATATAATATAATAAGGTATTGGCAACCATAGGGACAACGAGCAACGACAATCGCAAAATGCCAAAGCGAAGCAAAGAATGCTCTTTGCCAGAGATAAGCTTTTGCTTGATAGTCTTAGCTCTAAACATCCACAAAGCCAAAGGCACCACGCAGATAGTGATAAGCTCTGCAGCCATGAGAGTATAAAACTCAGCTGTCAGATTGCCACCACATGAGCCTGGTGCAAGAATGTCTGTTTCAAATAATATTATCATCAACAACGACAATCCTATAGCAGAATATACTATAGCTTGAAGTTTACGAGCACATTTTTTCATTGTTCATAAGGGGTGCGTTTTAATATTGAGCGTCCGAGCGTAACCTCGTCAGCATATTCAAGTTCGTTGCCTACAGAGATGCCACGAGCAATAACTGTGATGTTAACATGGTATTGTCGCAATTTCTTTGAGATAAAGAAGTTGGTGGTGTCGCCTTCCAATGTAGGGCTCAAAGCCAAAATCACTTCCGACACTCCACCTGCAGCCACACGCTCAACAAGCGAAGCTATTTCAATATCCGATGGTCCTACACCATCAAGAGGCGAGATTATGCCACCCAGCACATGATACAATCCATGATATTGCATGGTATTCTCGATAGCCATAACATCACGAATATTCTCGACCACACATATCTGCGAACTATCGCGACGATGGTCTGAGCATATTGGACAAATATCCGTATCACTAATATTATGGCAAACCGAGCAATATTTTACATCATGCTTCATAGTGGTAAGCGCATCGGCAAAAGCCTCAACATCTTCTGTTGACTGTTTCAACAAATGAAGCACAAGACGCAAAGCTGTCTTGCGTCCTATGCCTGGAAGTTTTGCAAATTCGCCTACTGCTCTGTCAAGCAATAACGAAGGAAACTGTTGGTCCATTTATATTATTATAGATAAATACCAACACCAATGCGGAATCCTATTGTAGAATAGTCGGCATGATTCTTGAACGACTGATCATAATACAAAGAAGGCTCCACGGTAACAGTACGGCTGATGAAATAAGCATAGCCCAATTCTACACCTGGCATAAAATCGTCGAAATGCTTAGCATGTAGGTATTTCACTCCGGCGCCAAGGAACAGACCATTTTGCTGAATATAATATCGTCCGCCAACACCTGCAGAGATAGCATCAGAAACGCCCTTCAAGCCGCTATGACTATATGAAGTCTGACCCAAAACCATCCAGTTGTCCTCAACCATATATCCCGCCTTGGCATCTATATTGAGAGTAAAATCCTTAGAGCCACAATAGTTAAGGTTGAAACCTGATAATGCGCCACTTATATAAACTTTATCTACCTCGAACTGAGCATAGGCAGAGAAGGAAGTAAACGCAGCAAACAATGCTGCAAGAAGAGTTTTTTTCATGCTTATAAATTCTTTTTGTTAATAATGCTATTCTATTTCATTTTCTTTGTATACCACACAAAGAACAACACCGGCGATAGTACCAATACTACCACGCTACCCTTATAGGCTATGGTCTCGTTTAGTCCTAATGCCTGCTTAGATATCAACAGGAATGTAGAGCAAACTACGGTCATGAAGACTGCTGGTATCAAGGTAACAATGAATGGTTTCTTCTGTTGTACCAAATAAACTGTTATTGTCCATAGTGTAAATACCGATAAGGTTTGGTTTGCCCATCCGAAATACTGCCAGATAGTGTTGAAGCCATTAGGATTGTTCTTTTGCCAGAACAGCAACAACAGACCTGCAGCAAATACAGGAATACAGATATACAGACGCTTGCGCAAAGAGTGCTGTTCCAAACCTATGAACTCTGCTATGATAAGGCGTGCGCTACGGAATGCTGTATCGCCACTTGTGATAGGAGCTGCCACTACGCCAAGCAAAGCAAGAATGCCGCCAAACATGCCGAGCCAACCAGAACAAATGTACTTCACTACTGTTGGAGCATCGAAGAACTGAACGAGTGTCTTGCCACCCTCTGTACCATATTGTTGCATAAACTTGTTAACAGTCTCAGCATCAACAACCTCGCGCCATCCGCCGTAGTAGAAGAAATACATAGAGGCTGTTGCCCAAATCAAGGCTACAACACCTTCGGTAATCATAGCGCCATAGAAGATTGGTCGGCCCATTTTCTCGTGCTTCACGCAACGTGCCATAAGCGGACTCTGAGTGGCATGGAAACCACTAATAGCTCCGCAGGCTATAGTGATGAAAAGGCATGGGAAGATAGGATTCTTGGTCATGAAAGAACCTGTGCCAAGCCATGCAGTATTGTCGTTATAGTTGCAATCAGAAAGGTTGCTCCATAGTTCAGGAATGTCTGGCAACTTCACGAAGAAGCCTATCAGCAAAGCAAAAGCCATAAAGAGCAACGAGAATGCAAAGAGGGGATAAATCTTGCCTATAATCTTGTCGATAGGTAGCATTGTTGCGATGATATAGTATATAAATATTGCCACTATCCACCACATACGCGAACCATATATTCCTTCAAGGATGATGGCAGGACTGTATACAAACACTACGCCCACCATGACGAGCAACAATACCGAGAACACAAGCATCACATTCTTGGTGGTGTTGCCCAAATACTTGCCAACAAGTTCTGGCAATCCTACTCCACCATGTCGCATAGACAGCATGCCTGAAAGGTAATCGTGCACAGCTCCTGCGAAAATGCAACCAAATACTATCCACAGATACGCCACAGGACCATACCATGCTCCCATAATAGCGCCGAAGATTGGTCCAGTGCCAGCAATATTCAAGAATTGAATCATGAAGATTTTCCAACCAGGCATGACGATATAGTCAACACCATCGGCTTTGGCAACAGCTGGTGTAAGTCTGTTGTCAGGACCCATCACATGCTCTATGAATTTGCCATAGAACAGATAGCCCACAACAAGTGCCAATAAGGCAATAGTAAATGATATCATTTTCTGTTGAAAGTTTAATTAACTATGCAAAAGTAAACAAATTATTTGAATTCAAAAAAAATATGAGTACCTTTGTGCACAAATTGAAAGAATAATGAATAAAACCACTATAATAGCCATCTTTTTGTCATTTCTCTCGTTATCTTCTTTGGCGCAACCTTTGCCAAAGAGAGAGGTAAGGGCTGTTTGGCTTACCACAATAGGCGGACTCGACTGGCCTCATAACTACGCACAAGGCTACAGAAGCCGAGAAAAACAACAAGAAGAGTTTCGCACTCTACTCGATAAATATCAGAAAGCAGGAATAAATACCATTCTCTTGCAAACTCGCATCCGCGCAACCACCATTTATCCTTCGGCATACGAACCTTGGGATGGATGCTTGAGCGGAAAGCCAGGCGTGAGTCCAGGCTATGATGCCTTGGCTTTTGCCATTGAGGAATGCCACAACCGAGGTATGGAGCTGCATGCTTGGGTGGTGACGATACCTGTAGGAAAATGGAAGGGTACAGGATGTGCACAACTAAGAAAAAAATATCCACGACTGATAAAGAAAATTGGCGAAGATGGATATATGAACCCTGAAAATCCTGCTACTGGCGACTACATATCTAATATATGTGAAGAGATAACTCGCAACTATGATATCGACGGCATACATCTCGACTATATCAGATATCCTGAGACATGGAATATAAAGGTGTCAAGAGACCAAGGCCGACAGTATATTACAAACATCGTGCGAAAAATCTCTAACCGAGTGAAATCTCTTAAGCCTTGGGTAAAGATGAGCTGTTCGCCCGTTGGCAAGCATGATGATCTTTCGCGCTATTGGAGTCATGGTTGGAATGCATATACTAAGGTTTGTCAAGATGCACAAAACTGGCTCAAGAATGGTCTTATGGACCAGCTATATCCGATGATGTATTTCCGCGACAACAATTTCTTTCCTTTTGCTATCGACTGGGCAGAGCAAAGTTATGGAAAGACTATTGTTCCTGGACTTGGCATTTATTTCCTTTCGCCAAGAGAGGGAAAATGGGAGATTGGCGACGTTACTCGCGAAATGCATGTAGCTCGACAATATGGTTTGGGACATGCTTATTTCCGTGGTAAATTCTTTACCGACAACACTAAGGGAATCTATGATTTCGCAACCAACGATTTCGACAAATATCAAGCCCTCGTACCGGCTATGACATGGCAGTCTACCGCTAAGCCTCAAGCGCCTAGTCGCATCGACGTACGCGACTACTCGCTAAGCTGGTCGCGAGTAGTCGAACAAGGCGTTACGTATAACGTCTATGCAAGCAACGAATATCCGGTAGACATCAACGACGCTCGCAACCTCGTTGCCACAAGATTAAATCGTTGTTCGATAACCACAGATGGCAAGAAAAGATATTATGCCGTGACTGCCATGAACAGATATGGCAACGAGAGTTTGCCTCTGCAGCAGCCATCAGAAGAGAAGGCTAAGCTAAGCATCGGAGGCTTGCTCACATGCAATGGCAACATAGTGGTGCTACCAGAGCTCGACCAAGGATGCGAGAGCGAGATGGTGGTTTTCACCACATTGCAAGGGGCAATAATATCGACAAGACTATATAATAAATATGTGAACATTAGCAACCTGCCCAACGGAATGTACATAGCTCGCACCATTAATGCTCGCGGAATTTCACACAGAATAGGCATGTTTATGGTGAAGAGAAACATAAAATAAAAAATGATACGATTGATGAATAGAATATTATCTTCGGTAGCCTTGGCTTTCATCTGCCTTTTTCCTGTATACGGACAAATGGCATGGAACGCTAAATATCAGAACTATTTCAACCAATATAAAGACTTGGCCATAGAGCAGATGCTGAAATATCGTATTCCGGCAAGTATCACTTTGGCTCAGGGCGTATTTGAGAGTGGCGCAGGATATAGCGACCTTGCACGAAATGGCAACAACCATTTCGGCATAAAATGTCATGGATGGCAGGGGCGAAAGACTTATCACGATGACGACGCCCGAAACGAATGCTTCAGAGCCTACGACTCTCCAGGGCAGAGTTATGAAGACCATAGCAAATTCCTCGTGCAGTCACAGAGATACCGCCGACTATTCTCTCTGAAGATTACCGACTATAAGGGCTGGGCACATGGACTAAAAGCATGCGGATATGCTACAAACCCTGCTTATGCAAAGAAGCTCATCGACATCATCGAGCTATATAAGCTCTATAAATATGATAGTGCTCATGGCTACGACAAGTTTATGGCTAAGCACGCATCGGAAGATAGTCCTGCTTTAAATGGTGGCACATTGCATCCTATAAAGATGTACAATAAGAACTACTACATTATAGCTCGCAATGGCGATACCTTTAAGAGCATTGGTAAGGAGACAGAACTTAGTTGGCGAAAGCTGGCAAAATACAACGAACGCAATAAGCGCGATGTGCTGAAAGCTGGCGACATCATATATCTGAAGAAGAAGAGACGCCATGCAGAAAAAGTATACAAGAATCGTCCACATATAACAAAGGTAGGCGAAAGCATGTATGATATTGCTCAGAAGTATGGCATCCGACTAAAGAGTCTGTATAAGATGAACCATCTTAGCCCTGACTATCAGATTAAGCCTGGCACTAAGCTAAGGGTTTACTAATATCAGAATGAGTTGAGCATTAATGCATCATTTACTATCATTATGAAGACAACAATTACAACCATGCTGCTTGCATTCGCAATGAATGCAGCAGCACAGGATTTCAACACCTACTTTGTAGATAAAACACTTAGAATCGACTATAGTTTCTCGGGTAATGTCACAGAGCAACATATTGCTGTAGACGAACTAAAGCAGTCGCCACGATGGTATGGCAAACGCAAGCGACTGGCAGAACTACCTATGGAGGGCAACGGTCAAATCACGGTAAAGGACCACAAGACGGGAGACACCATTTATCGCAACTCCTTCTCTACCCTTTTCCAAGAATGGCTCAGCTATCCTGAGGCTGAAACCACAAGCAAGGCTTTCGAGAATGTATTCCTGGTGCCTATGCCAAAAGATACTGTCGACATCACCGTCGACCTTCGCAACAATCGTCGCGAGGTAGTAGCTTCGCTCACTCATCAGGTGGTGCCTTCAGACATTCTGATTCGCCATATTGGTGAGCGCAACGTAACTCCTTACGAAACTCTTTTGCAGGCTAAAGACACCACAAAGTGCATACACATAGCTTTCCTTGCCGAAGGCTATCAGCAGCACGAGATGCCAACTTTCATCAACGATGCAAAGATTGCCATCGAAGCTTTGTTTGCTCACGAACCTTTCAAGAGCATGAAAGAGAGATTCAACATAGTGGCTGTGAAATCGCCTTCTATTGACAGCGGAACAAGCGAGCCTGGTAATGGCATTTGGAAGCATACGGCTTTGAGCAGTCACTTCGACACCTTCTATAGCGACCGCTATCTAACAACATTGAATCTCAAGGATTTACACAATCTCTTGGCTGGCACACCATACGAGCATATCATAGTGCTTGTGAATACTGAGAAATATGGTGGCGGAGGAATCCTCAACTCCTACAATCTCTCTATGACGCACCATCCAAAATATCGTCCGGTTGTGGTTCATGAGTTTGGCCATAGCTTTGCAGGACTTGCCGACGAATATGCCTACGAGACCGAAGATATTCCGATGTATCCTCACGACATAGAGCCATGGGAAAAGAACATCACCACAAAGGTTGACTTCCACGGCAAGTGGGAAGATATGATAGGCAAAGACAGTAAAGCCGGACTCTACGAGGGTGCTGGATATTCGCTCAAGGGAGTATACAGAGCTTACCCCGACTGTCGCATGCGCACCAACGAGAATCCTGAGTTTTGCGATGTCTGCAAGCGCATATTGCAAAATGTCATTGACTTCTATACAAAGTGAGAAAGACATTATACATATTAATATTATTGACTACACTTAGCATACAGCCCAGCCTGTCGCAATCGAAAGATACCGACAAGCTGGGCATGGCTATTGAATACTTTCAGAGCGGAAAGTATTCTGAGGCTCTAAACCTCTTCACAAAACTGGAGAAGAATCATAATCTGAACCCTCGCTTCAAGGCTTACATCGGCGTGTGCTATTATTATGATTGGAACTATGAGCAGGCTACAGAATATCTCTCGAAAGCCATTCCGCAACTTGAGAAGTTTTCGCCACAGGAGCAGTCGTTCTATAACTATGCTTGCGCGGAGAGCTATTTCAATCTCGGAGAATATACTAAGGCTCTGCCCTACTATACCAAGATGCTCTCTCTATGCCACGACAACGAAAAGCCTGATGCTTACTATCGCATAGGCTTCATCCATATGTTTAGACAAGAGTGGATAGCAGCACTCGACAATTATCAGTCGGCTCTCGTATACTATCAGAAATATCGTCCCGACGAAAAGGCAAGGATATCACAGATAAGAAACATGATAAATGGATGTGCCGTGAAGATTGACAACAGATAGCAACGAGATTGTTTGCTGAATGCTATAGAGACAGATGATTGTTTGCTGAATGCTATAGAGACAGCTATTACAAAAAGAAGCTATTTGTCTGATCATAAAGCAAAAAAACTAAGATTTGTTTTGAAGTCTATTATTTTTAAACTAATTTTGCAACATGATATTTTATTTCTCAGGAACAGGTAATACCAAATGGGCTGTAGAGAAGTTGGCTGAAAAGACGGGCGACGAAGTAGTATTCTTACCAGACGTTGCCAACAAGCCATACCACTTGAAGTTGAAACCAGGCGAACGCTTAGGCTTATGCTTTCCTGTGCATGGTTGGCGCCCACCTACCTTGGTTCGCAAATTCATAGAGCAGCTAACAGTTGAGAACATTGAAGACTGCTATGTTTATTCGCTCGTAACAGCTGGCGACAACATAGGCGAAACTATCGACATCTTGCGCAACGACCTTAAAGAACGCAATATTCCTCTTCATTCTTCTTGCTCGCTCATCATGCCCGAAAGCTATGTCGGACTTCCTTTTATGGATGTCGACACCAAAGAAAAAGAGCAGCTAAAGATTAGCAATGCCGACAAGAAGTTGGAGAAGTTTATCAATATCGTATTGCAAAGAGCCACAAGCAATGAAGATCTTGACATCGGCAACTGGCCAAGGATAAACTCCCGCATCATAGGTGGCTTCTTCCATAAATACCTTATTAGTGACAAACCTTTTCACGTAACGGAAGACAAATGTCTGCATTGTGGTAAATGCGCCAAGGTTTGCAGCGTTGACAACATAATATGGCACGAGGGCGAGAGTCCATCATGGAAGCAAGATGGCACATGTATGGCTTGCTTTAATTGCTATCATCATTGTCCTACTCATGCTATAGAATACGGCAGCAGAACAAAACATAAGGGACAATACTACTTTGGAAAGAACAAAGCATAACACAAGCTCTTTGAAAAAGAGACGTAACATCTTTCTTTGAAATAAGCATAACCTTATCATAAAACAAACAAAACTATATAACAATGAAAAAGACCATCCTTACATTGGCAATGGCTATCACCATGGGGTCTGCATGGGCTGCAAAGGCATGGAACATGCCAATAACGATCACACAGCCTGATGGTACAACCATAACAGTTTTTCAGCATGGCGACGAAGACTTCAGCTGGTATACATCGCTCGATGGAACAATACTCAACCGCATTGGCAACACCTTTACTCCTATCACAGAATCGAAGGAGGCTTTCTTTGCAAAGGCTAAAAAAATACGCAGAGCTAACGTAATGAGAAGAGAACCAGTACAGGGTTCTTCGCAGGCTATATTTCCACATACTGGCAGTCCTAAGGCTTTGGTGATATTGGCAGAATATCAAGACAAGAAATTCTCTATCAAAGACCCTAAGCGCTCGTTCAACCAATATCTTAATAAAGAAGAGGGAAAACAAGAGGAATTTGGATATAGAGAGAGCAAAAACTATGGTAGCGTTCGCCAATATTTTAGTGAGATGAGCAACGGACAGTTCACTCCTCAGTTCGACATCGTTGGTCCTGTCACTCTGCCTGAGGATATGACATACTATGGCGGAACAAGCTCTAAGGGCAACGACGAGCGAACAGCCCAAATGGTTGTTGATGCTTGCGAGCTTGTGAAAGATTCTGTCGACTTCTCTCTCTATGACAGCAACAACGATGGCTACGTAGACCTTGTTTACGTCATCTATGCTGGCTACGGTCAGAGCATGGGTGCTGCCAACAATACCGTATGGCCACAGGCTACATACGTAAGAAGCCAAGCAGAATACAACGGCAAGAAGATTTATCGCGCAGGTGTAAACAACGAACTTATAGGCAACGAAAATACTTTCAATGGCGAACCTGCTATTACTGGTCTTGGACTTTTCATCCACGAGTTTTCTCATTGCTTAGGTCTTCCTGATTTCTATGCTTCTACCCTCACATCATCAATATATGATAATCAGGGTATGGAAGATTGGAGTGTGATGGACAACGGCATCTACAAATACAACGGATGGATTCCTACTGCCTATACAGCATGGGAGCGTGAGGCTATGGGATGGAACACCATCGAGACGCTAACCCAACCTCAGCAATTAGCTATGGAGAATATCGATTATGGTGGCAAGGCTTACCGCATCAGAAACAGCAGTTATGCGGATAATCAAGACGGCAAAGACGAATACTTCATCATACAGCGCATTCAGAACCAAGGATGGAACAGCCAACTTGGTAGCAACAAGCAGAAACTTGACGGACTAATGGTTTATCATGTAGACTATAATCCTTCTGATTTCTCTACAAGCTATAATAATGTAAACAACGTGGTAGGACATCCAAAGATGGGCATGGTGCCTGCCGATGGCAAACTAATAAGCAGCTATAGAGTAAGCAACCAAGAAATAACAAACGAAGAATATAGCACACAGCTTTTGGGCGACATCTATGGCGACTCTACCATATCAGCAAAGACTACTTTCGAGCAGTCTGCCAATATTCCTAATAGCCAATGGTGGACAGAAGGAGACGAGGTTAAGCTCTACAACATCCATCTTCACGATAATGGCATACTATATGTCGACTTCAACAAGGAGATTGCTTCTACAGGCATCAATACTGTCGACAAATCTTCTCAAGACAAAGCCATCTATTCTATCAATGGCACCAAGGTTGGCTACGACTTCGACCTTCTGCCAAAGGGTATATATATAATAGGTGGAAAGAAAGTGGCAAAGTAAGTGAAGAACGGAGAGTGAAGAGTGAAGAACTTAAAATGAATCGTATACTATAAAAATCCCTGCAATACGCATTGGTATTGCAGGGATTTTTGTATGGTATCAATTCTATAATTGTATGATATCTATTCTACAATTATGAAGTAACGTTTCTATAATTGTTCAAGATAATGTGGGTCTGCCAATGCCTTTGCCACTTCTATTATCCTCTGATTAGAACTACCTCGGAAAGGAAGGTCATGGTCGCGAAGCGCCTCTACGAACGGACCATCTACCACGACATCTATCTGCTCTAATAGTTGCAAGCGTTGTGGGTCTTTCACAAGTTTCTCAAACTTAAAACCTGTATAGCACCATATATTCTTTTTGGTGCGCATCTTGATAGCCTTAGCAAGAGCTGTGAAGCCTTCTGGCTGGTACATAGGGTCACCACCCGAAAAGGTGACATCAGCAAAAGGGTCGGCAACGATAATATCCATTATCTCGTCAACAGTCATATCATGACCGGCATTGAAATCCCACGACTGTGGATTATGACAGCCAGGACATTCATGTCTACAACCCGCACAATAAATGCTTGTTCGCAGTCCTGTGCCGTCAACCATGGTATCCTCGATGATGTCGAGGATACGCAATGTTTGATTATTAGTCATGTACTACGCGGTCGTTGAGTTCTGCAAGTTTAGCGTGGTTCCAACGGTCAGTGGTACCTACGAGGTAACCTGTGATACGCTGCAGACGGTCGATATTAGTGCCTCCACACTTAGGACATTTGTCAAGATGAGCAGCTGCATTCTCATATCCGCAGTCCATACAACGGTTGCGGTTGTGGTTTACAGAGCCATAGCCCATATTGTATTTATCCATCATATCTACGATGCGCTGAATAACCTGAGGATTATGGGTAGCATCGCCGTCAATCTCTACATAGAAGATGTGACCACCACGTGTAAGGTCATGGTATGGAGCCTCAACCTCTGCCTTATGGCGGGCTGTGCAATGATAGTATACAGGCACGTGGTTAGAGTTGGTATAATATTCGCGGTCTGTAACGCCCTCGATAATGCCAAACTGTGCACGGTCAATCTTAGTGAAGCGGCCACTCAAGCCTTCGGCAGGAGTTGCAAGCACACTATAGTTATGATGATAACGTTCTGAGAAATCATTAGCACGGTCGCGCATGTATGTAACGATACGCAAACCAAGTTCCTGTGCTTCCTCGCTCTCACCATGATGCTTGCCAACGAGAGCCTTCAAGCATTCTGCCAAACCAATGAAGCCTATACCGAGAGTGCCCTGATTGATAACAGACTCTAAGGTGTCTGTAGGCTTAAGTTTTTCGCAACCAATCCAAAGCTTAGACATAAGCAGAGGGAACTGCTTAGCGAAAGCAGACTTCTGGAATTCGAAACGATGGTCGAGCTGACTTGCTGTAATCTCAAGCATATTGTCGAGCTTAGCAAAGAACTTGCTGATACGCTCTTCCTTATTCTCAATATTCATGCACTCGATAGCCAAGCGCACGATGTTGATGGTAGAGAACGAGAGGTTACCACGAGCAATAGAAGTCTTTGGTCCGAAGCGATTCTCGAACACTCGTGTGCGGCATCCCATAGTAGCCACCTCATACTTGTAGCGCTTAGGATCGTCGGCACGCCACTCCTCATGTTGGTTGAATGTAGCATCAAGGTTGAGGAAGTTAGGGAAGAATCTGCGAGCTGTCACTTTGCAAGCCAACTCATAGAGGTCGTAGTTAGGGTCTTCTGGAAGATAGTTAACGCCACGCTTCTTCTTCCAAATCTGAATTGGGAAGATAGCTGTTTCGCCATTTCCTACACCCTCGTATGTTGAGTTAAGGAGCTCACGCATGATGCAACGACCTTCGGCTGAGGTATCTGTACCATAGTTGATTGATGAGAACACTACCTGGTTACCACCACGCGAATGGATGGTATTCATGTTGTGGATGAAAGCCTCCATCGACTGATGCACGCGAGCTGTAGTCTTGTTGATAGCATGCTGCATCAAACGCTCGTCGCCCTCAAGACCGTCGAGAGGTTTATATATATAGTCAGCGATAGGAGCATCATAGAGATGTGAAAGGTCGCGACCAGCAAGTTGCTCCAATGCCTTCACCTCTTCTTTATAGCTTGAGCGCACGAAAGGAGCGAGATAGAAATCGAAGGCAGGAATAGCCTGACCACCATGCATCTCGTTTTGTGCACACTCCAAAGAGATACAAGCCAATACGGCTGCAGTCTCAATGCGCTTTGCAGGACGTGAAGAACCATGGCCAGCAGTAAAGCCATGTTCGAGAATATTGTCGAGAGGATGCTGACAGCAAGTGAGCGACTTTGTTGGATAATAGTCTTTATCGTGAATATGTAGATAGTTATGTTTTACGGCATCGCGGGCTTCTTCTGTTAGCAAATAGTCGTCAACGAAAGGCTTTGTTGTCTCCGACGCAAACTTCATCATCATACCGGCAGGAGTGTCGGCATTCATGTTTGCATTTTCACGTGTTACGTCATTATTCTTAATATTAACAATGTCGAGGAACACAGCACGAGTCTTTGCCTTACGTGCTATGCTTCGCTGATTGCGATACTGGATATAGCGCTGAGCCACATCCTTACGCTTACTCTTCATGAGTTCTACCTCTACCATGTCCTGGATAGCCTCAACTGTCATCTGAGCCTTTCCACGGAACGTGATATGGTCGGTTATTTCTTGAACCAATTGTTGGTCCTCGCCTTTGTCGGTATGCATCATCGCCTTGCGAATGGCACCCATAATTTTTTGCTCGTTAAAGCCCACGACTCTTCCGTCGCGTTTTACAACTGTCTGTATCATTGATTTATCTATATGGTTATAAAGTGATTAGCAATTTATGATAAAGTAATTGATTAAAAACAACTAGATTAATCACATTGCAAAGTTAGTCTTTTTACTTGAAAGATTTTCGTTTTGGACAACTTTTCGCATGTTAATTTATGTCAATCCTATAATTATCAAGCATTTACAAAACTGTTTTGGAAAACTTTCAAATTTTCCTGTTTTAAAAGGTTTTCCCTTTTAGAAAAGATTCTTATCTTTAAAAATCAATAAAACATACACATTTCCCCTACTCTATACCTATTATATAATATATGCGCAGGTAGTTTTTTGAATACTGTCAATAGCAATTTATTAAACAATTCATAAAAACGCAAAGGTTTGCGGATGATTTTCATAATTTTATTTGCTCAGGTAAGAAGTTTTTTATTAACTTTGCATTCAGATTAAAGAAATAATAAAAACTATCATTCAAACAAATCATGAAAGAGCTTAAAGCATTAAACAAGCGCACTGCGCCTAAGAGCGTAATGCCAGAGAAAATCATCCAATTTGGTGAAGGTAATTTTCTACGTGCATTCGTAGACTGGATTATATGGAACATGGACCAAAAGACCGACTTCAATGGTTCTGTAGTAGTAGTTCAGCCTATTGAGCGCGGTATGGTAGATTGGCTCAATGGTCAGGACTGCCTCTATCACGTAAACCTTCAGGGTCGTCTCAATGGCGAGGCTGTAAATAGCCTTGAGCGTATCGATGTTATCAGCCGTGCCATCAACCCTTACACACAGAATTTGGCTTACATGGCTTTGGCAGAGCAGCCTGAGATTCGCTTCGTAATCTCTAACACTACAGAGGCTGGTATCGCTTTCGACGACAAGTGCAAGTTTACAGATGCTCCTGCCAGCAGCTACCCTGGCAAGTTGGTTCAGTTGTTGTTCCACCGCTACAAGTTCTTTGATGGTGATCCTAAGAAGGGTCTTATCATCATGCCTTGCGAGCTTATCTTCTTGAACGGTCACCACCTCAAGGAGTGCATCTATCAGTATATCGAACTTTGGAAAGAGGATCTCAGTGCTGACTACGAAGGATTCAAGAGCTGGTTCACAAACTATTGCTATGTTTGCGCTACATTGGTAGACCGTATCGTTCCAGGATTCCCACGCAAGGAGATTGCAGAGATTCAGCAGAAGATTTCTTACAAGGATAACCTCGTTGTACAGGCAGAAATCTTCCACCTCTGGGTTATCGAAAAGGCTGAGAACATGACATGCGAAGAGCTTCGCGCAGAATTCCCTGCTGAAAAGGCTGGTTTGCACGTTCTCATCGCAGAGAGCGAAAAACCATACCACGAGCGCAAGGTTACATTGCTTAATGGCCCTCACACAGTATTGTCGCCAGTTGCATTCCTCAGCGGTGTCAACATCGTTCGCGACGCTTGCAACCACGAGGTTATCGGCAAGTACATCCACAAGGTACAGTTCGACGAGCTTATGCAGACTTTGAACTTGCCTATGGAAGAGCTTCAGAAGTTTGCTGCCGACGTATTGGAGCGTTTCAACAACCCATACGTAGACCATCAGGTAACAAGCATTATGCTTAACTCATTCCCTAAGTTCTGCGCTCGCGATCTTCCTGGAGTTAAGACTTACCTTGAGCGTAAGGGCGAACTTCCACAGGGCTTGGTATTCGGTTTGGCTGCTATCATCACTTACTACAAGGGTGGTAAGCGTGAGGATGGTACAGAAATCGTACCAAACGACGCACAGGAAATCATGGACCTCTTGAAGGAGCTTTGGGCTACTGGCGATACTCAGAAGGTTACCGACGGTGTGCTTGGTGCTACTAACATTTGGGGTGAAGACCTCCACGCTGTTCCTGGTCTTGCAGAGTTGGTTAAGAAGGACCTCGACCTCATCCAGGAAAAGGGTATGCTTGAGGCTGTTAAGACAATCCTCTAATCTATAGGATTACACCTTATATAATATAAAGGGATTACACCTATATAAATAATAATAGGCTGAACTTCGCGCACGTAGTTCAGCCTATTTTTTTGTTTATATGCGAGTCTTAATACTCTAAAAAAAATCAAAGGAATCCTCCTAACCTCGGAAGAAATAAAAATATATCACACCCAATACCACAAGCAAGGCAATAGTGAAAACGGTACGAAACAAGCAGCTCGCCACCTTCTTTATCACAACAATGCCCACTATGATGGCTATGAGCACATATATATAATATGTGAAATCAGTATTCATCTTCTTTTTTATAATTACAATGATAATTAGAGAGAATAATTAGAGAGATATTTTAAACACGCCCCTCCTCCTCTATTTGAACAACATGCGGAACTGCGATGGTATAGGAGTTTCAAACTCCATACGAGCGCGAGTTACTGGGTGGAAGAAATGCAGCATATAAGCATGCAAGCATAGGCGGTGTATAGGGTCGTCGCCATTGCCATACTTCACATCGCCACACACAGGATGGTTCATATCTGCCGAGTGCACGCGAATCTGATTCTTGCGGCCAGTCTCAAGCTTATATTCTACCAGCGAATGTTCTGTGGTGCGGTCTAATACATGGAAATGTGTCACGGCATACTTTCCGCCATTATCTACAGGCGAAGAGTATGTCACATACGCCTTATTGTCCTTAAGCCAGTTGGCAATAGTACCCTCGTCTTCCTCCATTTCGCCACTCACCACAGCCACATATCTGCGGTCGTAGACTATATTGTGCCACTCGTGCTCCAGAGTTTGCTCTGTCTGCATATCCTTGGCATACACCATCAGACCTGAAGTATCGCGGTCGAGGCGATGAACAACATGGGCTGTGCAGCGCTGCTTGGTCTGACGGAAATAGTCGTCGAGCACCGTCTTCACATTGAGCGACTTATGTCCTGCAGCCATCGACAATATGCCTGGCTTCTTTTCTATCACCACGAGATATGGATCCTCGTAAACAAGGTTCACATATCTGCTCTTGAAGGTATCGTTTTTCTTACTCTTCGACACGCTAATCTTCATACCCCGAGTCAGCGGATAGTCAAACTGAGTAACTATCTTGCCATTCACCTTGATGCCTCGGCCATGAAGAGTGTCCTTAACCTTGTTGCGGCTGAGCCCTTTGAGGTTTGCTATAAGCCAATCCAAGAGCTGCGCATCCTCCTCTACAGTATATACGGCATACATGCCGCGTTTAGAATCGTATGTCATTTGTTTGCTTTATATATAACTGCAAAAGTATTAATTTTAATTGGATTAAACAAAAAAATCAATAAAAAGACACTTTTGTTGGCATTTATTGCTACCTTTGCAATTCAAAATAAAACTTTTAAACTATGCCAGAAATATCAGTACGCGGATTAGAAATGCCAGAGTCGCCAATCAGAAAGCTTGCTCCTTTGGCGGCGGCGGCCAAGAACCGTGGCATAAAAGTATATCATCTAAACATCGGACAGCCCGACTTGCCAACCCCGCAAGTGGGTCTCGACGCTTTGAAGAATATTGACCGTACTATTCTTGAGTATTCTCCTTCGCAAGGATATCTTTCATACAGACAGAAGTTGGTGGGATATTATCAGAAATACAACATCAATGTTTCTGCCGACGATATCATCATCACCGCAGGTGGTTCCGAGGCTGTGCTCTTTGCTTTCATGAGCTGTCTCAACCCTGGCGACGAAATCATTGTGCCAGAGCCTGCTTATGCCAACTACATGGCGTTTGCTATCTCTGCTGGTGCAAAGATTCGCACCATCGCCACTACCATCGAAGAGGGATTCTCGCTACCTAAGGTAGAGAAGTTTGAAGAGCTTATCAATGAGCGCACGCGTGCCATCATGATTTGCAACCCTAACAACCCTACTGGCTATCTCTACACTCGTCGCGAGATGAACCAGATACGCGACCTCGTGAAAAAATACGACCTCTACCTCTTCTCCGACGAGGTTTACCGCGAATATATCTACACAGGTTCGCCATATATTTCTGCTTGCCATCTCGAAGGCATCGAGCAGAATGTTATCCTCATCGACTCTGTGTCTAAGCGATATTCTGAGTGCGGAATCCGTGTGGGCGCTCTCATCACCAAAAACAAGGAGGTTAGAGCTGCCGTGATGAAATTCTGCCAGGCTCGTCTCTCTCCTCCTCTCATCGGTCAGATTGTTGCCGAGGCTTCGCTCGATGCTCCTGAAGACTACTATCGCGATGTGTATGATGAGTATGTTGAGCGACGCAAATGCCTCATCGATGGTCTCAACCGCATTCCGGGTGTCTACTCTCCTATCCCTATGGGTGCTTTCTATACCGTGGCTAAGCTTCCTGTCGACGATGCAGAAAAATTCTGCCGTTGGTGTTTGGAGAGCTTCAACTACGAGGGCGAGACTGTGATGATGGCTCCTGCCTCTGGTTTCTATACTACCCCAGGTGCTGGCGTAAACCAAGTGCGTATCGCCTATGTGCTCAAGAAGCACGACCTTGAGCGCTCGTTGCTCGTTTTGCGCAAGGCTCTTGAGGCTTACCCTGGAAGAAAAGACGAAGAATAAGCGAGATGAACTTCCCATTATTCATAGCAAAAAGGATTTTTGCCTCACAGGATGCTAAGCAGAAGGTGTCGAAGCCTGCCATCAGAATTGCAACGGCTGGTGTGGCTATAGGCTTGGCGGTGATGATAATCT